>DLGO01000144.1 GCA_002482725.1 Bacteroidetes bacterium UBA7692 | reverse complement strand
AACAATAAGTGTAGTTATTACAGAACCAACCTTATTCACAGCCACCTCGGCTCATACTGATGTTACCTGTAATGGAGCCGCTGATGGTACACTAACGCTGACAGTAGGAGGCGGAACTGCACCGTATAATTTTCTGGGTAATCCGGTTCCTGCCGGCACAACTACATTACCAGGACAAGGTCCAAATACCTATGCAGGCAATGTAACAGATGCGAATGGATGTACAGTGGCGGTTACTGAAACAATAACTGAACCTGCTGCAATTAATATAACAGAAACCCATGTTCCTGTGTCTTGCAATGGCGCTTCAACAGGCTCTATAGATGTGACTGTCAGCGGAGGTATTGCGCCTTACTCATATAACTGGGGAACAGTAACAACCGAAGATCGCTCAGGGCTTGCTGCCGGTACGTATAATCTTACCGTAACAGATGCTAATAACTGTACGCAAACACTTACTGTAACAATAAGCGAACCACCAGTATTGCTGGTAACCGAAACGCACCTGGATTTACCGTGCTTCGGGTCGGGGACAGGTTCCATAGATATTACAGCCTCGGGAGGCGTAGCGCCATATACCTACGCATGGAGCGATGGGCCAACTACGGAGGACAGAACAGGTATTCCTGCCGCAACTTATATCGTTACTGTTACCGATGCCAATAATTGTACCAAGACAATTTCTGTTGTAATAATAGAACCTGCTGTACTTACCGCTTCTACCAGCCATACCGATGTTAAATGCTACGGAGCTGCAAATGGTACTATTACAATTACCGTGGGAGGTGGTACTGCTCCATTTACATTCCTTGGCAATCCTGTGCCTGCAGGTACTTCAACGGTAGGTGGATTGGCGCCTAATACATACGCTGGCAATGTTACTGATGCCCGTGGCTGTACGGCTGCTGTAAGCGAAACAATAACTGAGCCTCAGCCTCAGAGCCTGGTACTCAATTCAACGGATAACACTTGTAATGGAGGTATAAATGGAGACGCATCAGCCAACTTTGTAAACGCCACCGGGGCGGTTTCCTATCAGTGGACAGGTAACAGGAGCGGAAGTGCAATAACAGGATTACCGGCAGGAACCTATACAGTTACAGCCACCGATGCCAACTTATGTACATTAACCAATAGCGTAACCATCAATGAACCTGCTCCGCAGGTATTACCGGTTACTGCTACGGATGCTACTTGTTTTGGCGGTACAGGCTCTGCTACAGCAAACCCTAATGTTGGCACAGGACCTTATACCTATATGTGGACAGCACCAGGGGCAGGAAACACTCAAACAATAACACCTGTTGCTGGAACATATTCTGTAACAGCGGCCGACGCCAGTTCTTGCCGCCAGATAGGTACGTTTACAGTAAATGAACCTACACAGATTACAACCGGTGAAACACATTCTGATGCTCTTTGCGCAGCTGGCGCTACAGGTAGTATCACAATAACGGCTACAGGCGGTACACCGGGTGCCGGATATACCTATGCATGGCAACCAAATGTCAGCACAACAAATACTGCTTCGGGAGTACCTGCCGGGTCATATAGTGTAACGGTATCTGATGGCAATGGATGCAGCAAAGTCCAAACTGCGACAGTTGCGGAACCTGCGCCTGTTACTGTTAGTGCAACATCTACCCCTACAGCCTGTTTCGGAGACCTGAATGGTACCATAACAGCTACTGCCGGTGGAGGTACAACGCCATACAGCTTTGTAGCTTCCGATGGGGTTAATTCTTTCAATTCAGCTAATGGTAGTTTTACCGGCCTTACCGGAGGCAGTTATTCCATATCAGTAACTGATGCAAATGGATGTACAGGCGTAAATACAGTAAACATAAACCAGCCTACAGAAATTGTAAGTGATATAACTGCAACAAATGCCAGGTGCTTTAATGCTGCCAATGGAACATTGCTGCTTACAACAAGTGGTGGTAACCCAACCTACAGCTATACTTATTCTAATAACCAAACCAATACTTCGGGATTTCTTTCAGGATTAGATGTGGGTAATTACTCTGTAACTGTAACAGATAGCAAAGGTTGCTCTTCGGTTGAGGTGGCTACAATTACCGAGCCGGATTCCGTTACTATCTATGTATCTCCATCGCCTACGGTTATCGATCTGGGAGAAAGTATTGAGTTGAGTACTAATACCAATCAAACAGGCACTATCATATACCAATGGTCGCCCGCACAGGGATTGAGCTGCACAGATTGTGACAATCCTACCTTTACGGGAATATATTCTCAAACTTACACGGTTACTGCTGTTACAGATAGTGGTTGTACCGGTACAGGCACATTTGAGGTGAAAGTGGTATCTAATTACGACCTGTATATACCAAACCTTTTCTCGCCGAATGATGACGGGCAAAACGATACATGGCAGATATACGGAAATGCGAAGGCAGTGAAGAGATTTGAGGTGCAGGTATTTAACCGATGGGGTGAATTGGTATACCAATCAAATGACCCTTCCTTTGTTTGGGACGGATACAGCAAAGGTTTAAAGCTAAACCCTGATGTATATGTATATATAGCTAAATATACCTGGTTGGATAACCATACTAATAATGAGTATAAGGGTACTCTTACACTTATTAGATAAACAACTTTTTTCAAGATAAAAGGCCGGCTTTAAGCCGGCCTTTTCATTGTTGTAACTTTTGACCCTAATATAGAATTATGAAAAACCTTTACTGCTTTAGCGGATTGGGAGCAGACGAAAAAGTATTTGGGCGTCTTGAGCTACAGGGATATACATTGAACTTTATTCAATGGGAAATACCAAAGGCAGGAGAAGCAATAGCTGAGTATGCTGCACGTTTATCAAGTAAAATACCGGAGTCAAATCCAGTATTGTTGCGTCTCTCATTTGGAGGTATGGTAGCAATAGAAGTATCTAAGTTGATACCTACTGAAAAAGTGATTCTGATCTCGACTGCTAAAACCAAAAATGAGATACCATGGTTGTACAGAGTAGCTGGTAAGATTAGGCTGCACCGCATAATTCCTACTGTCTTTTTGAAATGGGCAAACCCATTGAGCTATTGGTTGTTTGATGTACAGTCTATAGAAGACAAAGCATAGCTTAAAGGAATATTGAGGGATACTGATACCGCATTTTTGAAATGGCAATTAATGCAATAGTGCTGTGGGATAACAAAATTGTGCCTTCAAAATATGCGCATATACATAGAGAAAAGGATAGAATTTTGCCATTATCCCTGATAAATGGTGCATTGGTTCTGCAAGGAGTCCATTTGATGATTTGGAATGATGCTAAGGCTGTATCTAAAGCTGTTGTTTCAGTTCTAAATAAAGATTGTAATATAGGCTAGTGCATACATCCCATGTATATGTTGGATTTTAAGAGAAAGGCATTTGGTGCATGCTTTTTAATTGCGCTAAGCATACTGTCAGCTTTTTCTTTTTCCGGAAATATACCTGCTACCACAGCGATTGTTTTAGCATCGGAGCTGTCAGTATAGTAATCAAGGTGTTCCATACTCATAAAATCTTCACCCATTCTTCGGGGGTAGTAATCTCCTCTCCACATTTCATCCTCAGAATTTTCAGATAGCGCAATTTTGTTTGTGATTGGGTCAAAAGCTCTGTCCATTGTATCTGTCTTAATTCCTGTCATTTTGCTTACTGCATACATCCCTTCATCCAGCAGGTAATAGTCCTTTCCTGTATCTGTTATCAATACATAGTTGATCTGGTATTGCTCTTCAGCAGTTGTACTGTCATTACCTGTTACTTCAGCCATTTCATTTGTCAGGGAGTCTGATTGTGTGGGCTGATCAGGTTTTGTCATAAGTGGTTTGCAACTGGATAGAATAATCGCAATTGCGCAACAAACTTCAAATTTTCTAAGGAACGTCATGTGGCAAATATAAAGTGCAGGTTTTGCACTAAATTATTTAACGGCAATAAAAGTATGCATAAAAGGTCTGCGCCATTCCAGAAGGGGAGTGGCACTCACTTGGCTAAAACCATTTTTTGTAAGCATTGCCGAAAACTGTTTTGGGTTGGGGAAAGCCAACACGCTTTTCACCAGGTAATGGAATATGGTAAAGTTGCCGGAAAGCAATGTGCAGAACGGTATAAGGAACAAGTAGCCTAAGATAATCCAGGCAGGTCGTGAATAGAAATTATCTGCCAGCGAATACTCATGGAAGCAGATTTTGCCACCCGGTTTCAATATTCGTTTCAGGTTTTGCAGGCATAGCTCATAATCGGGCATATTCCGTATTCCATATGCCATAAATATCACATCAAAGCTGTTTTCTTCAAAAGTCAGATGCATGGCATCCTGCTGTTCAAATTGAACGCGGCTTCCATATTCCTTAAACTTTGATTTTGCTACGGTCAACATTTCTATGGAGTTATCTACCCCGATTATTGTTCCGGTTGTCAATTGCTCAATGCATGCCAATGTAGACTTGCCTGTTCCACAACAAAGGTCCAGTAGTTTTTCATCACCTTTCAAATTTAGTCTTTTTGCACTTTCGCGCATATCGTCCATGTAACCACGACTAAAATATGTAGCTAAGTCATACCTGTATGCAATCTTGTCAAACTCTGCAGGTACTATAGATTTGTCCTCAATCAGTATGGTTGATGTCGTATTCAAGAGATGTATTTTAACAGTACAACAGGCTTTTATGTAAAGTGTTCATTTACGGTTTAAATATTTAGTACAAATGGAATAGGTAGCTGAATAGAAAATCCTATCTTTAGCCTATCAAAGCTGGGTATTGAAACGTATTTTCCTTCTTTTACTGGTATACATCCATTTGCAGACTTCAGCGCAGCAAGCGTTTTGGAGTAATGCAGGGGCACTTGTGTCTATCAAGGATAAAGCCTATTTATCCATAAATGGCGATGCCTATAATAGCCTTAGCGGCATATACAATAACACAGACTCTATTTTTGTTACCGGCGACTGGACCAACGATGCAGGCAACCGGGCTTTCGATTCTATAGGTGCGGGCTATGTTTTTTTATATGCCAATAATGACCAGCGCATCATGGGGAAGGATGAAACCCACTTCCATAATCTGGTATTAAAAACAGGAGGGGTTAAGTATGCAGATTTGGATGCTTATGTAGATGGAACCCTTTACCTGAATGACCTGGAACTGAATGCAGATACAAATACTATAATTGTTACTAATCCTGATACCGCCTCTGTTCAGCGTACCACTGGTTTTCTTTCCAGTTTAGAAGACGGAGGTCTGCTTCGCTATACAACAGCTATTCATCCCTATCTTTTCCCGGTAGGGTCAAACTTTGGTATATCCCGATACAGACCGGTAACCATTGAGCCTGTTAAGGCCTCGCTTAATTATTATAAAGCCCGCTTTGCTAATGTTGATGCGACAACAGAAGGCTTTGACAGGGATAAGCGCTTTCACTTGGTATGCGAAATAAACCCCGACTGGTATCACCGCTTATATCATCCGTTGGGTGCTGATAGTGCGGTAATCACTATCTTTTATGATACCATAGCGGATGGTAGCTGGAGCGATATAGCCCATTGGCAGAATAAACCTCAGTGGGAAAGTATAGACCGCACAGGAATTATTGCGGGTGCGCCTTTTAACCGTATTTATAAGGTTAGCTGGAATAATTATAACTATTCACCTTTTGCATTGGCCAATACTTCTTTGCCTTTCGCTATTGCCTATGCTGATACCACCATCTGGCGATTCGATACGATTAATGTTTATGCTTCAGGCGGTTCAACTTATACCTGGCTGACCGATAATCATATTGCAGATAAATTTTCGCCTACCGCATCTGTTTGGCCGGATTCTAACTTTGTGTATACGGTATTGGTGGAAGATGGTAAGGGATGTAACGATACGGCACGTGTTAAGATTACTGTGATTGATAAACCTTTTGATGATTTCTTTATACCAAATGTAATAACGCCAAACGGTGATGCTTATAACGATACATGGTATATTCGAGACCTGGACCGCTATCCCGAAAATCAGGTGCGCATTATCAACCGTTGGGGCGATGAGGTGTTTTTTCAAAGGCCTTATGCCAATAACTGGAACGGTACCTGGAAGGGTAATGAGCTACCCGGGGCTACCTATTACTATATCATCCGCATCAACTTTAATGGTCAGGATAAAGAGTTTAATGGTCCGCTAACTGTTGTGCGATAAAGGTTTCCAAATCTTTTTTGAAATATTCTCATCAAACTGTTTTGCTATTATTTGCGAAAAGCTATATTTGCAGCGTACACGGCGATTATAGCTCAGTTGGTTAGAGTAGTGGTTTGTGGTACCATTGGTCGTGGGTTCGAGCCCCATTAATCGCCCTACTAAAATTAAAGTCCTGCATTTCTGCAGGACTTTTTTTATGCTCGGAACTTAATTTCCGTAATACTTAAATTTGTATGTATTCTACCTTGTCAGGGATATGCTTTTTTAACTAAAAAATAACCCTAATCAGTAGCATATTAACCATTTGCTATTTTATTTCAAATTACTTTTGTAGCATTCTTCAGTTTAATAGTTTTTATTCACCTATGAAAAAGGTTTTTACCCTTGTTTGTTTCATTATTTTATTGACATTCAAAGGCTTATATGCAGCTCCGGATTCTTCAGCCACAGGCAAAATCATTAGCTATGAATTGAAGCGTAGCATCTCTTCCGAGCAACTGAAAGCTTTTTTCAAAGAACATAAGATTCCGAAGATGTTTCTTGCTGCCAACAGAGGAGTGAATATCTATGAAATCATTTATACTACTGGCTATCACAATGATAGTATTGTCAGGGCTTCTGGTCTTCTTTTCTCTCCTGTTGGGGAAAGGGTAGACCTCCCATTTATGATATACGATCACGGCACAGAGTTTTGCAATGAGCGACCTATAGATATGCTTGGCGAGCAATCTGCAGCATTGGCTTTTGCTACCAGCGACTATGTGGTTATATATCCTGACTACGTTGGTAAAGCCAGTGGACAGGATTGCAACCAACTCTACCTGCATGCAGCTACCGAGGCTGGAGCATCTGTAGATATGCTGCGTGCTGTAATTGATAACAAAGACACTTTTGGCATCAAGGGCATGAAGCAATTGTTCGTTACCGGTTACTCGCAAGGCGGCCATGCAGCTATGGCTACGCACAGGCTGCTACAGGAGCAATACTCAGACAGATTCAAGGTTACCGCTTCATCGCCTATGAGCGGCCCCTATGATATGCTGATGACTGTTACCGAAGGCCGCAATAAGTATTATGAATACCCTGGCTTCCTTGCTTATCTGTTCAAGGCATATTTCGATGTGAACAACGATACACTTGGCATACACAATGTTTTCGCCGCGCCTTACAACAAGAAGATTCCAATCTTACTCGATGGTAACTATCCTGTAGAAGAAATTGGCAAGGTAATGCCACATGTGGCTTTTACCTCTGTATCAAAAGAGTTTTACAACGAATATGAAACCAATCCGGAGATGGGTTTTAAGAAGTTTTTGGTTGATAACAGCGTTTACGATTGGAAGCCTGAAGCGCCCATGCAGCTTTGCTATTGCAATGGCGATAAGCAGGTTACCTACAAAAACTCTTTGAAGGCTTATGAAACCATGAAAAAGAACGGTAGTAAAAATGTGGTTTTATGGCGTGCAGGCAAAAAGTTTAACCACGTAAACTGTGCCTTATTCTCTATTATCTATACCAAGATGTTCTTCGATGGCTATGTACATAACCGCCCCGGAACCCGTGGCCCTCTGTTCAAACGTATGATATTGAATATCGGTAAACTGGCGGTAAAGCCTTAGCTACCTATTTCAGCGAAGCCTCAAATCTGGTTATCTTGCTGCTTACAGGCTTAATTGTCCGCAGATAATCATATATGGCCCCAAGGTCGTCAGTCGTCATGCCGGCATACATTGTCCATGGCATTACTGTTTGAAACTCGCCTTTGGCCAAATCTACTGTAGGGTGAACATAGCTACTGTCGGCATACATCTTGAACCTGTTGATGAATGCCTCACGGCTCCATTCCGCCAAACCCGTTTCATGGGGAGTTATGTTTGCCGAGCGCACTACCTTACCATTCCCCATGCTAAACTCAAAGCCCCCTGCACCTAATTCGCCAACAACCGTTCCTTTCTCTTGTTTAGTGTGGCATTCCATGCAGCCTGCTGCTGTTATCATATATTTGCCATAAGCAATGGGATCGGAAGGAGCAGGGCGTTTTTGCAATGCAGCTTTTACGGGAATGGTGTTCAGTATAATATTGAACGGAAAATCTGCCTTGCTTGCTTCTATCTTGCTTTCCTGTGCAGGCAAAGTGCGCAGATATGCAATTACCGCATTTATATCCTCCTCATCCAGTTGACCATAATTTTTATAGGGCATAATCGGAAACAGTGCTTTATTGTCCTTGTTTACTCCTGTAGTAATGCACTTAAATAATTCCCCATCCGACCAACTGCTCAGATTGGCCGGCGTTATGTTCTTAGAGGTGAATCTACCCGGGAATCCAAACTTCTGGTCAAACACTTCACCGCCTATCCCTTCGTGCCCTTTCAACATTGGCCCCGAAAACTTGCTCCAGTCACGGGTTCCATGGCAATCCATACATACCATTACATGGTTTGCCAGGTATTCACCACGGGCTACCAGTTTCGGACTGCTTTCCACTACCAGCTTTGGTGCTTCACCTACATTTGGCAACGCCATTTTGATATAGGTTATAGTTATTCCAAGTCCGACAACCACAACGATTAAACCAATTCCTACTACCTTAATTACCTTTTTTAGCATATTAAACGGTTATTTGAACCGTATATATAATGATAAAAGATGAACTGACAACTTTTTATTTTACCAAACGGTTACCGAATCTCCTGTATAGGAATATGGCTATACCTATTAATAATAGTAGCCACCAAATCTCCAGCAGAATCAGAATAAACTGCTCCAATCCATGCCAGCCGGATTTCAATGCCGCCCATGCCTTGCTGCCAAATGCCGGTTTGTATTCCTCTATGTTGGCATCATTTGCCACCCGTTCTCTTTTCAATGTTTGTCTTTGGTAAATAAGCAGGTTAACTGTGCTGTAGTTTATCTGGTCATTTAGTGACAGGTTCGCCACCTTGGCATTATCTGCTTCTTCTTGCCTGTCCAGCATCGATTCTTCGGTATATATGCTACCAATAGTACCATTGGATTTCCCTCCGCCGGCCAATCTTTTTTGAGCAAGTGCAGCGCGCTTTTGGGTTAGCCTGTTAGTCAGTAATTGAAGCGCCACATCATCTGCTTTTATAGTTCTGTAGTCCAGATAGGTGGCGTATTTGGCTATTGTTTTCAGTATGCTGTCCAGTTTGTAATTTGGTACGCGTATGGTTATGGAGTTGGTCACAGTATAGTACGTAGTTTCCAGCAGGCTATCCTCGCTTATCTTTATAGTGCTTACATTATCTATACTGCTGCTTAGGTTGGTATAGGTTACAAATCCTCCTTCCCGGTTGGTCAGATCTTCTATGCTGGTTGTGGTTTCACTTACACTTTTTACTTTAAACTTCAGGTCAGCTGTGCGGATAAACTTCCTGTCTACACCGTTGCTTTCGCTTTCTTTCGATACCTCATCCTGGGCAGGTTGTGGTGGCGAATTGAGCTCCATCTCTTTTTCACGGCTGGCGGCTCTTTGTTCTTTAGCGCTTTGGTTGCAGCTCCATACAAGAACGGATAGAATCAGGGCAACAAATATTACGGTACTTTTCATATCAGGTTGATTTGTTTGGTAGATGTAGAATCCTGTAAGATTCCATAATTCAAATAAAAGCTAAATCACAAATAAAAATGTTCCTGTTTAGCAGCAGTTATTACCAACCCTGTCTCAGCTTTAGTTCCGTTATCTGCGCCAGGTGGTGGTTTCCATGCCATGCATATACTCCGATTGTCTCAGTTATTCTTATCATTCTGCCATGCTCAGGGTGGATAAAGGTTCTTTGAAGTTGTTCATCTGTCAGGCTTTTCAGTAGCACTATCCATCTGGCATGTACACCTTTCAGTATGTCTATGCTTGCGGTTATATTGTTGGTAGTTCCATCTGTCAACTCTGCAAATCTATCTTCATAGTAGGGCTTTATCGTTGGGTTGTCTTCTGTCAGCGCCAGTTTAACTCTTATAAAACTGTTGATATGGCTATCGGCCAGGTGATGCACCACTTGTTTTATGCTCCATCCTCCCTGTCGGTAGGGCGTGTCTAGTTGTTGGGGTGTAAGGTTTGCTACTGCCGCCTCCAGTCTTGCAGGCAGTGTGGCTATATTGGTTAGCCATTCAGCCAGTAGTTCATTATCCAATGTTTGGGGCATTACAAATGTGCCTATTGGGTATTTCAATTTGTCTGGTGGTATGTATGTCATTAGCTCTTATTTACGGTAGAATAGAACCGGAATCTAACGTAATCTACTCAACCTTATTTTATTTCTTAAACCAATTCCTTCTTTTTTTGTTCCTTCATCCACAAGAAAATACCTCACATGAAATACTTGAAATTCATCCCTCTTATCATCACTTTTTTGATGATCAATTCCTGTACCGGCAATAAGCCAGCTCCTGCGGAACTTGCGTATGGCCCGGAGGTCCGTATCAAAGAAGAAACAATATCCTACCCTGTAGATTCTACTACTGCTAAAAGCTTTGTTGCCTTCAACGAAGCTGCCAATGGCAAGCGGGCCGTTGTGCTTATCATCCCCGAATGGTGGGGACTAAGCGATTATGTCAAAGAACGCGCCCGCCAGTTGGCCAGGCTTGGTTATTTTGCCTTGGTGGTAGATATGTATGGCAACGGAATTGTTGCCACCAATCCACAGGATGCAGGAACTTTATCGGGTGCATTCTACCGCGATCCTCAGCTTGCCAAAAGCCGCTTCGATGCAGCTTTGGCAAAAGCCAAAGGCTACGTTGAGGCCGATGGTTCTGATGTAGCTGTTATCGGCTACTGCTTTGGTGGTGCCATGGCACTCAATATGGCCCGGATGGGAGAGGACATCAAAGGTGCTGTTAGCTTCCATGGCGGTCTGGCAGGTGTGCCGGTAAATAAAGAACTACTGAAGGCTGACATCTTGGTTTTACATGGCGAAGACGACCAGTTTGTAAAGCCCGAAGAGGTGGCTCAATTCAAAAAGCAGATGGATAGCATTGGTGCTTCCTATACTTTTAAATCATACCCGGGTGCTACGCATGCTTTCAGCAACCCCGATGCTACGGCTAATGGCAAGAAATTCTCGATTCCTATTGCCTATAATGAAGCTGCTGATACGGCATCCTTTAATGAGATGCTAACCTTTTTCGATAAGGTATTTCACGGCAAATAGCGCATGGCTGATTTTTTAAAGCCATACTTAGCATAGCTAAGTATGGCTTTTTATTTCCCTACCGCATCAATCGGCCTGAACCGCAACGCGCTCCACTCATCGCTGAACGAAATATTGGTTACAGGTCTTATACCAAATGGCGCAGCCAGTTCCCAAAGGGATGTGCGGTTTATATCTGTTTTTATGCCCGATGCTGCTTTAGGATATAGTAGCCACAGCAATCCGTCATATTTTATCTCTTTCAGTTGCTTTTGCAGAAAGCTAATTGCAGCTTTTCTATCAGCCAAAAACACTATAGTATTTTCATTTCCGCCTTTACTTTCTAGCTTGCTTACAAAACCTGCCTGCCTAAGTTCTTTGGCCACTTCTTCAGGGGCATTCAGCACTATGCCGCCATTTAATAACCTCAATTTCTTCAACACAGCGTCCATATCCTATCACATTTTTGCCAATGCTACTATGTCTTTTACTTCCAGTATATTTTTGCCATAACCTTTGGTCGTAGCCTTTATCATAGCCTGGCCCACTTCGCGCAGGGTACTTACAAATGACGGGAAAAGCCTTCGCAATACTGGGTATGTCCAAGCTAGGTATTTATAGTATTTCAGGGTATTCTTAGCTCCTTCATCTGCTTTCATAAATCCCGGGCGGAAAGCATATACTTTCCTGAAGGGCAGCTTCATCAGGTCATTTTCGGTTTTGCCCTTTACTCTTGCCCACATTACACTTCCTTTTTCCGTACTATCTGTAGCGCTGCCGGATACATAGCAGAATACCATTTCGGGATTCAGTCCTGCTAGTGTTTCTGCTACATGCATGGTTAGGTCATAAGTCAGTTTTTTGTATTCATCTTCCTCCATGCCTACGGAGCTTACTCCCAGACAAAAGTAACAGGCATTATAGCCTTTTAGTTGATCCCTTATTGCTGACAGGTCATAGAAGTCGCTGTGTATTATTTCCTTCAGCTTTGGGTGTGCTACACCGCATGGCTTACGGTTTATTACCAGTACATGCTCTACAGCATCATTGCGCAGGCATTCGCTCAGTACCCCTTCACCTACCATGCCGGTTGCTCCTGTTACTATCGCTCTTATTTTCATGCTCCTTTGTTTATTGCTATTGCCTTATCCGGCAATGTAGCAGTTAAGACGTAAAGCACAGCATTTTATGCTAAAACATCTGTAACTTATTAGTCAATTGACTGGTAGGCTATTGGTTTGCCTCCTCTACATTTTTGTAGATGATGGCCGATATCTCCGCTATGGCAGCTCCTTGCTTATCAAAATCCGTACCGCGTGTCATTACGCATACCAGGTATGGGTTACCTTTAAAATAGACTATTCCACAATCATGTAGTTGTCTCAAATTACTATCGGCCATTCCCCTTTCTCCAAATTTATGGGACACTACTGTACCTGTCGGCAGCTTGGCTGTTAGCCCTTTTTCAAAACTGGTTTTAGCCAGTATGCTCAATGCCTTTTCCGACATTTCTCTGTTCAGGTAGGTGGCATTATACATCAATCGGAAAAATCCTGAGTACTGCTTTACTGATACAAAATCATTCGCTGCATTTACTCCCTTCAGGTATATACCTATATCTTCTATAACCTTTACCAGAAACTGTTCTCCTATTATAGCCAACAGCATCTCTTTTGCCTCGTTGTCCGAGTGTTCTATCATGCGCTCCAGCAGGTTTTCCACCGTATAGCTTTCACCTATCTTTACCAGTTTCCCGTCCAGTATATTCGGGTCCACAGCCAGGTCCAGCCGCTTTGTATACTTTATCTTTTTGCTTAGTAGGGTAGGGTCGCTTTCTGCTTTCTTCAGCACACCTATCATTATGGGTACTTTCAGCAGGCTGGCCGGCGAGTATATTTCATTCTCATTTATGCCCATCCATGGGCCGTTGTTCAGGTCACGGAAATATACAGATGCAAATGCCAGTTTCTTTTCTGCCTGAGCAGTCTGGATATATCCTTTTACCTCGCTTTCTAGCTTCAGCAGTGAGTTTAGTTTCGATGCTGTGTAATTATCGCATTCCAGCAGCGGGTTTATGTATTTGTATCCACCTGCACGGGATTCGGTCAGCGTTTGGTTGTCTTCCGCTACAGCAGCTACAGGGGTTATTTTTGGCTCATTACCATAGCTGCCTGCTACATAGCCGGCCGATGCCGCTATTATCGCTATTCCTATAGTTATAATGATGCTTTTCTTTTCCATTTTACTTTCATTCCATTTTTGAATGGGGCGCAATATTCAAAAATTATTTTAACATATCGCAGTGAAATGCCGGTATCATATTTTTGGCACTGGTTCCTGAATGAGGGGTTTATTTTCTGAGCCTCAGGAATACGCTTCCCATTGGTTTGCTCATTTCTACCTCATACAATATTCCGTTTCTGTATCGGTATATATTGTTCACATCATCTATTTTGCATGAGTAAGTATTCACTTTGGGGTTAATAAAATTGAAGAACATACCCATTCGTTCGCTGAAAATATTTTGAAGGCTTTTAGGCTCCTGAAAATATAATTGTAGCGAAGAGTGCATTATGTTTCCTGCAACCATGCTTGCATTGCTGTTTTTCTTCAGCAAATATTGTCCGCCTTTTTTTACTATTTCTGTCGATTCCTTTACCCCGTTTTTCACTACAGAGCAAAACGAGGATAACATACTACCATTCTTATATATCGCCGAAAGGTACATGTCACTTTTGCTGGTGGTAAACAGAACATTGGCCTCACTCTTACTACGCAGCGTGTAGTGTACCTCACCGGAGTCTAACAGCTGCCTTTCCACCCTCGTTTCGCCTATTACCTTGCCCAGTAACACTACGTCAAATAATTTTACCTGTGCATGGAACAGCTTAGGCAATACCATAAATATGGTAATGCTCACTGCTATGGCTACTAGTCTTATCTTATATTGGCTTATGTTATTGGCTATATTCATTCCTTAGCTTAGCTCTTTTTTTTGTGCTGCAAGCTGGTTATCTTCTTTTAGTTGCCATACCAGCGATGCAGTAAAGAAACCTACAAATGCGGCCAACGCCACAAGGGAAATGATCAGCACAAGCGAAAACCATTTTTCGTACCAAAAGAAATAAAGGGTATTCAGGCTCAACCCTATTCCTACAAGTCTTACGTATTCCGCTATAAATACCCAACGCTTATTTTCGAAAATACCACTGATGATAAGCATCGATAGTATAATTACCGCAAGGAAAACTACCTTGTAAAAGGTGCTCAGATGATCGAAATGGTACATGTAAGCTATTGAGCCACCCAGGGCAAACAGGAATTGTACAATAGAATATACCTTTAGGTAAACAGGTGATTCTGTCCTGTATTTTTTGTACTCATTGCGGTCTACTTCCTGCGGGGCCTGGTAGCCACCCATGTATTCAGGCAGCCAACCCGGACGGGCAAAAATTATCCTTAGCTTATCTCCAACGTTCGTAAACCTCTTTGCTGATTTAAACAGGTCTGAGTAGTAGTGCAAATTGGCCCAAAGTGGATTCCAGCTTTTCAACTGTGTAGTAATGCCATAAGTTATTTCTATACTTTCTTCCTCCTCTGCGTATGTGCCGAATATCCTGTCCCAGATGATAAACACCCCACCATGGTTTTTATCAATATACTTAGGATTAATGGCATGATGCACGCGGTGGTGCGATGGTGTATTCATAATATACTCCAACCATGGGTGAAGCTTGCCTACGGCACGGGTATGTATCCAGAACTGATAGAGCGTTTGTATACCAGCACCTATACCGAATGCCACAGGCGAAAAGCCAATAAGCGGAATAGGAAGGAAAATAAAGAACGCAAACATATTGTGGAACCACGATTGGCGAAGTGCTACACTCAGGTTGTACTCCTCGCTCTGGTGGTGTACCACATGCGCACCCCAAAAGAGGTTTACCTCATGTGCCCACCTGTGCGCCCAGTAGAAAAGGAAGTCGTACATTATTACGCTCAATAAAATGGTCCACCAGCTTGTTGGCAGGGTAAAGAACCTGTAGTTTTCATAAATGAATATGAAGAGGCCTATCAAAAGTATCTTCTGGAAAAGGTTGCTTATCTGCTGACCTATACCAACCAGCAGATTGGTCAGGGTATCATTCAGGGAATACAGCTCCAGGTCTTTTTTCCTGCTGTACCAATATTCTATGCCCATACCAATGAAGAAAAACGGGATAGCGAGTAATATTAAATTCATACAAAACCTACTTTTGAAAACCGTAAAAATTAAGCACCTGCACTACTGATTCTATGGCTGATAAATATAAAGTTATTTGTGCAACGATTTTTGTAAAAAAATGTTGTATTCCAAACAATTTTTTCTTCATAAATATCAGCACCTCAACAATTTGCCTTTCACCTAAATACCATCTCTCCACCAAATCATTAAGGGTAAAATCTGAGGGTGCTTTTTTACACCTGCCGTCGCCCTCCAAATGCTTATGGTGTATTCTGTAGGGCGAACGCAGGTCGCCCTTGTCGCAAAATTGACCCTGCTGTACCGAAAATGAGGGGCAACCGTGAGGGTAAAATCCACATCGCTTTTTTTCCTCCCAAACCCTCCACTAACCTCACTCTCCACCAAATCGCTGAGGGTAAAATCTGAGGGTGTTTTTTTACACCTGCCGTCGCCCCTCCAAATCCGTATGGTGTATTTTATAGGGACGAACTGCCGCAGGCCATCATCAACACCTATTAAATTGGAAACGTGAATAAATATCTTTCGTCCTTGTCCAAGCGTCGACCATTCTTACTGAAGATGAAGGCAACCCTGAGGGTAAAACCTACGCCACTTTTCCCCCTCCCAAACCCAATACCATCCTCATTCTCCACCAAATCGCTGAGGGTAAAACTGAGGGTGTTTTTTATACCTGCCGTTGCTCCTCCAAATCCGCAAGGTGTATTCTGTAGGGACGAAATATCTTTCGTCCTTGTCCCAACGTCGACCATTCTTACTGAAGATGAGGGCAAATCTGTGGGTAAAACATACACCACTTTTTCCTATCCCAAACCCACTACAATACTTGCTTTCAACGAAATTCCTGAGGGTAAACTCTGAGGGTACTTTTGTACCCGGGATACTCAGGTATATTTATTGTGGTAGGGTTATACCTTGTATTTATACGGCATCAAAGGTAAGTCCAACCTACACTTTATTGTATGGGTTACGGTTTCTAAAAATCTATAAATATCATATAATGATTTGACTATCATTATATTAGGTGCAACGTAAAAAATACTAAAACTACCAAAAGCAAAAAACTCCGGTACGCAACGCGTCCGGAGTTCAGAATCTTTTATTATTAACATTTACTAGCCGGGAAATCCGCTTATCAAACCGCCCATTAGTGCCAGACACAATATCCAATAGCCTGCATTGATAGCGATATATTTAAAACTATGCCCTTCAAACATCGCATTGATGGCCATAATTGGTGTTACAAAAAACAATCCTGTTAAGCTGCCATGTAACGCACCATGCTTGAATGTCCTGAAGTTAGAACCGAATTTATCTATAAGTGCGTGGACCATATTATAGGTATCAGAACCTGGTGTTTCAGCATCAGGTATATTTTGCACTAAAGAGAAAACATGTAATTGGTGTATTACCATCATGTGTAGTATGAATGCTATGAAAAATCCAAGCAGCAAGGTCATTCCAAATACCAAAGGCATATTAGGCTTTTTTCGGTCCGCAGAAATACCGGCAGCTTGCATCCACGCATTCCCGAATACCTTAGGGTGGTACCAGATAGAGCCTAATGCCAGGGGAACAAGCGTAGCAACCCCGATAATGATAAAGTTGAATTTCATAAGAGATGTGTTTGATTTAACACGAATGTAACAAATCCCAATTATGAGAACATAAAAATATATGATTTGTATAAGTCTATTAATCAGGTAGATTAATGGGGCGGATATTACCCCACCTTCAGCCATCCCGTTATACTCATTCTATCTACTGTGGTCTCCAGCACTTCATGTACCAGCTCATTACTTTTAAAGAAAACGGTCTTACCGCTTTCAGGGGCGATGTATTGCAACCCGTCTTTGTGGTGTATGCACAGCTCACCACCATCCGCTTTTAGCCAATCTGTATTAAGGTACATGATCATAGAGTATTTCCGGTTGTCATTGTTCTTAAATTGGTCTAGGTGCTTTTTATAGAATGTGCCTTTGCCATATAGCGTGTAGTGAAACTCGTAGCCGGTTATACCTGTATAGCAGCTTTCATTCAGGTGTACAATAAACTTATCCATCAGCTCAAAAAAGTCATGCTCGCAAGCTGTGTTGTGTTTGCGGTCCAGCCAGTATATGCTGTCGCCCCTTACTGCCGCATTGCGTATCTCGGGACTTTTATTGCCCGTTCCTGCATAGTGGAATTTACCATCGGCCACCAGAGCCAGCAGGTTCGCTTTCAGTGCCTCGGCCAATGCCACACTTAAAAAGTCAGCCGCCAAACCAACCTTGTCTTTTATAAAGCTGTCAATCAGCGTATCAAATACCTTTTGCAATTGCCGTGTCTTAAGAAACACCGGCACCGCCAATATTTCTTCCAAGATAGGTAATATTTAATGCTTGAGCTTATATCTTCTTTGCTACAAATAACTAGGTGCAACACAACTTCGCCAATTGTGTTTCAATATCCGTATGGTGTATTTTGTAGGGACGAATTATCATTCGTCCTTGTGCGAATGTAGGCTTAACTAAATCTCTCAAATATATGAAAGGCATATGCGTCACTCTCATAAACTCCAATGATTAAATTGATGTTGTATGTGTATTGATTCCATGAAATTTTAGTAGCTATATCTCCTCGTACTCAAATGTAGGGTAGCCTCGTTCCTCATTGGCATTGTAGAAATTAAGGAACCTCAGTTTGTACAGTCGCTCAGCATCTACCTTTATCAGGTAGGTCTTGTAGTTTAGCGTTTGGTAACTGATAAAGTCATAATACTTCCACTCATAGCCGATTACATCACGGCTTGCGCTGAAAAGGTTTGTTTGCAGCTTAGGCGCAGTTAAGCTGTCAAAAGTAGAAACAGAATCTACATAAGCCACCACCCGCTCAGGATTGTTCAGCGCACCTACTACTATATACGGCAGGTAATACGGGTCATAGAATACATAGCTGTACTTCGTAAACACAAAATCCCATTCACTTTTGGCCGGTTCTACATTTACTATATTGCCTCCATTGCCAAAGGTGAAATACCTGTAGCAGTAGTTCGCATCTTTGGCTATGGTGGCCGTTTGCTCATTGCTGCCATCCAGCGCAGCAAAGGTTATATTATAGCTGTTTCCTGCAAAGGAGTTTACCTGCATTTTTACATATCCCAAGCCATTTCCATAGTTGTCCTTGCCCAGCTGTATGATGTATACTTCATTCTGGCTTTTCACGGCACCCCCATCTATAGTATACCAGTATCCCAGTGCGTTGGAGTCCGGCTCGTAGGTGGCCTTGTCCAGCCGGAACCCTTCTCCCAGTGTGTCGGCTGCCACCACATCCTTTAGGGTATACTTAGCCGTTCTTTTTACCTGCATCAGCTTCGATGAGTTCAGCCAGATGTTATACTTACCGGCAGCGCAGTCAAACATCATATCATATATCAGGTTCGAGTTTTGGCTTACTATTTTATTCTGATCCAGGCTAAAGTAAAACTGATTGTCATAAGTAGGCCCCATCGGTATCACTACCAGTTGGTCGCTATTGCCACCGTCTTTTGGTGTCAGGTTCTTTTCCTTAAAGCAGCTCTGCAGGCATACCACCAATACAAGCAGCAGCATGGCAAAGGCATTGCCTCTGCTTGCTTTTAGCCGTATCATGTTAGTTCCTTTTTGCACTGTCTTTATTTAGAAAATTGAAATACCAGCGTGGTGTAAACTGTTCTGCCCCATCCCACCAGCGAAGCATTTTGCGCAAAGTTATGACCCACGCCACCCGCTCCGTTCGATACAATATTAGTTACTCCCAGCAGATTTTTACCACCTACTGTCAATTGTATCCTGTTTTTCCAGAAGTTTCTGGTAGCGCTTACATCCATATTATGGAATGCTGAGCGTATACCCGTGCTTACGCTGCTGTTCAACGAAAACAGCGCTTTCTGCCCTGTATATTTATAGTACACATTCAGTCCTATTTCTGCTTTTGGTATGGTGTACCTTATCTGCGCATTGGCATCCGGACTCCATAGCTTTATATAGGTTTCCTTTATGCTCTCATCGTATGTCTCAAACCTGGTAGCCATGGCACCGGCTTTCAGTACCAGCCTGTCATACTCGTACGATACGTTTAGCTCTGCTCCGTAGGTCTGCACTTTTTTAAAGTTAGCATAAGCAAAGGCCGAAATGTTCGGAGGTGTCTCCGGGTTTGGTGGTATTATCTTCAGGTCTATTTTATTAAATATCAGGTTATAGAACCCGCTTGGCTCTATGCTCACCACATGCTTGCCTCTTTTCAGCTTGTAGTTTATCGAGGCATTTACATTGTGCCCATCCTCAGCCTTCAGGTCTTTGTTCCCGTTTATGTCGTGGTTACTGTCTTTAAAGGATAGGAACAATTCTTTCAGCGAGGGCGCCCTGAATCCCCTGCCATAAGATGCACGGAAGGTCAGGTAGTTTTTTATGCTGTACTTAAAGTTAATCGATGGGATAGGAGGGGCCTTATACTTGGTGTTATAGGTTATGCGCATGGCGGGTTGTATATCCAGCCCTTTTATCGGTGTCCACTTCACACTGGCAAAAGCCGCCATATCTGTTATCTGCTGCGTTTGTCCCAGTATCCTTTCCTGAAATGTAGTCTCGTGGTTTACATCTATGCCAAACTGGAATCCCACTTTGTTGTTCTTGGTGTACATGCTTTGTATCGCACGCAGCATAAAATGGTGAAAGCTCGATGTATCCTGCGTTTCCGATGGTATCAGCATTTCTTCTCCATTGCTCAGGTCTTTCTTTACCGTATTCCAGTATCGGTAAAAACCGGAGTAAGACGCCGTCACATCCAGTTGGCTGTTATCTTTAAATCTGTAAAGGAAAGCTGCCGTCACCCTTGGCCTGTACGTTAGGAAATGTTCATCCCGGCCCGTTACCCTGTCAGCAAAGTATTTAGGCTCGCTGCGGCTCACCATCATCTCACGGAAAAAGGATCCGGCAAGGCTTATCTTAAATTTATTCGCGGTAAAAATGTACTTCAGGTCTGCTGTATATTGCTCCTTGGGCCTCCAGTCGCTGGCCCTTGTATATGTTTTGTTTTGGGTAAATCCATCAAAAAAATTCCTCCCCACACTATATTGTATCTGGTTCTTGCCAAAGTTAAAACCACCGCTCAGCTCAGCATTATATTGCCCCACACTCTCGTAGTAAAACTTCCCACGTACATTGAATTTCTCTTTCTGGTAGCTTTTGGTAATTATGTTAATTACCCCGCCCAGCGCATCGGTGCCATATAGCACGCTCATTGGGCCTTCCACTATTTCCACCCGCTCTATGTTGTTTAGGTTCACTTGTGTCAGGTCAAGTTTACCTTCCAGCCTGCCTACTATTGGTACACCATCTACCATCACTTTTACGCCTTCACCCGATATGCCGTTTATCCCTATGCCGCCGCCATACACCGGGTCTTGCGACTGGTCTATGCCCAGTTCATTTGCCAGTGCTTCTTTCAGGTTGGTCGCTCCTTTGTTGCGCAGGGTTTCGTTGTCTATCACCTTTATCTCATATACTGAGTTGGCCACGCTACCTTGGCTGTATTGCCCGGTTACCACTATATCATTTAGCGTGGTAGAGGTGCGCAGCAGTGTGTAATCTTTATCTGCTGGTGGCGATATGGTATCTGTTATGGTATTGTATCCCAGGTAGGATATATATACTACTATTCCGTCTTTTCTTTCAAACAGGTACTTCCCTTCGGAGTTGGTCAAGCCTATCTCGTCTTTGCTTTTGGTTGGGTTGAGCGAAGTAATACGAACCACCGCATCAGATAGCGGTTTCTTATCGTCCTTGGTTACGGTTATAGACGATACCTGTGACTGAACACCCATTGCGCAAAGCAAAACTGCAAGCAGCCACAAAAATTTGATCTCGTTTTTCACCTTCTTTTAAGCGATGCAAATATAGCCATTGCACCTAGCCGTAGCGGCATACCAATTGTCATAGTTTTGTAACCTTAACCCGTTAGGCTATGAGATTAATTACAAAATTGCTGTTTTTGCTGACTTTGCTCATAGAATTGAGTTTTAGAGAAATATACTATGCGTAAGATAGCCCGGCTATAAGCGCCCCTGCGCCTTATTTTCTTGGC
>DLGO01000102.1:420-3256 GCA_002482725.1 Bacteroidetes bacterium UBA7692 | reverse complement strand
ATATCCTTCTGTGGCAATTTCTTGGGCAAAAGTGGGGTTTTGCAGCAACTTAACAATATGGTCTGCATATTGCTGCGGATCAGCTGCTACCAATACCTGCCTGCCCGGCTCTGCGCCAAGGGCGTTATTGGCCAGGGCCGAGGTAACACAGGGCATTTGCATGGCCATAGCCTCCAAAAGCTTGTTCTGCAGGCCTATGCTGATGAGCATGGGTGCAACGAGGAGTCGGGCCGACCCGAAGGCAGCGCGCATATCGTCTACCCAGCCGGAGACAAATACGTCCTTACCCGCAAGGGCCTTAACCCGGGGTGCAGGGTTGGTACCTGCCAATATCACATTGGCCGATGGTATTTGCTTTTTGACCAAGGGCAGTATCTCCTTTACCAGGTACTCGGCACTGCCTACATTGGGCGGGTAGCTCATGTTACCTGCGAATATGATGTCGTATTTCCTGGCTGCCTTGGATGGGTGGAAGTTGTCGAAGTCCACTCCATTGCGCAGTACATTGACCTTGTTTCTATTTTCAGTGGTAAGTGGTAAGTGGTTGCGGTCCTGTTCGGATATCACGGTATGATGCTGAAAACGGGAGAATACCTCCGCTTCATACTTCAGCAGGCGGTTGTACTCCATGGTAAAAACAGGCCGGAGCAATGGCGACTCCCTTTCCTGACGGCGTTTCATCCCGATAGAAAAGGTGTCCATATAGTCCAGGGTAGCCGGAGCAGATGGGTAAAGGTTGCGGTACTCTGCGGTGCGAATTAGCTGGCAGTAGATATGGTCGGGCTTGATAGCATTAGCAAAAGCCCGGAACTTTTCAGCGGCGTGGCTATTGTAAAAGTAGCCCACTTGTAAAGGCAAGGAAGAGAAGGCTGAGCGTAGCAGGTTCATGCCGACTTCAAGCTTGGATAGCCTGACAACCTCTATTTGCTTGCAGTATTTGTTAAGTTCTGGCAGGGCTGATGGGTGTAAATCCTCGTCCGTAAGGGCAAAAAGATAGACCTCATGGAACCGCGCCAGCTGGCGGATAGTATGGTACGCACGTAGCTTATCCCCTTTTTCAAGAGGGTAAGGAACACGGCTCAAAACTACCAGTACTTTCACTTTTGATTGATTAACGATGTATAAAATTGCTCCAGCTTATCCCCTATGGCATTGGTGCTGTATATATTGGAAGCCAGAGTTTTAGCTTCCTTGCTTATGTTGCTTGCCAGGACGCTATCGCGCAGTAAGCTGACAATAGCCGTGGCAAACCCTTCGGCAGAATCGGCCAGCATAATGTCTCTACCATTCGTACAGGCGACTCCCTCGGCACCGATAGTAGTGGAAACGATTGGTTTACCGAGTGCCATGCCCTCGACAATCTTGACACGCATACCCCCTCCCGCCAGCAAAGGAGCCACCATTATATGATTGGCCTGCATAAAGCCGATGGCATCAGGCACCTCACCATGCACTTGCAGGTTGGGCATCGTCAGCTTATAGAACTCATCAGGCATATTGCGGCCAGCCAGGTGAAACACGGCCTCGGGTTCCTGTTGCAGGACTTTCATCCATACATTATCAAGGAACCATTTGATGCCCTCTATGTTGGGTTGCCAATCCATAGCCGCCAGGGAGAATACTGAGGTCTTATCGGCTTTTAC
The DNA here is from genome assembly GCA_002482725.1 of Bacteroidetes bacterium UBA7692. GTDB lineage: Bacteria > Bacteroidota > Bacteroidia > Chitinophagales > LD1 > UBA7692. Next base: position 1,613 of record DLGO01000102.1, on the reverse strand, counting down.
CTCAGACGGCTTATCATACCTGCTGAAATCCACCCCAAAAGGAATAAGCGCCACAGGCACGGTACAGCCCATCTGCTGCATTTTTGCTATCTCTTCCTTGGTTATCGACAGTATGCCGTCATATTGGTTCAGCTTATCCAGTTCAAACTTCTTCAGCCGCTTGGCCAGCAGTTTCAAGTACCATTTCTTGATGGGCTTGGAGGATGACCCGGCCAATCGTTCCCATATCGTATGCTCTATATTGTGTGCCCTCAATACAACTTTAGCCTTTGAGTACTGCCTTATGGTTTCCAGGTAAGGTGCTACAAAAATGCTTTCCAATTGGATAATATCGAAGGTTTGCGCTTTCAATATGCCTATCAGTGCATTCCTGAACTCCTCGTTTACGAAGCGTACAACATTGTAGGACTCTTCTGTAAACAAATTCGTCAACGCATCTAAGGGTTTTATTCCGGTGTCTACAGTTACGGAAACGAAGTGAACCTGTTTCCTGTAAGCCTCATCAATCTCCTCCGGTTGCACATACTGCCGGCTGGGATTCATCGCCAGCACGTGCACTTCATATCCCCTTTGCAGAAACATCTCAGTAAAAAAGTGGATGCCGATAGCTCCTCCGTCTTTTGGCGGATATGGTATCTTATTAGCTATCTGCAGTATCTTCATCTGTATCGCAATGCGCGTATATCGGCCTATTTCTTAGCGGTTATAACATTTAAAAGCTTCCCGCTCAAAGTCGCCAATCCACTTACCAAACCACCAACCACACCCGTAAGCAATAGCAATCCAATACCTGTTCCTCCGGTCAAAGCCGCCAGTATCTGCGCTACTTTTGTAGAAAGTATATGGTTATTGGCATTATCCAGATACAGGGCATAACCCACCCAAAGCAGGAACATAGACAGGAAGCCTGCACCAAAGGCGCCCCACCTGCTCAACCCGCCAAAATAACCAATGGCAACTCCCACAGGGACCATTACATACCAGGGAAGAAAGTATTGCAGAATGGCATTGATTACCAAAAGGGCCAGCAAGGATTTCACGAAGTTCATACTTGATTATCTGTTTTGCGTTAACGAATATGCTGAAAGGAATTGAATTTTAGGGCTTCTGAAAAATGAATCTGTAAACAGCATTATAAAATTTGATTTGAAATAATACATTTGCGTCCCCATTGGGGGATTAGCTCAGCTGGC
>DLGO01000102.1:0-363 GCA_002482725.1 Bacteroidetes bacterium UBA7692 | reverse complement strand
CGTTATCCTCCACAACACACACAAAACGCTGTTCACCAGCGTTTTGTGATGTATTACTTTAGGTGCCGTGTGTATCATACTAAAATTTTAGTATGAATACACAGGAAAAAAAATTTTTTGCTCCAGTTCTGCGACATTACGACTGGGATCTATCAAAGAAGTGGCGCGTAGAATGGTGGGTTCCCTCCCACCACGGCCTTAGGGCCAAAAGAAAAGTCAGCTATCAAGGTATTAATATTCATAGGTCTGTAGATGCCAGGCACACAGCGGCATTGTACCTAATGCAAAGCATTTTGGAACCGGACCACAAACCAATTGTGTCCCGTCCACCAATGCTAGAGCGCGTTTTGGAAAATGCACGTG
>DLGO01000056.1 GCA_002482725.1 Bacteroidetes bacterium UBA7692 | reverse complement strand
CACTACGGTATTGGTAGGTACGTGCGTAAGGCGCACGGCACTCTCTGTCCTGTTTACGTGCTGGCCACCCGCACCACTCGCACGGAACACATCCATGCGTATATCGGCAGGGTTTATGTGTACTTCTACCTCATCTGCCTCGGGTAGCACTGCTACCGATGCTGCCGATGTGTGCACGCGGCCCTGTGTCTCTGTCTTTGGTACGCGCTGCACACGGTGTACACCGCTCTCGAATTTTAGCTTGCCGTATACGTTTTCGCCGGTTATCTCCATGATGATCTCTTTGTAACCACCGGCAGTACCCTCGCTGGCATTCACCAGGCTGGCGGTCCAGCCATTCAGCTCACAAAAGCGGGTGTACATCCTGCTAAGGTCACCTGCAAAAAGGCTCGCCTCATCGCCACCTGTACCGGCGCGTATCTCCAGCAGTACGTTCTTATCGTCTTCCGGCTCCTTAGGTATCAGCAGGGTTTTCAGGTCTTTTTCCAGTTGTTCCTTATCCTGCTCCAGCTGGTCCAGGTCGGCCTTTGCCATATCGCGAAACTCCTCGTCCTTCTCGGTATTCAGTATTTCCTTGTTGGCGTCTATATTGGCATTCACCAACAGGTACTTATCATACATCTGTATGATGGCTTCCAGGTCGCGGTACTCCTTATTCATTTTAGCAAAATTCTTCATATCGTTGGTAGCCGCCGGGTCCATCAGCATTTTACCAATCTCAATAAATTTGCCCCTAAGAGAATCTAACTGTGAAAACATACCTGAAAGTAATAATTTAATTTCCTGAAACCTGCTATTAGCCAATTTCAGGGCGCGAAGATAAGGTTAAAACGCGTGCTTCATAACTCTTTTGTCTACAGCGGGTTTATGGCAAGGCTTAACCTAAATTAATGTTATTAAGTACAAAGGTGTTTCATTGCATATTACATTAGCGGCGCTTTTCTGCCTTGCAGCTCAGTTTTTTATATAATCAATCTGTATATGAAGTCTACTTTTACTGTTTGCGCCTTGTTGCTTTCTTTCCTGGTTTCATCGGCTATGCCATCCGATACCCTTGTGACGCCCAAGCAGTTCGATGCCTCGTTTATCCCCGCCAACGCTTATGTGTTTTATGTAATAGGCGATTGGGGCCGCCGAGGTAAGTACCACCAGATACCCGTAGCAGAGGCTATGAACAAAACGGCATTGGTAGCAAAGCCGGAGTTCATTATTTCAACAGGCGATAATTTTTACACCTTCGGGGTAAAAAGCGTAAAGGATAAACTATGGAAGAAATCATTTGAGGATATATACAATGGCGAAGCCATAAAAAACACCCAATGGTATCCCGTGCTGGGCAACCACGACCATTACGGCAACCAAAATGCCGAAGTCAATTACTCTAAAGTAAACCCGCGCTGGGGCATGCGCGATCATTACTATTCGGAGAATAAAACTGCAAATGACAGCACCAAACTGACTTTTGTTTTCACTAATACCGAGCCATTGGCGCATTCGGCAGCCAATGAACAGTGGAGCTGGATAGACTCTACACTTTCTCAGTCAAAAGCCGACTGGAAATTTGTAGTAGGCCACCACCCGGTGTACTCCAGCAATCCTATGCACGGCAACACGCCGGTGCTTATCAAAAAGCTAAAGCCTATGTTGGAAAAATATACTGCGCAGGCATACTTTGCCGGCCACGACCACGATATGCAGCACCAGAGAGCTGAAGGTGCTACCGTAGACTATTTCGTGTCAGGTGCAGGGTCAGAGCTTCGTCCCGCCGGCCGCATGTCGCAAACCTTATTTGCAGAGAGTATTGCAGGTTTTGCGCTGGTGGCTATTTCAGGCAATACCATGTATTTTTTCTTTATAGACGAAAACGGCAATGTAGTTTACCAATACACACGAGGTAAATAATTATATTCGGGGCACACATCCTTCTATCAGTTTATTTCAGTTAATTAAATTAAGCAAGTATGCATAAGCAGCTTTTATTGATTGCAGGATTGTTATTTGCCGCATGGCAGCAGAGCGTGGCCGCTACCGGCGATACCACGATTATAGTAGCGCATGCGCTTACCAACCTAAACTCGCCACCGTCCAATGATGATATCTGGGCAAGCTTTCCAAACAATGGAACTACTTACCAGAAGATTATCATGAAGTTTACGCTGGGCTGTGGTACGCCAAATTGCTCGGGTTGGGACTATACCGTCAATGCTTCCCTGGGAAAAAAGAACGGAATGCTGGATTCAACTATTGTGTCAGTTGATACTATAGCACACGATACTATTTGGAGCTATAGCGACCATATTAATTTTATGGAAGTTGGCCGTCTTATTACTCCCTATGGTACCTATATGGCCAACAATAGCAATGGCTACAATAAGAACTGGACACACCCGTACTATTATGATGTAACGGACTATGCTCCCATTCTTAAAGACTCTGTAAATGTGCGTGTGCATTACGATGGTTGGTCAGATGCCTTCAGCGCAAAGATTGAGTTTATCTGCATAGAAGGTCCATTAACCAGAACGGTAGAGGATGTTCGTGAAATTTACAACACCTATATCGGCTATCCCGACCATGCAGGTTTCGAAAGCGTGGCTACTGCCAAAACCTTTACGTTATCGCCAAGCGTGACTTCTGCTAAAGTTGTAGTAACCATGTCGGGGCATGGTAATCAGGGAGAGTTCGATCCTCATTACTTCCATCTATTGGTTAATGGAACCGAAGTCTATAGCCACATACTTTGGAAAGATAATTGCGATATCAATGCCATTGCGCCACAGGGCGGCACATGGGTATTTGCCCGAGCCAACTGGTGTCCTGGCGAAAAGGTACCTGTGTATGAGGTAGATATCACCCCATATATAACCCCGGGACAGAATGTAACAGTAGACCTGGATATGGATGATTTTGCCTTGCAATCCGGAGCTTCTGCAGCTTATGGCACTTCAGCATACCTTATCACCTACTCATCTCAAAAAGACAACGATGTGATGCTTGCAGAGATTATTGCCCCCAATTCAGATAAGCCCTACCTGCATTGGAATCCCATCAGCACCAATCCTAAGGTGGTGATAAAGAATACAGGTAAGAAAAACCTGACATACGCAGAAATCTCTTATTGGGTAAAAGGTGGCCCTAAATGGTACTACGAATGGCGTGGCAATTTACCTGCGTTTGAGTCAGAGCAAATAACCTTGCCTGCTTTCGATTGGAATGGATTGGATACCAATGACCGTGTATTTTATGCTCAGGCTACCTGGCCAAATAATGTTGCCGATCAGTATCCGCTGAACGACCTTGCTCAGTCTTCTTTCAATATGACACCCCAGCGCGAGGCTGAATTTATTCTATCCTTCAAAACCAATAATCACCCCGAAGAGAACTGGTACAGCATCGTTTCAGAGGATGGGGATACCCTTTATTCCAAATCCTCGTTTGCTCCCAATACTACTGTGAATGATACTTTCAGTTTTTTACCGGGTAGCTATATTTTGGATTTCAATGATTATGATGGAGCCAACTGGGGTTGTGGAGATGGGCTCCGTTTCTTTGTAAACCAGCCGCCAAATGCTACCACCGCTGATGCCTGGTACGAAACATCTGGGTCGCTTTCTTTGAAAAGATTGGATAATACGGTTATCAAAAATTTCAATGCAGATTTCGGGGGCAATATCCATTACGAGTTTACGGTAGATTATCCGCTAGGCTCAAACACTCCTAAGAATGCGCCTGCTGCTCCCGACCATACTACAGCGGTAAATGATGTAAGCACAGATGTGTATGGTATGAATATCTTCCCCAATCCTGCTACTTCAAATGCGACAGTTTTGATATCTGCTAATTCGAATGCGAAGGGGATGCTTACCGTTACAGATATTACAGGCCGTGTGCTACAGGATATTAATGTAGAGCCTGCATTCAGGAATAGCGTGGTGCTATCGGTAAGCGGCTATGCCAAAGGCATCTACTATGTAAACTTTGTTTCCGAGGGTACACGTACTACAGCTAAACTGGTGGTGCAGTAGTATTGGTTTTCAATTTTGGCAGTGCTGAATTTGTATTTTCCCTTAAGCCACTTAATTTAACAGCGGAGGTAGGAACTCTGCCCCATCATTACTGATACTTACTTCTGATCATGGAATACAATACACCTCTGGACATGCTTTATAAATGGGAAGCTGCCACTCCCGATAAAGTCTACATGCGCCAACCTATAGATGGCATATGGCATACATGGACATGGAAGCAAACAGCCGATGAAGTGCGCCGCATGGCTTCCGTGCTGAAGGCCAGGAACCTGCCCGCAGGCAGCCATATAGCCCTTGTGTCAAAGAACTGCGCCCACTGGATCATGTGCGACCTGGCAATTATGATGGCAGGCCACGTATCTATTCCATTGTACCCAAACCTCAACGATAAAACCATCCGCCAGATACTGGAGCATAGCGAGGCTAAACTCTTGTTTGTAGGCAAGCTGGATGATTGGTTCGTCCTGAAACCCGGTGTACCCGAAGGCCTGCCATGTATTTCTTTCCCTTTCTACCCGCACAAGGAGTACGACCAATGGGATGATCTTATTAAGCAACAACAACCCCATGCCAATACCAAACGCGATGGCAAAGAGCTGGCTACTATAGTATATACATCGGGCACTACCGGTCTGCCAAAAGGGGCCATGCACAAATTCCATAACCTGGGCTTTGCTGCTACCAATGCGGTTAAGCACTTGAAGGTAGATTCTACTGCCCGTTTCTTCTCATACCTGCCCTTATCGCATGTGGCGGAGCGCCTGCTTGTCGAGCATGGCAGTCTGTATACCGGTGGAGAAGTTTCGTTTGCCGAGTCGCTGGATACCTTTGCGCAAAACCTGCAACATGCCAGGCCTACATTATTCCTGGGTGTACATAGGATATGGACTAAGTTCCAGCAGGGCATATTGGCCAAGTTACCGCAGAGCAGGTTAAACATCTTGTTGAAAATCCCGATTGTATCAGGCCTTATCAAAAAGAAGATAAAAGCCGGCCTTGGTTTTCAGGATGCTGCCAACATATTTACCGGAGCATCACCTACCCCCGTTGCTTTGATGCAATGGTTCGATGCGCTTGGTATCCGCATACAAGAGGCTTATGCCACTACTGAGAACTGCTGCTACTCGCACGTAACCAAAAACGACCATGTTAAGTTTGGCTTTGTAGGCCAAAACCTGCCGCTTTGCGAAACCAAGCTGGGGCCTGATAAAGAGATCCTTATCAAGCACGAAGGTCTTATGGATGGCTATTTTAAGGAGCCACAACTAACTGCCGAATCCTTCAATTCCGAGGGCTTCTTGCACACCGGCGACGAAGGTTTTATCGATAGCGAAGGCTTCCTAAAGATTACAGGCCGTGTCAAAGACCTTTTCAAAACTGCCAAGGGTAAGTATGTAGCACCATCGCCGATAGAGATGCAACTGTCAGGTGATATCAACATCGGCCAGGTATGTGTAGTAGGCTCTGCCTTGCCGCAACCTATGGCAATGGTTATATTATCCGATACAGCTAAAACCAAACCACGCACGGAAATGGCCGCCGAACTGGAGGCTAACGTGCGCGCCCTGAACAAAACCTTGGACCACCACGAAAGGATTCAGAAGGTAATCGTGGTGGCCGATGACTGGACAGTGGAAAACGGCCTGCTGACCCCATCGCTCAAAATCAAGCGAAATGAGGTAGAGCGCAAGTACGAGCCTCAGTACGAGAAATGGTATGCCAGCAAGGAAACCGTTGTTTGGATAGGATAGGGGGGCTGATGCATTTTAATATTTGATGAACGCTATCTGTTCACTGCTACGGAGGAGCAATCCCCTAAAAATGAAGGTGCTTTACCGTAACCCCCTGATTGATCAATTGCTTCAACGAATCGATGCCGATCTTTAAATGGCGGTCGACATACGTTTTGGTAACTGATGTGTCGCTGGCATCGGTCTTAACGCCATCCGGCACCATTGGCTGGTCGCTTACCAATAGCAAAGCACCTACGGGTATCTCATTTTTGAATGCAGTGATGAACAAGGTAGCCGTTTCCATATCTATGGCCATGACACGTACTTTGCGCAGGTACTCCTTAAACTCCTCATCCCACTCCCACACGCGGCGGTTGGTGGTGTACACGGTACCTGTCCAGTAGTCCTGCTGGTAGTCGCGTATGGTGGTGGATATGGCCTTTTGCAAGGCGAATGAAGGCAATGCCGGCACCTCTGCGGGGAAATAGTCAAGGCTCGTTCCCTCGCCCCTAATAGCCGCTATAGGTAGTATCAGGTCGCCAATGTTGTTTTTCCTTTTCAATCCGCCGCATTTGCCCAGAAACAAGGTGGCCTTGGGCTCTATAGCGCTCAGCAAATCCATAACGGTAGCGGCATTGGGGCTGCCCATGCCAAAGTTGATGATGGTGATGCCATCTGCTGTGGCACATTTAAAAGGGCGGCCGTAGCCAACTATCTCTACATTGTGCCACTCGGCAAACTTGGTAACGTAATTGTCGAAATTGGTCAGCAGGATATATTTGCTGAAATCGCCCAATTCCATTCCTGTGTATCGTGGTAGCCAGTTATTTACTATCTCTTCTTTCGTCTTCATCTTCTTCTTTATTTAAATAACGTAAAAGCTCGTCCTAATATACCTTTCGGTAAACCTGCCTGCGTATGAATTTAGGCCTTTTCTTGGCTTCTTCCAATATCTTGCCCTGGTACTCACCTATTATTGAAACGGCCATCATGTTCAGCCCACCGAAGAACAGGATAAGTACTATGATGGTGGTAATGCCATGGGGCGTACCCGGCCACAAAAAGTACAACGCGATTTGTATAATAATAGCAACAAACGAAAATCCGGTTAAGGCTATACCTGCATAAGTAAGCAGCTCCAATGGCACAAAGCTGAAAGAGAATATGGCTTTGCGTGCCCAGCCCAGGTTTTTGCGCCAGTTGTTGGTAGTGACACCAAACATACGTTCGGGGCGCACATAGTCCACTCCGGTTTGCCTGAAGCCAACCCATGCGCGCAGTCCACGAAGGAACTGGTCCGTTTCGGGCATCGATATCAGTTCGTTTACCACCTTGCGGTCCATAAGGCTAAAGTCGCCTGCATCTACCGGTATCGGCACAAAGCTGACACTGCGGAATATGCGGTAAAAAAGCTTGTAGAAAAGCGCCAGTTGCTGGCTGCCTTCCCTGGCCACCCTACGGCCATATATTACATCGAATCCGTTCAGGTATTCTTTGTAAAATTCTTCTATCAGCTCGGGCGGGTCTTGCAGGTCGCCGTCGAGCAGGATTACCCCATCGCCGGTAGATAGTTGCATACCGCTAAGGAAAGCACTCTGCGAACCGAAATTCCTGGAGTGCTCTATGGCTATAACATGGTCGTCCCGGTTTACTATCTCCTGCAGCACATCGGCTGTATTGTCGGGGCTGCAGTCGTTCACGAATATTATTTCGTAGTCTACACCTATTTTGGTAAACGTATCAGTAAGCCTTTGGTGCATGATAGGTATGGCCTGTCCATCTTTGTAGCATGCAATTACCGCCGTTAGCTTGTGGCGTATTTTGTCCTGTACCAGCTTCTTTTCGTATAGCGGCTTGGAGTAGTCTTTCTGCCATTCTGCTGTTTGGCTCAGGCCTTCGGCCAGGGGTGTTGTTGCTTCCCAGCCTATCAGTTCCTTAGCCAGGGCCGGGTTGCCATACCAGTCTTTCAGGTCCCATTTCCTGTTTGGGAAGTCGCCCCATACCGGGTCTTTCTCCAGGTTGAACAATTGCTTGGATGCAGCGGCAATATCCCTTATAGTGGTTTTCTTGCCGCTGGCTATGTTCAGCGACTCGCCGCGCAGCCTGGTAAAATCTGCATTGGCACACATAAGCGTAGCCAGCACAGCATCGTCGATATATACAAAGTCGCGTGATATATCGGGCTGCACCAGTGGCGGGTACTCTCCATTCATGCCTTTGCGCAGCAGGGTTGGTATCAGCCTGTCCGGCTCTTCATAGGCACCGTATATAGAGTAGTACCTGAGGTTAACTACAGGCATTTCCTTTAGTATGCCGTAGTATTTTATCATGTGCGCAGCACCCACTTTGGTTACTGCGTAGTGCGAGTTGGGTATCATCTCTGCGCTTTCGGCAGGTGCCTCGCAGTTTAGTCCGTATTCGCTGGAGCTGCCCGCATGTACAAATGCCCTGATGGCAAACTTAGAGTTCAGTTCCAGCAGGTTTAGCAAGCCCATAAAGTTGGTCTCGTATATCAGGTCTACATTATCCTGCTTGCTATAGGCGCCATAAGCCGCCAGGTCGAATATGGTTTTGAAGTTGTGTGTTTCGAACAGCAGTTCCAGCTCATGCTTCTTTATAATGTTGCAGTGCAGTATGTTCTTGGGAGAAATATCATCCAGCCTCCACGGTATATATGGCTTGCTGGTAGAGGCAAACACATCGTTCCTGTATTGCAGTATCTGTCGAAATAAATTAGCCCCGATAAAGCCACCGGCCCCGATAACAAGTATGGGACCCTGAAGTGCCATTACCTGCTCTTTTATCTGGTGTTGTAAATTACTCATGCGCTGTAAAGAAAAGGGTTGACGCGCTATTGATAAAATAATTCTGCACGAAACACCAAAAAAGTGTCCGCAACATGGTAAAACCTACCGGAAGCACTATAAAAAAGCGGTCAGTTCCTTTACCAGACCATCACCGGCCAGGTTGTTCTCCTCCTGGTGAAACGTTTGGCTGCCGTATTTGCCGCTCGGGTAGCCCTTGGCTGCGAGGGACAGTACCTTTACAGGCTTATCCAATACCGATAGCAGCTGGTGCGAAAGCGTTTCGCGCATACCGCATTCGCCGTAGTGCTCTTCTATAAAAACTACCTTGCCTGCTTCGCTTATCTGTGCTATCAGCTCCTTTGGCAGCTCTGCTACAGGGAAAATGCTCAAAGCCCATACACCAAGCCCCTCCAGCAACTCTGCCGGCAGCTTGAATATGTTTTCCAGCACAGGGCCTGTGCCTATCACTATAGCCTTAGTGCCTTTCTTCAGCTGCCTCCATTGCTCAAATGCAGGGATTTCCGCAGGTAGCTTTGCACCCATGTTCAGGCGCAGGTAGTTTGGGTTGTTGTCTTTTATCATTTGCTCCACCGCCTGTGCCACATCCTCGCCTGAATAGGGTACATAAACTTTCATATTCGGCAGCAGCCTTAGTGCGCCTATATCCTCCAGGTTGTGGTGCGTAGCGCCCATTATACCATAGCCATAGCCGCCTCCGTTGCCCACTATCTTTACCGGCAGGTTGTGTATGCACACGTCGTTGCGTATCTGCTCATACGGGCGCAGGGTTACAAAAGGTGATATGCTGTACAGCCACGGTTGAAATCCCTCATAAGCCATGCTGGCAGCCATAGTTACCATGTTCTGCTCGGCTACCCCTGCATTTATAAAGCGCTCGCCAAAGGCCGTCTGCACTTTCTCCAGCGCCATATAGCCCAGGTCGCCTGTCATAAATGCCAAGTGCTGTTCCTTTCCTGCTGCCTCTATTATTGCCGCTGCAAATTCGTTTCTCATTGTCGTCTGTTCTTTATTGTTCTTGCGGGCTTACTTCTTCAATACTTTCGGCACTTTAAAGTAGTCCGAGTCCTTTTGCGGCGCATTCAGCAGGGCATCTGCCTTGCTTACCTGGCCCTTTACTTCGTCCTCGCGCATTACATTTACCTCATCGCTCATATATATCAGTGGCTCTACACCATCCACGTTCACTTCGTTCAGCTTCTCTACCAGGTTCAGTATCTTTTGCAGGTCCTGCTTCACATTTTCTGTCGAAGCCTCGTCCAGTTCCAGTTTAGAAAGGGTAGCCAGTTTATTTACTAAATTATTGTCTATCGTCATTTTGATTGATACATTAGATTCGCACGAAAATAATAGCATTTTTTTATCCTTCATTTTATAGCGTAACATGGCAAGAGATATAGTAGTAAGCGGGGTACGCCCGACCAACAGGCAACATATAGGCAATTACTTTGGGGCAGTAAAGAGTTTCGTCGAAATGCAGGACATATACGATGGCTACTTTTTTATTGCCGATTATCATTCTTTAACTACCCACCCGCACCCCGAAGACCTGAGCAGCAATGTGCGCCAGACTATTATAGAATACCTGGCCTGTGGCCTGGACCCTGCCAAATGTACCCTGTACCGCCAGAGCGATGTACCGCAGATACCCGAGCTATACCTCATATTCAATATGCTGGCCTATATGGGTGAACTGGAGCGCGCCACTACCTTCAAGGATAAGGTGCGCAGCCAACCCGACAATGTCAATGCAGGCTTGCTTACCTACCCGGTGCTGATGGCGGTTGATATTATAGTGCACAAAGCGGTAAAAGTACCTGTGGGCAAAGACCAGCAGCAGCATCTGGAGATGACGCGGACATACGTAAACCGATTCAACCACATGTACAACACAGAATACTTCCCCGAGCCTATAGCGGTAAGCATGGGCGACAAGCTGGTAAACGTACCCAGCCTGGATGGCGAGGGCAAAATGAGCAAAAGCAAAGGAGAGGCTACCTGCATCTACCTGGAGGATGCACCGGATGTAGTGCGCAAAAAAATCATGCGTGCCGTGTCAGATTCGGGCCCTACTGAGCCAAATTCGCCCAAAACGCAAAGTGTGGAAAACCTTTTTGACCTGATGAAGCTGGTTTCTACACCTGATATTATACAGCATTACGAGGATACTTTCAATAACTGTACCATACGCTTTGGCGATATGAAAAAGCAGATAGGAGAGGACATGGTAAACTTCCTGAACCCAATCAGGGAGCGCATTACAGAGCTAAAGGCTGATAGCGGAATGCTGAACAAAATACTAGAGGAAGGAGGCGAAAAAGCGCGCATAAGCGCAGCAAAAACACTGGCCGACGTACGCGACATTATAGGCTTTAAAAAATTCCGTTGATTTTTTTCGTTGGAGTTTTAAAATTAAGTGTGCTTTTTTGGCACTCCGTAAAACAAAACAACCCTGCTACCCGCTATTTTTTTATACGTGATATTGAACTAAGTCTATGGCAAAACCTTCTACAAAAAAAGCACCTGCAAAAAAGGCAGTAGCACAAAAACCTGCACCGGCAAAGGCTGTGGCTAAAAAAGCAGCTCCGGCAAAAGCGGCTCCCGCTAAAAAAGCTGCTCCGGTAAAAGCAGTAAGCAAAGCGCCTGCAAAAAAAGCAGCTGCGCCTGCGCCTAAAAAGACCGCTCCTGTAGCAGCGAAATCTGCACCAAAAGCTGTAGAAAAAACACCGAAAGTAGAGGCTGCACCACGACCTAAAATAAAGCACATAGCCATAGCGGGCAACATAGGCGCGGGTAAAACCACCCTAACTCAATTGCTGTCAAAGCACTATGGCTGGATACCTAACTTCGAAGAGGTAGACAATAACCCATACCTGAATGATTTTTATGAAGATATGCCACGATGGAGCTTCAACCTGCAGGTTTACTTCCTGAACAGGCGCTTTAAGCAAATAGTGGATATAAAGCAAGGTACTGAAACTGTAATACAGGACAGGACCATTCACGAAGATGCTTTCATCTTTGCACCCAACCTGCATAGCATGGGCCTTATGAGCTCTCGCGACTACGAGAACTATAAAAGCCTGTACGATACCATCAGCAGCCTTATCAGTCCGCCTGACTTATTGATTTACCTGCGTGGCACAGTACCTACACTTGTAAACCAGATACAAAAAAGGGGCCGTGAATACGAAGACAACCTGCGCCTGGACTACCTTCGCCGCCTGAATGAGTATTACGAGAAATGGATAGGCAACTATACCGAAGGCAAATTGCTGATAATAGATATAGACAAGCTAAACTTTGCCGATGAGCAGGACGCCCTGGCAGAGGTGATCCAAAAAATAGAAATTGAGATCAACGGATTGTTCTGATCCTGATTAATGATACAGGGAAGCGCTTTGGTATAGAACTAAAGCGCTTTTTTTATGTTCAAATAATAGCATAATTCAATAAATGATGGTAAAAAGCCGTTGGCTTCAAATATTTTTAGCGGTCAGCATAGCCACCCTGTTCGGCTTGCTGATGAGGGGATTTTTTGCTATTGGTAGCTTGCAGGGTTTTTATGGTGTTATGAGTTTATCATTCCTGATAACTGTGCCTTTGGTGGTAGGGGTCTTATCTGTCTGTCTTTCTCCCCGTGAATTTACCATCCGGTTACCCTACAGGATGTTTACACCATGGATGCCTGTATTCCTGTTTCTTGCTATTACATTGTTGTTGAAAATAGAGGGGCTTACCTGCTGGCTGATGGTATTGCCACTATTTCTATTGCTTTCTTCGGCCGGAGGGTTAATCGCAGGCTATGTTAAAACAAGGAAGCCTGCATGGCAAACTCCCACAATTGTGCTTATTCTTTTTTTGCCCTTTGTGCTTTCGCCTCTGGAACAAAAGGCAGGGTGCATACCTACCCAGTATACCGCTGAAACCTATACTGATATAAAGGCTTCGAAAGAGGATATATGGCAAAATATGATAGCGGTAAAAGATATAGAGGAAGGCCAAAGCAAGGCCTGGCTGAGTAAATTACTTGGCTTTCCCAGGCCTTTGCATGCGATACTAAACTACGATGGCATGGGAGCGAGCAGGCCGGCAGTATTTACCAATGGACTGGTGTTTTATGAGACAGTAGTAGAATATGACAGGCTTGATAAGCTGGTTTTCAATGTAGATGCCGATCCGAAAAATATTCCTGCCAGTACCATGGATGAGCATGTGGTAATAGGCGGCAGGTACTTTGATGTAGTGAATGGCACCTACAAACTGGAAGAACTAAACGATAATACCTGCAGGCTGCACCTGTGCAGCAGGTTTACCGTCAATACCACATTCAACTTTTTGGCGGGCAGCTTGGCAAAGCTCATCATGAAAGATATACAAGGCAATCTGCTGCAGGTAATAAAGAGCAGGGCCGAGCAGGATACTAAAGTGATTTAAATATATCTAGCCGGATTTAAAATAAGGCCTTCCTTCTGAAATTACTCCCTATCTTTATGCTGTAATCAGTTACACTATATGTTACACGACATAGTTTCCCGTTTTCTGTTGATCTTTTCGCTTAGCTCGCTCCGTTACTTTGTATTTGCAGGGCTTACTTACTTCATATTTTATGCGTGGAAAAAGAATGACTGGATACAGCGCAAGATTCAAACAACCTTTCCTTCAGCTGCCAGCATCAAAAGGGAGATCACGTATTCTTCAATCAGCTTTTTGATTTTTGCCCTTACAGGTACGGGCATATACCTGATGAAGGTAGCGGGCCTTACTCAAATCTATACCGAATTCAATGCCCACAGCACAGCATATTTTATATTCAGCATAGTAGTATTTATTGCAGCGCACGACCTGTATTTTTACATAACGCACAGGATGATGCACCATAAGTTGTTGTACAAGCATGTGCACCGCATACACCACCTGAGCACTAACCCTACCCCATGGGCAGCTTTTGCCTTCCACCCATTGGAAGCCCTTGTAGAGATTGGCGTATTGCCCATCATGATAATGATAATGCCGCTGCACCCTATGGCCATATTTGCCTGGATCATGTATATGACGCTGATGAACGTAGTAGGGCATTCGGGTTTTGAAATGTTCCCTAAAGGGTTTACTACCAACAAGCTGACTTCGTGGTACAATACATCTACCCACCATAATATGCACCACAAGTTTGTGCTATGCAATTATGGGCTGTATTTTAATATATGGGATAAGCTATTCAAAACAAACCATGCAAAGTACCATGAGACCTTTGAAGCAATAGCCGGCAGAAGCCTGCATGCCGAAGATGAACAACTGGCTGAAAAAGAAAACCTGGGGGTAGTTTAAACTTTTTTAACTACCTTTAGTCATAGTTGTATAATCAAACAACAACATTTCCCATGAATCGTTTTTTACTTTCAATTGTGCTTTTCGCAGCCTCCTATCAGGCAGCCAGCGCACAGGTAACCTGGGCAAAGGATGTAGCCCCTATACTATATGCCAACTGTACCAGTTGCCACCACGATGGTGGCGGAGGGCACTTTTCGCTGGTAAAGTATGAGGACGCGTTCAATTACGCATTCAGCATACAGTACAAAACAGCAGCCCACCAAATGCCACCATGGCCGCCGGATGAGAGTTACAGGAAATTTACAGAATCCAGGACACTGACCCCACAGCAGATACAGCTGATATCGGACTGGTACAATGCAGGCGCACCAGCAGGCGATACAACCAAAGCTCCGGTAAAGCCAACCTATAGCAACCTGCCAGAGCTGCCTGCCAATATAGACCTGAAAATGACCACCTACACTGTAACTGCACAAAATGATATATACCGTTGCTTTGTGTTGCCATCCGGTTTAACTCAGGATGAATTCATAACAGCCTTTGAAGTAATACCGGGAAATGGTGACATAGTACACCACGTATTGGCTTTTGAAGATACTACCAACGAAAGCACCGTATTGGATGCAAATGATGCAGGACCGGGCTATACCAGCTTTGGAGGTATAGGAGTAAACGGTGCAAACCTGATAGGTGCATGGGTGCCAGGCGCCAGGGCTATGGAGTTCCCTACAGGAATGGGGATAAAGCTGCATAAGAATGCTAAAGTGGTGATACAGATACACTACCCGCAAGGTAGCAACGGCAAAGTGGACAGCACGCGAATAAGGCTTGTGACAACCCCAAACAGCAATACCAGGGAAATAACCATGGCGCCTGCGCTGAACTACTCCAATGGTGGACTAGGAGGATTGCTGAATGGGCCATTAACTATAAATCCGAATGAGATAAAAACGTTCAATAATAGGTTTAACCTACCGAACAACTACCCTAAAATAACCATAATATCCGTAGCGCCACACATGCACCTGATAGGAAGCAAAATAGGCGCCTATAGTGTAAATGCAGCGGGCGATACCCTGCCTATAATACGTATCAACGATTACGATTTTAAATGGCAAGGCAACTACCTGCCGCAAAAACCTATAGTTATAACCCCGGGTTCCAGATTGGAAGGATGGGCTACTTATAATAATACCCTGAGCAACCCCCGCCAGCCAAGCGACCCACCTAAAAAGGTAACAGCAGGTGAGGCTACCACCAACGAAATGTTCCTGATATACTTTGGCTATACCATATACAGGCAGGGCGATGAAGACATAATTATAGATAGCACTTTACTTAATCCTGTAACACCGGATACTATAACAGGCATAGACAATACGCCTGATGCAGCTATTTTTTCGGCTCAGTTGTATGATGCAGTACCGAATCCAGCTAACTCATCGACAGATATTTCATTTTACCTGCCTTACCAGTCAGAAGTACAATTGGAAATTATGGACATACAGGGTAAAACCGTTAGCCTGATTGCAGATAAGGCAGTACTAAACAAAGGCATGCATCATTTTAAAGCGGAAACGTCTACCCTGGCCCTGGGGAGCTACTTTATACGCCTCAGAGATTTGAAAGGTGTAAAAACAAAGTCGTTGCTTGTAACCAGATAATAAGATATTACTGAAAAGTAACTTGTAATAAAAAAAGAGGTGTTTCTACTGGAAGTATCTCTTTTTTTGGTTTAGGAGAAGTGCGGAAACGGAGATTGCGAAGCAATTGTCAGCAAAATATGACGTTAACTTTAACAAACTTATTATAAATAATGACCGTCGTAGTAAATACTGAATGTAAATATTGCTTACATTCACATCTCATTTTAAAAACGAAATTGTTATTCTAACGATGAAAAAATCTGTACTGTCGGCACTTTTACTTGGGTCTGTGGCACTGGTGACTGCCCAAAGCAACGCTAAGTTGTTTAAACAAGATCCCTTTCTAAGCAAAAAAGCGGCTATTAAGCATGAATCTCAGGGACAACCTGTAAAACAACAGGCAATAAGCCATACATCGTCTCATGGTGCAAGCCGTGCGGTATCATCTGTAGTAATAGGTACTTCAGGTAACTTGTACACGACTCAAAATGATGGTACATCTCAATTATCATCCGATGATTCATTGGGTACCGTGGTGTTCATTCACCGTGGTATAAACAATGCCAATACTGCTCCTAACATGGGTCAGTTGATTGTGGACATATCGAAAAACAAAGGAACGAGCTTTACTACGAATGTTGGTCCATTGAACCCACCTGCGGTTTATAACGGAACTCCATCAGCGCGTTTCCCTCAGGTGGTTATACACAGGCCAAACAACACATTGGTGGCGGACAGCGCTTATGCTGTTTATTCTGCTGCGTGGTTGGACTATACCAGCTCAACGGGAACAGGTGAGCAGTGGGAAGGTGAATACCATGGTGTTGGCCGTTTAGACGGTGCTCCATCTACTTTCACAGATTCTGCAGAGTCTATCAATAACTCTAATGCATTGGTTGGCCAAAGCTTAACTAAAGGTGGTGAGAATACAGGCGTATTTTATACCCTTAACCTTAACTATAACAGCTACACTAACAATATAGGCACTAAAAACGTTGCTTCTGATACAGTGTATATCGGAAGGGGCGTATGGAATGCTACTACAAAAGACGTGGATTGGGTTTATAGGAAAATGGCGGTAACTCCTGCTTTTTTTGAATCTGCTACAGGTGATAGCTCTTCTTTATTCTCTGACTTCGATATCGCATTTGACCCAAGCGGGCAAAATGGCTGGATAGCGCTTTTAGGAGATTTCCTTAGCAATGATGACTATACGGTTAATCCTGTTTTCTATAAAACTACAGATGGTGGAACTACATGGTCTGCTCCTATACATGTAGACTTGAAAGATGTGCAAACTGTGGTAGCAGGACTTAATCCGGACCTTTCAGGTGTACCTACAGCTACTGGTAATGCTGACCTTGCAGTAGATGCTGATGGTAATCCTCACTATGTTTTCACGGCGCTTAGTGCTGCAGTAGTGGATGAAAATGGCGACCCATTGGCATACAATACTTATCCTAATGGTGGAGCTTCTATATATGACCTTACCTTCGACCCAAATGCGGGTCCTGGTTGTGCATGGAAAGGTTTGCTGATAACTGATTCTTTGGTATCAATTAATGACGGTGACGTAGCTAAAGGCGATGCAGGTTCTTTTATCACTTTGGGTAATAGCCTTGCTATAGCTACTAACACAGCACATAACAAATTCTTCTACACATGGTTGGATACAGATCCTATAACAGGATTGAACCCTGCTCAGAACAATTTCTTCTACAATATCAGCCCTAACTTTTTTGGTAAAGGATATGATGTTGTAACTGAAAAAGCAACTTTAATCAAAAACTTTACTGATAGCGATCCTGTATTTGGTGGAAACAATATCGGAACTAACGGAGGTGCAATGTTTGCTACGGTATCTCAAAACGTATTTGAAAATGCAGGAACTTATAATGTACCTGTTGTATTTGCAGAAATAGACTATCAGAATGTAAACCCGGTTGGTCTTCCTGATGCTCAAAATCCTGCCAGGTTCTACTACATAAAAGATATAAATTTTGCGGATGCTGAATTTACTCAAACTGTAGGTGACATATTGCCTCCGATCATTACCCTAAATGGTAACGATACAGCGGTAGTATACCTTGGTACACCTTATACAGATGCCGGTGCTACTGCATTCGACTGTCAGGATGGAACAGTTTCTACATCTACTACCAGTAATGTGGATGCTAACACTCCGGGTGAATACACTGTTCGCTATATAGCTGTAGATAATGCAGGCAATGCAGATACAGCAGAGCGTGTAGTAGTTGTAGGCCGTATACCTATAGCACAGTTCACTTATACTATCACAAACATCACTAACGGAAAACGTTTCATTTTCCAGGACAAATCACTTTACAGCCCTTCAACGTGGGCATGGACTTTTGGAGCGGGTGCAACACCTAACACATCTGCTTCACAAAACTCTCAGGCTAACTACTATGCAAATGGTACAAGGCAGGTGAAATTGACTGTGACAAACCAGTTTGGAACTGATGATACAATCGTTACTATTAACGTGGTAGCAGTAGGTTTGGAAGATGTAGCTTTCTCAAGCAATATCAGCCTTTATCCTAATCCTGCTACAAATAAAATCAATCTTGATCTATCTACTGAAAAAGCAGCTGAATTCAATATCACAATACTGAATATGTTGGGTGAAGTTGCAGTAGCTGAACGCAAAGTGGAAATAACAGGAAACAAAGTTGTAGAACTGGATGTTAACTCCCTTTCTTCAGGATTGTATATCGTAAAAGTACAGGACAACAACCGTGTAGGTATCAAAACCTTCACTATCAACAGATAATTATCTGCAAAGTACAGACTTGAAAAACCACGGCAACTGCCGTGGTTTTTTTGTTTTATGCAAACAAAAGAAGAGGCATGATATAGCAGATATCTCCACAGGTAAACCCTATCACTACCAGCAAAACCGGCAAGTATATGCATAAAAAAACCACAGCAATTGCTGTGGTTCTCTCTTTTTATAGAACAAAAAAAGTTAGTTAAGTGACATTGTATTGATAGAGAAATCTACCACCTCGCTGAATGCAAGCTCAAAAATGGTATAGTCCACGAAAGGCGCTACCGGAAACTGCTCCAGGCGCAGGCGCACTTCCTCTTCCCTGTTTACATTAAACGTAACCCATAGCTTCGACCTGTCGAGCGCCAAAGAATAGCTGGTGACAACACCCTGCTGTAACCACTTATTGATCAAAGCCCTTTGTCTTGGAATAAGCGCGATAAACGCATCACTCATATAAACCGGAAGCTGAACTTCTACCATGTATTGATTCATACCCTAAAGATAACACGGGGTTAAAAATTTTGCAAGTACTATATAGTTAAAAAGGCTATTTGTTTAAAACTACTGCCGTGTTACACAGATAGACGTTGATGATGCTCCAGTATTTTAATCATGCTGTCGATCATTATTTCATAATCCTTTGCACCTACCACCTCTTTGTACTCCTTGAACAAACCCGACACACACTGGCGTGCAGTGATCACAAACATCTTTCCTTTATCAGTAAGGAATATAACCTGACTCCTGCTATCCACTTTGTGCTTGCGCACTTCTATAATACCAAGGGCAGTCAATTCCTTTACCACCTTGCTCATTGCCTGCTTGGTAACAGCCGCGCGCTTAGCCAACTCACCGTTGGTAGTACCTGTTGCGTCTATATTCATCAGGAACGGCATATAGCCCATTTTGAAATCGCTATAGCCATTTTTCCATATCTCATTCTCTGCCCAGCGGTCGAAATGGCGCCTGATCTTATGCAGAAGAGCTGCAAAACTGCGCTGCTTATACTTCTGAACCTCTTCAAATTCCTTTTCTACATCCATGAAACAAAGATACTAAAAAATAATTTAGTCAACTGGCTTGACTATTTAGTCAACTAAGTTTACTTTTGCAGCCAGTAAAAAATTAACAACACAAAAATTTTATGGAAGATAATAAACCAAGCAACAGCAAATACATCCGCATTGGGGTGTTGGTTTTGGTACTTGCGTTAGGTGGCTACTTTGGATATACCAAAATAAACCATGCCATGCACTATGAGGAAACAGACAATGCGCAGATAGAGACGCATTCGGCACCAGTTCTGGTTCGTATAGCAGGTTATGTAGACTCGGTGCTGGTAACTGACTACACGGAGGTCAAAGCGGGGCAGAAACTACTATCTATAGATAGCAGGGAATATGAGATAGCGGTACAACAAGCCGAAGCGGACCTGCTACAGGCACAAGCCGACCTGGAAAATGCAAAGGCATCGGTACTGAACTCTAACGAGAGCATAAAAGTATCGAAAGCCAATGCAGAACTGGCACGTATACGCAAAGACAAGGCTGCCGCCGACTATGAGCGCGACAAGAATCTGTATGCCGACAACAGCATCACCAAAAAGCAACTGGAAGACTCTAAGGCAAACATAGATGCGCTTAACCAAAGCTTGCTGACCACAGAAGCGCAGACCAAGCAAGTAAGCACTTCGCTGGGGCTGAACAACGCGCAGATAAACAAAGCAGAGGCACTGGTAAAAGCAAGGCAGACACAATTGGAGAATGCCAAGCTAAGACTTAGCTACGCCAGCGTAACGGCATCTATAAGTGGTAAAATAGGTAAGAAAAGTGTAGAGCCGGGCCAGTATGTGCAGCCGGGCCAAAACCTGCTAACCATAGTAAACGATGACTCGTACTGGTTGGTAGCCAACTTTAAAGAAACACAGATAGAACACATGCAGGTAGGCCAACAGGTAACTATAGTGCTGGATGCCTATCCTGATACTAAAATAGAAGGTGAAATAGAATCGCTATCGGAAGCTACGGGTTCCAAGTTTTCACTTTTGCCGCCGGACAATGCAACGGGCAACTTTATAAAAGTAACGCAGCGCGTACCGGTAAAAATAGCCATAAAGAATGTGGCAGCAGTAAAAAGCACGCTGCGTGCAGGATTGAGCGCTACGGTAGAAGTAAAAGTGAAGTAATATGTCGCAACAAGGCACTTTCGGAAAAGCCATTGTAATCATTACGGTTATAACGGCGGCCATCATGGAGCTGATAGACACGTCTATAGTGAATGTGGCGCTAAACCAGATAAGCGGTAGCCTGGGAGCAACCATAGAGGATGTGGCATGGGTAATAACTTCGTATGCCATAGCCAACGTTATCATCATACCCCTTACGGGCTTCCTGTCCAACTACTTCGGGCGAAAAAATTACTATGTAGGATCCATTGTCATATTTACGGTAGCCTCTTACCTGTGCGGCTTTGCCGAAAACCTTTGGATGCTGGTAATATTCAGATTCCTGCAAGGCATAGGCGGTGGCGCTTTGCTTTCGGTATCGCAGGGCATATTGTTCGATAGCTTTACCATAGAAAAGAGACCTATGGCGTCTGCATTTTTTGGTATGGGTATAGTATTGGGACCAACACTAGGACCAACACTGGGTGGTATCATCATAGATAACTACCACTGGAGCTGGATATTCTATATCAACGTGCCTATAGGTATATTGGCAGGGATACTTGCCTATACATTTATAGAGAAAAAAGAGAACGAGCACAACATAGACAGGAGCAAAATAAGCATTGACTATTTTGGGCTTGTGTTGCTGAGTCTGGGCATCGGCAGCCTGCAATATGTACTGGAAAGAGGTGAAACGGATGACTGGTTCGAAAGCAAAACGATCATCTGGCTAACGCTAGCTACGGTAGTTGGTTTGGGTTTGTTCATTTACAGGGAGTTAAAATCGGACAGGCCGCTGATAGACCTGAAAGTAATGAAAAACAGAAACCTGTCTGTATCGGCTATATTTACCTTTGTGGCAGGCTATGGTTTGTTTACCTCAGTGTTCGTATATCCGCTGCTGGTGCAGCGCGTAGGTGGCTACACGCCAACCATGACGGGCGTTTCGCTGATATTCGGCTCGCTGATAGCAGTATTTGTAATGCCGATAGCAGGCAGGTTGATGAGCAAGGGAGTTTCGCCAAGATACTTCGTTATCATAGGCATACTGTTTTTTGCAGGCTTCAGCTATGTAATGAGCCAGCAGACAGCAGAAACATCGGCTACATCGTTCATGTTCATACTTATCATGCGCGGTATAGGCATATCGATGCTGACAGTACCACTGATAAACCAGGCAGTATCGGATTTGAAGCCACATGAAATGCCGGCAGGGTTTGCACTTACCAATATGATACGGCAGATTGGCGGCTCACTGGGCATTGCTATCACCAACACATTTATAGCGCACCGATTTGCCACACACAGGGTCGACCTGATAGGCAATGTATCTCCGGATAACCCGATATTCAACGAGCGCAACCTGGCACAGATACAGGCACTGATAGGAAGGGGCATAAACGCGCTGGACGCTCCTGCCATAAGCCTGAAAATGATGGATATAGCGGTAACAAAGCAAGCGTATCTCCTTTCATACCTGGACACGTTTCAACTGGTTGGGATATTCTTCCTCTCCATACTACCACTCACATTCTTTTTGAAAAACAAAAAACTAAGCGCAGAAGAAGTAAAAAAAGCTGCTGAAGCTGCACACTAAAAATTTATATGATCATGCGTAATACATATTGGTTTACTATAGCGCTGCTTTCGATAATTACATTGAAAGCCAATGCGCAGCAAGCAACCGCTAACATACCTGCGGAGCTGCAACAACTAACCAAACAGGCGATAGGGTATTTCCCTAAATTGAAAGAGGGACAGGAAAATCTGCTGATAGGCGACGCAAAGGTGCGCTTATCCCAAAGCGGCTACCTGCCTACCGCCTATGCGGGATTTACCTACAACTATATAAACCCGATAGGTGAGGCTAAATTTGGAATACCGGGAGCAGAAAAGACTATACAGTTTGTACCACACAACAACTTTAATACTGCCATAAACCTGAGCCAGAACATCTACGACTTTGGCCGTACCAAAGGTGCCGTAGACAAGGCAAAGGCTGAGCAGCAGCAGATAAAAGACAATGTAACTGCCAATGAAAACAACATAGCCTACCAGGTGGCAAACATCTACTACCATATCATATTCCTGAACAAGAATATAGTGGTGATACAACAGCAGCTGAAACTGGCGCAGGACAACCTGAAACTGGTAGAGTCGAAAATAAAAAACGGCGATGCGCTGGAGTACGACAGGCTGAGCAGCGATGTGCGCGTAAAGACCGCAGAGAACAAAATAGTGGATGCAAAATCGCAGTTGAAAAAGCAACTGAACCTGCTGAATTACCTGACAGGCGGTGCTGCTGCCATAGCGGACACTACACTGTTTACCATGGATGCAATAACAGGTACTGAGGAGGCCTACAAATCTGCAGCAACCCTAAGCTCGGATATAGTGCTAGCCAAAGACAAAATGATGTACAACCAGGCTGACCTGAAAGCTACGAATAAAGGGCTATTACCTTACCTTACCTTCAACGGAAGCGTTGGTTTTAAAAACGGCTACCAACCGGATATAAACCAATGGAGATTTAACTATGCTGTGGGTGGAGGATTGACCATACCAATATACGATGGTGGCAGAACACTGACTCAAAGGAAAATAGCCAGGCTGAACATAGAAGCGGCAAGGCAAAATGTGCTGTATGCAGAGGGTACGCTGAAAAAAGATATAGAGCAGATAATGGCCGACATATCATCGAACAAAGAAAAGCTGGGGAACTCGGCAGCCCTGGTGAAGCAGGCTACGCTGGCGCTGAACCTGGCGCAAAGCAGGTACAAAAACGGTGTGTTGACTATACTTGAATTGCAAAACAGCGAAAGCAGCCTGCAGGATGCGCAACTGGCACAGATACAGATCAACTATCAACTGGCGCTGAACTACCTGGAGCTAAGCCGCCTGGGTGGTGTCAGGTTCTGGTAATAAAGATGTACTCCATCATCATCCGATCATCATCAAAAGAAAGGGCTTACTCAGGTAAGTCCTTTTTCGTTTAAGGCCAGCATGAATAGGTGCCTTTTCCCAAAAAACTTACTGCATTAACAACTGATGGTAAAATCGGCTTGGCACTAATCCCCGATGGGTTGTATCATTGCACAAAATTAAATCAATGCTAGCTCGTAACATATACACCGAAGAACATTTACTTTTTGCGCAAAGCGTAAGGGAATTTATTGCCAAGAACATTACCCCGTTTAACATGCAATGGGAAAAAGATAAAATGGTAAGCCGCGAAAGCTGGCTGCAGTTTGGCGAGTCGGGGTTCCTGTGCATGCAGGTAGATGAGGCTTATGGAGGATTAGGCATTAAGGATTTCCGCTACAATGCTATATTGATAGAAGAGCTGGGCAAAGCCGGATTGGGCGGCCCTGCGGTGGGTTACCCATTGCATTCGGATATAGTGTGCCCGTACATTGAGCATTACGGCACGGAAGAAGTAAAACAAAAGTGGCTGCCTAAAATGGTATCGGGCGAAGCGATAGCTGCCATAGCCATGACAGAGCCGGGCGCAGGAAGCGACCTGCAGGGCATGCGCACAAGTGCTGTAGACAAAGGCGACCACTACGTAATAAATGGTTCGAAGACATTTATCACCAACGGATACCTGAGCGATGTATGTGTGGTAGCCGCTAAAACAAACCCGGCATTGGGTGCCAAAGGCATTAGCCTTTTTGTACTGGAAACAGGCATGAAAGGCTATACCAAGGGCAAACCATTCGAAAAAGCGGGATTGCATGCCCAGGATACCTGCGAGCTTTTCTTCGAAAATGTTATAGTTCCTAAAGAAAACCTGCTGGGCAAGGAGGGAGAAGGATTTAAGTACCTGATGACTGAACTAAGTCAGGAGAGGCTTGTTGTAGGACTGGGAGCTATAGCACAAGCAGAGTGTGCACTGGAAGTAACGATAAAATATACCAAAGAGCGCGAAGCATTTGGCAAGCCGATATCGCAGCTGCAGAACACGAGGTTTAAGCTGGCAGAGATGGCTACAGAAACATCGGTAGGGCGTGTGTACGCAGACCGCTGCCTGGAGCTGCACCTGGACAAAAAACTGGATCAGGCAGGAGCAAGCGCATGCAAGTACTACCTGACCGACCTGCAGTGCAAAGTAGCTGATGAGTGCGTGCAACAGCATGGTGGCTACGGCTACATGTGGGAATACCAGGTGGCGCGCTCATGGGCAGATGCACGTGTGCAAAGGATATATGCAGGAACAAATGAGATAATGAAAGAGTTGATAGCAAGGAGCATTTTGAAATAAAACCAATGTGTTTTGGATATATTACTGATAGAGCCTTTTTATGCCGGATACCACAAGCAATGGGCAGACGGGTACAAGCAGCACAGCGAGCATGATGTTGAGCTGCTGACTATGCCCGGCGCGCACGCTGACTGGCGGATGCACGGAGCCGCAGTGCACTGTGCCAAAGAGGTTTCATCGATGAATGTACCCGACATAATAGTATGCAGCAATATGCTGGATGTGGCAACTTTCAAAGGATTATTGCCGGAAGAGCTTTGCAACATCCCTATAGTGGTTTATTTTCATGAGAACCACCTGCCATACCCCTGGACAAAGACTGAGAACGAGATGCAGTACATACGCGACAACGAATGTGCATTTATCAATTATACCACCGCACTGGCAGCAGATAAAGTCTGCTTCAACTCTGTGTACCACCGCAAATCATTTCTGGAGCATTTGCCGGAATTCCTGAATCTGTTTCCGGATTATAATGAGCCGGAAAATGCTAAGGTGATAGAAGATAAAAGTACCGTGCTGCCAATGGCGCTTGATTTGAAAAGGCTGGATTCTTACCAGCCGGAAAAGCCCGAGCCAATGCCCCGTGCACTGGTGCTATGGAACAACAAGTGGGAACACGATAAAAACCCTGAAGCATTTTTTGATGCGCTTATAACGATAGCCACCCACGGCATAGATTTTAAATTGGCCGTGATAGGCGAAGAAACACCGCACACTCCACCTGTTTTTGCTAAAGCAAAAGAAGTATTGGCAGACAAAATTGTACACTGGGGTAGTGTAGCCTGCGATGCAGAATATGCGCACTGGCTATACCTTGCAGATATATTGCCGGTTACCTCTTACCATGATTTTTTTGCAGAGCCGATAGTGGAAGCTATGTATTGCAATGCTATACCGATGATGCCGGAAAGGCTGGTGTTTGCCGAGCACATACCGGAATCGATGAAATACACCTTTATGTATAGTGACGATGAGTTTGTGACCAAACTGCAAAAGCGCATAATGGATGTAAAGATGCTACGTGTAATGGACACCAGGCAATGGGTAGAAAAATATGACTGGAGCAAACTGGCACACCAATACGACAATGTGCTGACTGCTATGTAGATAAGTCGTTTCATAATAGTAGACCAATTGTTATTTTTGAAGCAATGCACTTTTTGTCGCACTATTACTACGAGGGCAAACCTGAATCTGCCGAGTTTCTTTTCGGCCTTATGCTGCCCGATATAGCGCCCGGATTTACAAAAACATATAACAGAAAGATAAAACCCTTTTCGGGCATGCTTGAGCCAAAAGAGCAGCAGATACAAGAAGGAATCCAAAGCCACTTTGCAGGCGACAAGGTTTTTCACAGCGAAACCTATTTTACAGGGGCTATGGACGACTTAAAGATGGCCATGCTACAAAGGGGANNGAAGGAAGTAAGGATATCGGTACTGGCACACCTGCTGGCAGAAATGATGATAGATAAATCGCTGATTACCAGCATTCCAAATCTGGCGACAAACTATTACCGTACATTGGAGACACTAGATGAAAAGACTGTGCATCATTATTTGGAAAAATTGAGTCTAAATGAAGAAAAGCAGATATATTTGGATAGGATGATGTGGTTTATGTCAAACAGGTTTTTGCATAATATTACGGATAATGAAAAGATAGCGGCAGGAGTATGCAGGATATATAAAAGGGCCACAGGCACCGATATAACCAAAACGGATGTTCTTCGTATACAAGAGTCAATTAGTGATTATGAAGCAGTACGGCGTAACTGGACGGAACTGCTAAAAAAGTAAGTGATGCAAAAAATAAAATCCCTCCTCGTTATTTTTTTGCTTACTGCGGCAAGTGTTGCAGGAGCTCAGCAAGTACGCAAGTACAGCAATGAGTTTCTGAACATAGGCGTAGGAGCCCGCGGTTTGGCAATGGGTGGCGCACAAGCTGCCAGTACAGATGATGTATATGCTACCTACTATAATCCGGCAGGCCTTGCCAGGATAGAAAACAATGCCCAGATAGGCATCATGCATACCGAATACTTTGCCGGTATCTCCAAATGGGATTATGGCTCCTTTGCCGTACCGGTACAGGACAAAAAACGCACTATAGGGTTTTCCTTTTACCGCTTTGGGGTGGATAATATAGCCAATACGCTATTCCTGATAGGGCCGGATGGCAACATCAACTACGACAATATCCGCTCGTTTTCGGTAGCCGATTATGCGCTTATGTTTCACTACGCACAGAAACTACCGGTAAAAGGGCTGACAATAGGTGGAAGTGTAAAGGGCATATACCGCAAAGTAGGTTCTTTTGCTCAGGCATTCGGGTTTGGTATAGACATAGGCCTGCAATACCGCTACAAGGGATTACAGGTGGGATTAATGGCCCGCGATATCTCCAGCACTTTCAGTGCATGGGATTTTTCGTTTACCGAAGATGAGAAAAGGGTACTGCAGCAAACCAATAACCAGCTACCGGGCAATACACTCGAGATAACTGTACCCACAATAAATCTGGGTGTGGCATACAACGTGAACATCAAAAACAAATTCTATATAAAACCGGAAGTAAACTTTGTGCTTAGCACAGATGGAAAACGCAATGTATTGCTACCCGGCAAACCCATAAGTGTGGATATGAACGCCGGATTGGAATTGAGCTTGTTTAATATAGGATATATACGCGCGGGTGTGACTAACATACAGAAGTATATGGCCGAAAACGGCAAACGGAATTTTAGTGTATCGCCTACGGTAGGGGCAGGAGTGCATATTAAGATAATATCTCTGGATTATGCCCTTACCAACCTGACAACCCTAAGCAGCGGCGGTGGAGGTACAGGATTGTACTCGAATGTGATATCGGTAAGGTTTGATATAAATAAAAAACAGAAGTAGAGAAATGAGAAGATTACTGACTTGCCTTTGTATCCTTACTTCTTCAGTATTATTTGCTCAGCAATACGGCAATGAGTGGATAGACTATGGCAAAACATTTTACAAGATAAAAGTAGCACAGGACGGTATATACAGGATACCATACAGCACGCTGGTGGCAGCCATACCGGGCATAGGTGGGGTAAATACGAATAACCTGGTAATGTACCACAATGGCAGGCAAGAGCCTATCTACATAAGCAATACAACACTGGGAGCAAACGACTATATTGAGTTTTATGGAAGGAAAAACCTGGGCGACCAGGACAGCCAGCTATTTGTGAACCCTGCGGAACATGCTTCGATTTACCTTAGCCTTTTTACCGATACCAGCGTATATTTCCTGACTACAGCAAACTCAGGTGGCAATGCGCGATTTACACCAATAGCCAATAATATCGGCAATCCTCCGGCACCAGAGCCGTATTTCTGGCACAAGGTATACAGATCGTTCGGCGATTTATTTTATGAAGGGAAGAATTATGTTACCGGTTCTGAGGAACTTTCCAAGTCTACATTTGAAGGCGGAGAGGGATTTGCCTCTAACTGGAGGAATAGTTTCGATGCTGCGGATATATTTCCATTCAGCACTCCATTTACCTATACAGGCGGGCCGCAAACTGCCGAGCTACGTGCTCATATCGGCAGCAGGAGCAACAGTCCCCACACCGTAGTACTCGGCGTTGGTGGTCAATCCATATTTACAGATAGCTATAATGGTTCCCGGCAAAACAAATACGTAAGGCAGTTTAGCATCAATCTGCTTTCGGCCACCACCAACGTATCGGTAGACTTTACTGATAACTCTGTAAGTACTGCACAGAACAGGATACAGGTGGTACAGCTCAGATACCCCAGGCAATACCAGTTCAGCGGAGAAAGTACTTTCTTTTGGGAAATGGAACCAGGCAATGGAGCCAAATACCTGGAATTAAACGGCTTTAATGATCAGGGAGCCGCGCCGATATTGTACGATATAACCAATGGATACAGGATAACTGCCGCAAGCGGTACTACCCATCAGTTTATGCTACCGGCATCTGTTGTTGGCAGGGAAATATACCTGCGCGCGGATGCAAATTATTTTACGGTAAATAGCATGAGCGCCACCAGCTTTATTAATTACTCCAATCCTAATAACCAGGGTAATTATATCATCATCAGCGACAGCAGCCTCTATGCGCCCTACTTTGGCAAAAACCAGGTGGAAGAATACAGGAGGTACAGGGATATAGATGATAGCCCCATTACAGGAGAGTATAACGCGATAAAGGTGAGCATATCTCAGCTATATGATCAGTTTGCATATGGTATCAACAAGTCCCCAATGAGCATTATCAATTTTATAAGATATGCTACAGATAATTTCAATACGGCAAATAAACCAAAGCATGTGTTCCTGATAGGCAAGGGACGTGAATATCCTGATACGCGCTCTGTAACAAGTGTAGCAGCGCGCAACCAATGCCTGATACCAACTTTTGGCTACCCGGGCTCGGATATACTGCTTGCCTGCCAGCCAGGTAAAAACAGGCCAATGGTATCGCTGGGCCGGCTTGCCGCACAAACCCCTGCAGATGTAGCCAACTACCTGACCAAGGTAACAAGCTATGAGCAACAGCAGCGCAGCTATGTAAGCAACCAGTCGATAGATGGCAAAGAGTGGATGAAAGAGGTGCTGCACTTTGGTGGTGGCACGTCGGTAGGTGAGCAGTCGCAATTGGCCAGCTACCTTAAAAACTGGGAAAAAATAATACGCGATACACTGTATGGTGCCAATGTAGAAGGATTCTACAAAAACACCAGCAATCCGATACAACTTGGCCTGTCGGCATACCTGAAAGGAAGAATAAACAAGGGAGTATCCCTGTTAACTTTCTTTGGACACTCTTCTGCCAACGCAGGATTTGATATAAGCATAGATGAGCCGCAGAACTACAACAACGTAGACAGATATCCGGTAATAATATCGAACGGTTGCCTTGTAGGATTAATACATGCACAAAGCAGCAACTACAGCGAGCAATTTGTACTGCCTGCCAACCGTGGAGCTATAGCGTTCCTGGCCACAACCGGACTTTCGCTATCCACCAGCCTGAACCAATACACTACGCTTCTGTACAACAACATAGGCAAGAAAATGTACAACAGGACTCTGGGCGAAGCTGTGCAACAAAACATGTTTGACTTGGACCAATGCTGTGCGAGCAGCAACTTTACCATGATGGTGTCTTATGAGTTTACCCTGCATGGCGATCCTGCTATAAGCCTGAACCAATACGGCAAGCCTGACTATGCCATAGAGCCAAGCTCTATGTACTTTAACCCATCACCTATAAATGCTGCCAGTGATTCATTTGAAGTGAAGCTGGTGAACACCAACCTGGGAATGGCAAAGCGGGATTCTATAAGTGCCACGATATACCGCAGGGTATATACACAGGACAATACGGCACAGCTGTATACCTATAGTAAAAGGATTGTTGGTACTTTGTACAAAGATACCATCACCTTTAAGCTACCTACACTTATTCCTTACAACAACACATTTATCGGTTATAACCTGAATGAATTTGGTGCGTTTATAGAAAGTGATGAGGCTGTGGATGAAATGGCAGAAGGAAATAACAGGATACCGATCGGCGGTGTTATAACCTCTATACAAGGTGATGATATATTGCCGATATATCCATATGAATTTGCCATAGTGCCAAAACAGAATGTAATACTGAAAGCAAGCACTATCAACCCTTTTGCCCCATACAGAACATACAGGTTCCAAATAGATACCACTGAGTTGTTCAACTCAGGTGTGTTGCAAAATGGATTAGTATCGCAAGTGGGCGGCGTAGTAAAGTGGCAGCCAAACTTGATATATAGTGACAGTACGGTGTACTACTGGCGTGTTGCAGTAGATAGTGCCGGAACAGGAAAAAACTGGCATTATTCATCATTCCTGTACCTGAAGGATGAGTACCCGGGATGGAACCAAAGCCACTATTACCAATACAAAAAAGATGCTTATAACACGCTAAACCTTGGCAATGACAGGGTATTCAAATTTAGTAACAGCCTGAATGAGATTTTATGTAAAACCGGTAATTATAATTCTGATCCGCTGCAGATGCGCTGGTATTACAATAATGTATTAATGCATGCAGGCCGCTTTATCGGTTGTGGTGGATATAACTATGGTGTTACATTTGGTATAATAGATAGTGCAAGCGGAAAAGCGCTCAGCAGCTATAACCCTGGCACAGGTAACTATGGACCAAAAGGAAACATACATTGTGCCCAGGGGGATGATTATCAATTTGGGTTTGACTTCCGTGTGCAAAATGTACCACATCCGGATCCTGCACAAGGTGGCAAGACATGGCCACAGGTTATCCGTGATTTCGTGAACAGCATACCTGATGGATATTATGTGCTGGTATATACAAACACCTACAGCAATCCACAGTTTACCACATGGGATACTATGGTGGTAAATACACTGGTAGATAAGTTGGGGGCCGCAGGATTTGCGCAGCTGAAAAGCGGCAATGCGAATGCACCATATATCTACTTTACACAAAAGGGCAATGTCAACTTTAACTCGCAGGACAGAATGGGTAACAGCCTGAGCGATACGATAAGTTTGAATGCCAGCTTTACAGGTAAATGGTATGAAGGCAATATGACCTCTACCAAAATTGGTCCTGCCCGGGAATGGGGCTCGTTTCATTGGAAAAGCAATGCTGTAGAAACGCCAAACACGGACAGCAGTCAGGTAGAAGTGTATGGAGTAAAATATGATGATACTGAGGTGTTGCTATTTACCTCTACCACAGAAAATAATTTGCTGAATACTGTAGATGCAAATGTGTACCCATACCTTAGGTTGAAACTATATGCAGGTGACCAGCAAGGCAGAACGCCTACTCAGTTGTACTACTGGAGGGTGCTATACAAGCAAGTACCGGAAGCGGCACTGAACCCTGCGGCCCATTTCGTTTTTAATGATACCGTAACGCTGGGAGGAACGCTAAATTGCGAAATTGCATTGGAGAATGTAACAGACCTGCCGATGGATAGCATGATAACAAAATACATCATGCGCGATGCGTCGCTTACCAACTATACTTATATCATTAAACAGGATTCGCTGCGCGGGCTGGATACCATGATACTGAAGCTAAGCAAGCCAATAGCAGGCAACAGCTTTAGTGGGGTGAACAGGTTATTTATAGAGGCCAACCCGGCTCCGAGCCAACCTGAGCAATACCACTTCAACAACATTGCAGAGTTGAGCTTTACCACATCGGGCGATAACCTGAACCCACTGCTGGATGTAACATTTGACGGAAGACATATAATGAACGGCGACATTGTTTCATCCAAGCCTACCATAGTAGCTACGCTGAAGGATGAAAATAAATTTCTGGCGCTGAATGATACTGCTCTGGTGCAGGTGTACCTGAAATACCCCGGTGAAACAGAGCCAAGGTATGTGCCACACGATAACAGTGTGCTTACCTTTTACCCAGCTAGCAGCAGTAACCTGAGCAAAGACAACACCGCCAAAGTAGAATTGAAACCTGAGTTTGTAACTGATGGTGTGTATGAGCTACTGATAAAAGATAAAGACAGGAGCGGCAACCAAAGCAGCAACGACATCAACAGGTTTGATGGAAATGCCTACTACGATTACAAAACGAGTTTTGAAGTAGTAACCAAGGCTACCGTAAGCAATGTGTTGAACTACCCGAATCCGTTTACCACATCTACGCGGTTTGTATTTACCCTGACAGGAAACGAAGTGCCGGACTACATGAAAATACAGATAATGACGATACGCGGCATAGTGGTAAAGGAGATAACCAAGGAGGAGCTTGGCCCGCTGCGCATAGGCAAAAACCTGACCGAATATGCATGGGATGGCAGGGATCAGTTTGGCGACCTACTGGCAAATGGTGTATACTACTATAAGGTGATAACCAAAATGGATAATAAGGAAATGGAGCACCGTGGCGAATCTTTTGACAAGTACTTCAAGAAAGGATTTGGCAAGATGGTTATGATTCGATAGAAAGCATTTTTACAATAAAAGAAAGCCCTTCAGCGTTATACTGCTGAAGGGCTTTTTAATTATGATATATTATTGAAAATAGCTGTAGGATAGTGTAACCAATTACTTGGGTGGGCGTATATATTGAAAAACAAAATCTTCGAATATGCCAACTTCAACGTTTAAATCAATCGAATTCGTTCGAAAAAAAGATACCTGCCAACAGTTATTAGTCCGTTTTCATGCAAATGCTAAAAAATCTGTTTTTGCCAAGGACTACGACACCTTTAAAACAGAGTTGGTGTTTGTAATACTAAGTGGATTGCCGGATGTATTGGAACGTGGCGCATCACTAAAAGGAAAAGCGGGATTAGAAGGGGAGGATGTACTGATAGCAGATTATTTCGGACTGTTTGAAACAGTACTGGAACTTGTAGCGACACAATCTTGGGCAGAATATATGGCCGGTGAAAACCAAAAAGGCGATACAGTAATTTTCAAATTTATGATGTTGTTCCTAACAGACAACTTCTTTGACTCGTGGCGCGAAAGCAACCCGAGAGAACTCGCAGCAAATATGGTCCGCAACTTCGTTTTCAAATAAGCGAAAGGATTAAAGATAGTGGAGCCTGTGGCTCCTTTGTAAAGAAGAGGATTAAGCTAACGTTTAATCCTCTTTTTTATGCCTGTACAATTCCTTCCTGCTCCAGTGAACCGCGCAGCCCAAGCTCTATTGCTTCCATGGCCGATACCTTTTTATTATCAATAGTAAAACGTAGCAGGGTTTTAACCTTGTGGAACCCGTGTATGCCCGCAGCGCCGGGATTGAGCGTAAGCATATTACCAAAGGCAGGATCGCGCATAACGCGCAAAATATGTGAGTGCCCGCATACAAAAATATCAGGAGGCTTTACCTTCAGTATACTGCGTACCCGCGAAGCATAGCTGCCCGGGTAGCCGCCAATGTGCGTCATCCACACATCAAGCCCTTCAATAGTAAAGCGGTTGTCCTCGGGATACTCTGAGCGGATTTCGCCTCCATCTATGTTGCCATATACTGCGCGAAGCGGCTTAAAATGGCGCAGCGCATCGAATACCTGTATAGAGCCTGCATCGCCTGCATGCCATATTTCATCCACATCCTTGAAAATATCAAAGACCTTTTTGTCGAGAAAACTGTGGGTGTCGGAAATGAGGCCTATGCGTGTCATACGCAATAGTAGCTATTACTTGGCAGCTGCCAAGGTAATATTGAACTCTATTTCATCGCTGATTGCCTTATCCGCCAGCTCAGGGAAAATAGTACCGCTTTTGTATTTGATATCCCATTTAGTCCTGTCGATGCGGATGTTTGCAGTACCATTAATTTTATCGCCAACAACATTAACACGTGCAGGAAAACTGATAGGCTGGTTGATGCCCTTAATATTCAGGTTGCCGAAGCATATATAGTTAGGATCAGTATCGTTTTTAGCACGGTTTTCCACGGTTCTGGTAATAACAAGTACGGCAGTAGGGAACTTTTCCGCAGAAAAGAAATCTTCATTTTTTAAATGCTCCACAAGGCTCTTATTCTGATTAGCATCTTTGATATCTTCTACCACTATAGAAGTCATATCTATATCAAACTTAGCCGATTCAAATTTGCCATCGCTGATTACCAATACACCTTCTTTAACAGCCACAGTACCATCGTGCTGGCCTGTTACTTTTTTTCCTATCCAGTTTATTTTTGAGGCTTTAGTGTCGACCTTATAAGTTACAGATGTACCAGTGAATGATTGAGCGATAAAAGCAATTGCAAGGCATATTGCCACGATGGATTTATTCATTTTATTGTCTTTTGATATTTTACCCAAACTTGCTTCAAAGTTTCGAAAATAGGAAATGTGTTAAGAAAAAATAAGGAATGCGACGTTGTGCAGGTCTATACAATCTGATTCACATCGCCTGCGCCTTCGCGGACTATGGTGATACCACCATCTGTACAATCTACTATGGTAGATGGCATATTGCCGCCCGGCCCTCCGTCAATTACTATGTCTACCAGGCTTTCGTACACCTCATATATCTGCTCCGGGTCAGTCATGTATTCCAGTATTTCGTCATCGTTTTTGATAGATGCCGAAAGTATGGGCGCACCCAGCTCATCCACTATAGCCCGCACTATGGGGTTGTTTGGTACACGTATCCCTATTGTCTTTTTCGGGTAGCCGTATATTTTACCCAGGTTGTTATTCCCGTTCAATATAAAGGTATAAGGACCCGGTAAGAGCCTGTTCATTAGCTTGTATACAGGTGTTTTGAGGCTAAGCGTAAAGTCGCTGATGTGGCTAAGGTCGTAGCAAACTATACTGAAATTTGCCTTGTTTGGCTTTAAGCCTTTCAGCTTGCACACCTTTTGGTAAGCGGCGGGGTGCGTAAGGTCGCAGCCAAGCGTGTATACCGTATCGGTTGGGTAGATAATAACCCCGCCATTGCGCAGGCAATTGCACACCTGCCATATAAGGCGGTCGTTGATATTATCAGGATTGATGCGCAGCAGCATGATTAAAACTTTACTTTTTCGTAGTCATACAAAAGTGTGCGGATGCGCTCCGGAACGGGTATAGATTTATTTGCTTTGTAGTCGAACATAACCAATGTTGTATATCCGGTGGTCATTACAATTTCTGTGCCATCCTGTTCCTTAACCACGGCATACTCCATTTCCATGCTTTTGGTACCCACTTTGGATATGCGTGCATATATAAAAGCCGTATCGGGGAATTTCAGCGGCATGTGGTAATTGAGATGGGCACTGCCCAGTATAAAGCCATCTTTATCCCAGTCCCATTGGCAAACCTCCTGAAAATAGTATGCCCGGCTCTGCTCGAAATAAGTGAGGTACACAGCATTATTTATGTGGCGCATTTCGTCCATGTCGCTCCACCTGGTGGCCAATGGCAGCTTAAACCTAAAATTACTATGTACAGTTGCGATATCCATTTGTATAGTTCTTATAAAATTTGAGGTGCAAAAGTAGTTAAAAGCAAAGTACCCAAAACCTTTTATTGGCTAAAAAGTCTGTATTTTTGCAGTTGAAAAATAACAAGGAATAATGTACGGAAGCGAGTTTGACCAATACCTGGGAGCCACTGAGTTTATAGACAGCAATGATGAAAAGGTAATGGCATACGCAAAAGCTGTTGTACCGGAATCTGCATCTGTAAAAGAAAAAGTAGTAGCCCTGTACAAGGCAGTGCGCGATGATGTTTTCTATAATCCCTATAACCTGATACTGGACCCAAAGCAAATATCTGCCGGGCTGACGCTAAATAGAAAAAGTGGCTACTGCGTGGAGAAAAGCCTGCTGTTGGCAGCTGTCGGCAGGGTGCATGGCATACCATCGCGCCTGGGATTTTCTATCGTAAAGAACCATATATCTACCGAAAAATTTACCGAGCGGCTGAAGAGCGATAAGTTCGTATTCCATGGATACAACGAGTTTTGGGTAGATGGCAAGTGGGTAAAATGCACGCCGGCCTTTAATGCTGCCCTTTGCGAAAAGTTTGGTGTAAAGCCGTTGGATTTTGACGGGGAGAATGATTCAATCTTCCAGCAGTTTACCAACGATGGCGCCAAGTATATGGAGTACCTGCATGAGTACGGGCAGTTCGCCGATTTCCCTTACGAACTATTTGTAAGCGAGTTGAAACTGCACTATCCGCACCTCTTCGAGAAAAAGCAGCCCTTGGCTGATCTGGCATAATGCACACAGATGTGTTAATAAGAATACCTAAGTTATGATATTTTAATTAACTTAGCCGGATGAATCCAATAGCTATTTACTTCGGAACAAACCTGAAAGTACTGCGTGCGCGCAAGAAACGCAGTCAGGATGATATCGCTACATTCCTGGGCATAACACGTGCCAAGCTGAACAGCTACGAGAACAATGTAGCTAAGAATCCTCCGCTGGAGGACTTGCTTAACTTTGCAGAATACTATAAGATNNAAATGGACTTGAGCAAGCTGTCGGAATTTCAGCTTCACGAACTGGAGCAGGGTTTTGATGCGTATATACGTGGCTCGAAACTGCGTGTGCTGGCCACCACAGTAACATCCAACAACCGCGACAATATAGAACTGGTGCCACATAAAGCAAGTGCGGGATACCTGGCGGGGTACAACGACCCGGAGTTTATAAGCACACTGCCCGTTTTCAATCTGCCAACGCTACCAAAGGAGCGCAAGTACAGGATGTTTCAGATAAATGGTGACTCGATGCTGCCGCTGCCGGATAAGTCGTATGTAATAGGCGAATTTGTAGACAACTGGTATGAGATAAAAGATAAGCAACCATGTGTGGTAGTAACCAAAAGTGATGGCATAACCTTTAAGTTGGTAAATAATCAACTAACGGATAAGCAACAGCTGCAACTGGTATCGCTAAACACGCTGTATGCACCATACGAGGTAAGCGCCGGTGACATACTGGAGGTATGGAAATTTACGGGAAGCCTAATATCGAAGCTACCGGAGAACCATGAGAACACATCGGATAACCTGCTGGTAGAAATAAGGAACGATTTAAAGGAATTGCTGAATAAGAAGTAGGTTTAATCCAACCGCAAATTTCAGCAATATAGGATTTAGAATCCTTTATACCATTCCATCAAAGCTGTTTTATCAGCTTCTTTTATATAGTCCTGTTCCAGGGCTTTTTCAATTAATGTAGGATAGTCAGAGAGGGTGAAAGCTTTGCAGTCTGCTGCTTCGAATGCTTTAACTGCTTTATCGAAACCATAAGTGAAGATGGCGCCCAAGCCAAGCACTTCCGCTCCTGCGCTACGCAGGGCATCTACTGCTTTCAGGCTGCTGCCGCCGGTAGAGATAAGGTCTTCAATAACCACCACCTTCTGTCCTTTTTCCAGTTTGCCTTCTATCAGGTTTTCGAGGCCGTGGCCTTTTGGCTTGTCGCGCACGTAGATGAAGGGTAGATTAAGTATATCGGCTACCAATACACCGTGCGGGATGCCTGCTGTGGCTACTCCGGCAATTACTTCAGCGTCTTTATATTCTTCTGCAATAACATCGGCAAAGGCGGTTTTCAGGAAGTGGCGAACCTTTGGGTAGGATAGGGTTTTACGATTATCGCAGTATATTGGGCTTTTTATGCCGCTCGCCCAGGTGAAAGGCTCTGACGGACTTAAAACTACAGCTTTAATTTCGAGCAGATACTCTGCAACTTCGCGGGCGATTACATTGTTATAGATCATGGCGCAATATTATAAAATACACTTCAACGACTTGGTTCTTTTTATCACAGATTCTGCGGAAAATATCCACCACCCGGTGGCACGAACCATAACAGAAGAGGTGGAGTGGCTAAGATTGTTTACGGAGGAGGAAACGCTGTTCGACGGGCACTCTAATGGCGACATACTAATACTAACTGATAACCCGGATAAAGTGCGGGCTGCGTTGGTAGAAGCTACCAGATCTGTAGCTGCCGCAGGAGGTATAGTGTACAACGAGCATGGAGCACTGCTGATGATACACCGCCTGGGTAAATGGGATATGCCAAAGGGCAAGGTAGAAAAAGGCGAGGACTGGGGTGAAGCAGCTGTGCGCGAGGTGGAGGAAGAAACGGGTATTACTATTGCTGAAAGCGATACGGAAGCTATAGTAACTTTCCACTGCTATACGATGAAAGGAAAAAAGTGCCTGAAAGAAACGCATTGGTTCCGCATGAAGGCAAAGCCGGGACAAACAAACACGGTGCCGCAAACAGAAGAAGATATACAGGAAGCAAAATGGATAACCCCTGAAGAGGTTAGTAAATACGCGGCTATCAGCTTCCGCATGATTGGCGAAATGCTGACAGGTTTTTCGAAGTAAGGCTAAGATTACTGGATACGAACCGAGTCGATCTTAACGCTTTCCCTGCCGCCCAATATGGTGCGAAGCTTAACGCCATAAGTACCTACTGAATCGAATGAACGGTAAAGGATAGTACCTGTGTACACACTGTCTTTTTTGTCGCTGAAGCTCCAGTATAGTTGGGTGT
The DNA here is from genome assembly GCA_002482725.1 of Bacteroidetes bacterium UBA7692. Taxonomy (GTDB): domain Bacteria; phylum Bacteroidota; class Bacteroidia; order Chitinophagales; family LD1; genus UBA7692. The sequence goes on along the minus strand of DLGO01000056.1, from coordinate 6,583 downwards.
ACTCTTGTGAGCAGGTAGCATCGAACGTGATGACATTGCCCGGTACAATAGTATCAACAGGGTTCAATGTATCCAATGGCAAACCGAAAGAGAAACATGATACAGGCTCTTTTTTGCTGCAAGATGTTATTAAGCTGACCATAAGAGCAATAACTAAAAAGGGATATAAAGCTTTCATTAGTTTGAATGTGTTTAGGCAATGATAATAAAAAATATTACGCTTATAAAATTCTGTAAAAAACTGTTGCCCACAATGTGTTTAACAGTTTGAGGGGTAAGGCTATGGTTGCGTTAATTGAACCTCAATTACTTTAGGTTCGAAAACGCCTGTTACAAACAGGGTTTTGCCATAGACAAGGCCCGTAGAGGAGGCATCTATCTGCGAGCCCTGATTGAAGTATAGCAGCTCTGTTGTTCCCTTAGCCGGGTCTATGTTGTAGATAGCACTTGGGGAGTGTTTCTCGGCATGCTTGTAGTGCTTCAGGAACTTGCCAAACTGCAGGTGGGCTGCCAGGGTTAGCTTGTCGCCATCCCAGCGCAGGTTGTCGCCACCCTTTATTTTGGCAATGGTCTGTTTGTTGCTCAGTTTACCGCTATCCAGGTCGAAGCTGTAGACTTTACCCTCGAGCGTAGAAGCTACATATACCTTGCTGTCATGACTGGTGATACCATTCGGGTACCACATTTTGCCGCTGGCTATGCGGCAGCTGCCATCTTTGCAGTAAGCTATATTGCCCTTGGACAGGGTAGGACCTTTGTTTACATTGGTTACCAGAAAGCTGCCATCGGCCCTTNNGCGTTGGGGCTTTTGATAGCAGATGACAGGAACTGCTCCAGGAATACCAGCTTATCACCTTTTAAAGCGAAGCGCAGTATAGAGTTGCGGCTGTGTTTTTTGTCTATGGGCTCGTGGTTCACAGCATACAGATACCACAGGTCTTTCACCTTTACCAGGTCGATGCCATGGGGGAGGAATTTGATAGAATCGGGTAGCTCCATTTGCAGGGTGCCGGTGGTGCGGGTGGCTATGTTGTAGGTGATCAGCTGCCCTTTGCTGGTGTCGCCATCCCTTTTTATTCCGCAGGAAATAATCAGCCTTGGTGTAGCGGAAGAGCTATCGTACACCAGGTCTTCGGGGCCGGTGGGTACGGTAATGGTTTTGAAGGCAGCAGTAGTTTCGGTAGGCAGCTTTGCGCAGGAAGCGATGGTAACGATTGCCAGTAAAACGAGCGGGAAAAAGCTTTTCAACTTAAAATGATTATAACGTTTTTAGAAATAGTGTAAACTTCGACACCAATATTACAGATTCAATCCTTATTTCGCACCTATAAATTTTGAGCATGCGCATTCACCAAATAACCGACTACCTGGAATCCATAGCCCCGCTGGCATATCAGGAGAGCTACGACAACAGCGGCCTGATAGTGGGCAACAAGCAGCAGGAGGTGAGCCGTGTGCTGGTAACGCTCGACTGCACCGAGGCTGTGGTAGAGGAAGCCATACGCGAGGGCTGCGGGCTGATAGTGGCCCACCACCCGATAGTGTTTGGCGGGTTGAAGAAGTTCAACGGCAACAGCTATGTGGAGCGCGTGGTGATAAAAGCGATACAGCACAACATAGGCATATACGCCATACACACCAACTACGACAACGTGCATACCGGGGTGAACAACGAGATAGCCGCGCGCCTGGGCCTGGTGAACCGGCAGATACTGCAGCCCAAGGGTGGACTGCTGAAGAAGCTGGTGACCTTTACCCCAAATGAGCAGCACGAGGCGGTGCGCAAGGCACTATTCGAAGCAGGAGCGGGGCATATCGGCAACTACAGCGAAACCAGCTTCAACAGCTTTGGTACTGGTACTTTTCGTGGCGACCTGGATACCAACCCGGCAGTAGGGGAGGCGGGCAGGTTTGAGCAGGTGCACGAGACGCGGCTGGAGGTAGTGTTCCCCGCAGTGAAGGAGGGTGCCGTGGTGAGGGCCCTGCTGACTGCACACCCGTACGAGGAAGTGGCTTATGATATATATAGTTTAGATAATGTATATAAGCAGGTAGGCAGCGGCATGGTAGGCGACCTGCCCGAGCCAATGCCGGAGATGGCCTTCCTGGAAATGGTGAAGGACAAGCTGAATACCCGCTGCATACGCCACACTGCGCTAATGCAACAACCGGTATCGAAAGTAGCCCTGTGCGGAGGCTCGGGACGCTTCCTGCTGAACCGCGCCATATCGGCGGGAGCACAGGTTTACATATCGGCGGACTTCAAGTACCACGAGTTTTTTGATGCCGAGGGGCGCATTCTGATAGCCGATGTGGGCCATTTTGAGAGTGAACAATTCACAAAAGATTTACTTATAAGGCAACTGTCGGAAAAATTTCCTACTTTTGACCTCCTTTTAAGTAAAGAGAATACAAATCCAGTAAATTATTTTTAATATATGGCAGCGAAAGCAGTTGTTAAAGAAGCATCAGTAGAAGAGCGTTTGCACGCACTTTGGAACTTGCAGGAAATAGACACAAGAATCGACAAAGTGCAGATCCTGAAAGGGGAATTGCCTGCAGAAGTAAAAGACCTGGAGGACGAGATCGTAGGTCTTAGCACCCGTTTATCTCACCTTGAGGCTGAAGTAGCCGAGTTGGACGAAGAGGTAAACAACCGCAAAAACGCCAAAGCAATGGCGAAAGAGTTGATTTCGCGCTACGAGAAACAACAGAACAACGTAAAGAACAACCGTGAGTTCGATGCACTAAGCAAAGAAATAGAGCTTCAGCGCCTGGAAATACAGCTTAGCGAGAAGAAAGCAAACGATGCTACTGCTAAGATAGACGCTAAAAAAGGTGTGTTTGAAGAAACTGAAAAGTTGATCAAAACACGCGACAAAGACCTGAAGAACAAGAAAAAAGAGCTTGAGAAAATCGTTGAAGAAACGGACAAAGAAGAGTTGTTGCTTCAGAAAGAATCTGACAAATCTAAATTGTCTGTAGACGAGCGCTTGCTGAAAGCCTACACACGTATCCGCAACAACTACAGGAACGGATTGGGTGTGGTAGCAGTATTGCGTGACTCATGCGGTGGATGCTATACCAAAATACCACCTCAGCGCCAGTTGGAAATCCGTCAGCGCAAGCGTATCATCACTTGCGAAAACTGCGGTCGTATCCTGGTAGACTTTACCAACCGCGAACCGGAAAGTTAATATTATACCAGCTGCAAAGCTTAGAGAAACGCCCTTCATTTTATGGAGGGCGTTTTTTATTTATGGCCTGTTTATCACTCATTGGTTATGTATATATGTGTTGGATAAGTTTTTAACGGTTCTTTAACTAAATTCCATTTATTCGCAATAAAATAATACCAGATTCATGTCCAGTTTATTCAAGAAGAAAGATATTAACCTCCTGATAAAGGAATCGGAGGGCGGCGAGAACGGATTGCAGCGCACATTGGGCGCATCCAGCCTTGTGGCCCTGGGCATAGGCGCCATTATAGGTGCGGGGCTTTTCTCCATTACGGGAACTGCCGCTGCCAACAATGCAGGCCCTGCTGTTACCATATCCTTCGTTATCGCTGCGCTGGGCTGTGCTTTTGCCGGCCTGTGCTATGCAGAGTTTGCCTCTATGATACCTATTGCAGGTAGTGCTTACACCTACTCTTATGCTACCATGGGCGAGTTCATCGCCTGGATCATCGGTTGGGACCTGGTGCTGGAGTATGCCGTTGGTGCTGCCACAGTATCTATCAGCTGGTCGCGCTACCTGGTTAAGTTCCTCGATGGCTTTGGCGTTTCGCTGCCGCATGCGCTCACGCTCTCGCCATTCGATACGGCCACGCTGGCCGATGGCAGCATAGTACATGGCATGATAAACATGCCTGCCGTGCTGATAGTGGTGCTTATGTCGCTGCTGCTTATACGCGGCACGCAGGAGTCTTCGCTGGTAAACGGCTTCATCGTAGCTATGAAAGTAACCGTGGTTATCGTGTTCATAGCCCTTGGCTATGGCTACATCAACCAGGCAAACTATACACCATACATCCCCGAAAACACAGGCACCTTTGGCGAATACGGCTGGAGCGGTATTATCCGCGCAGCGGGTATCATCTTCTTTGCCTATATCGGTTTCGATGCGGTAAGCACTGCAGCGCAGGAGGCCAAAAACCCTAAGCGCGACATGCCTATCGGTATATTGGTATCACTGGCTATATGCACCGTGCTGTACATCCTTTTCGCACACGTGATGACAGGTGTTACCAGCTACACCAGCTTTATGGGTGCCGATGGTATAGCGCCTGTAGCAGTAGCCATAGACCACATGGGCACTGCCGGTGCCGATGGCGTTATAGTGCCTGCCTACCCTTGGTTGAACAAAGCCATCATACTTGCCATACTTGCAGGTTATTCATCTGTAATTATGGTGATGCTATTGGGCCAGAGCCGCGTGTTCTTCTCTATGAGCAAGGACGGCCTTCTGCCAAAAGTATTCTCAGAGGTGCATCCTAAGTTCCATACGCCCTACAAATCAAACCTGCTGTTCATGCTTTTCGTGAGCTTGTTCGCAGCCTTTGTACCGGCAAACATAGTGGGCGAAATGACCAGCATAGGTACCCTGCTTGCATTTGTACTGGTATGCGCAGGCATACTGGTATTGCGCAAAACCATGCCGAATGCGCCACGCTCTTTCAAAACACCTTTTGTACCGGTAGTGCCTGTATTGGGCATATTGGTATGCTTTGGCATGATGGCCTTTTTGCCGAGCGACACCTGGATTCGACTTATCGTATGGATGGCTATCGGTATTGCTATCTACTTTGGCTATAGTGCCAAACACAGCAAGCTTAGAAACCAAAAAACTGTATAAACCAACTCCTTTTTATACAACGGGAAGCACTTACACTGCTTCCCGTTGCAGTTTATAACACCCCCGCAAACATGAAAAAACTAACACTTACCGATGCCGCGCTCATAGTATCCGGCTCCATGATAGGCTCCGGTATATTTATCGTAAGCGCCGATATGGCGCGCACTGTGGGCGGCCCCGGGTACATGCTGCTGCTTTGGGTGCTGTCGGGCATTATAACCCTGTTTGCGGCCCTTAGCTATGGCGAGCTGGCAGGTATGTTCCCCCACGCGGGCGGGCAGTACGTGTACCTGAAAGAAGCCTTCAACCCGCTTATCGGCTTCCTGTATGGCTGGAGCCTCTTCACCGTGGTGCAGTCGGGCACTATAGCCGCCGTGGCGGTGGCCTTTGCCAAGTTTACGGGGGTTATCTTCCCCTTCTTCAGCGAGTCGCACATACTGCTCACCATTGGCAGCTTTACCATATCGGCCGCGCAGCTGCTCGGCATAGCCTCCATAGCCCTGCTCACCATCATCAACAGCTTCGGGCTCGACTATGGCAAGTGGATCATCCGCTTCTTCAACTCTACCAAGCTTATAGCCCTGTTTGGCCTTATCGTGCTGGGCATCTGGTTTTTCCCTCAGCCCGATGTATGGGCCGAGAACATGAGCCACTTCTGGGATTCGGGTAAATACGAGGTAGAAGCCAATGGCGCGGTAGCTTTTACCAAGCTTGCTGGTGTTGGGCTTTTGTCTGCCATGGGCGTTGGGCTTGTTGGCTCGCTGTTTTCCAGCGATGCGTGGAACAACGTTACCTTCATATCTGCCGACATACAGAACCCTAAGCGCAACATACCGCTGAGCCTGCTGATAGGCACGCTGGTGGTTACGGTGCTGTACTTCCTGGTAAACATTGCCTACCTGAAGCTTATCCCTTTCTTCGGCTCTCCTGATGGCGCAGGCGTGCTGGGCCATGGCATCATGTTTGCCGAAAAAGACCGCGTAGCCACGGCTGCCAGCACCATGATATTCGGTGGCACGGCTACCATCATCATGGCGGTGCTGATTATGATATCGACATTTGGCTGCAACAACGGCATAGTGCTTAGCAGTGTGCGCGTGTACCAGGCCATGGCGCTGGACGGCCTCTTCTTCGAAAAGATGAAAGCCAACAACCGCCACGGCGTGCCAGCCTTTGCGCTATGGATACAGTTTGCCTGGAGCGCTGTGCTATGCCTCTCTGGCCAGTATGGTACCTTGCTGGACTATGTCATTTTCGCTGTCATGATCTTCTACATCATCACCATCTACGGCATATTTGTACTGCGCAAAACCCGCCCCGATGCCGAGCGCCCTTACAAGGCTTTCGGTTACCCCGTGGTGCCTATACTGTATATCATCATGGCAGGCGCCTTCTGCCTGAACCTGCTATACGCCAAGCCATGGAGCGCCTATCCGGGATTGGGAATTGTGCTGCTGGGTGTTCCGGTGTATTATTTCTGGAAGAAGAAATAACAGCAACGGGGCGCGCCCCTTCGGGTCAGGCTGTCCGCTATTAGTCCTCATTGCGCTGCGCTCCATTCCGGGCTAGCCGCTGCCATCCTTCGCGCATGGCCCATCCGCCACGCTCATCCCTCATGGCATCTCTCTTCATCATTTCAAAGAACATTCCTGGTCACTATCGACCCTGTATTTGCTGCCCTCGCCGAGCTTGGTATCTCACCAACCCTCTCGCGTAAGCAATGTAA
>DLGO01000071.1:9598-24860 GCA_002482725.1 Bacteroidetes bacterium UBA7692 | reverse complement strand
CGATATAGGTGCTGTAGAAAGGGAGTAACTCCCTTGTTTAACAATTGATCAGTTCACCTATGTGTGGCAAAAGGATATCTTTCCTTTTGGCTTTATAATCGCTTATAAGCCTATAAGGTTCGCCCAGTGGCTCATCTGCCAGGTCGAAGGTTCCATAATGCATAGGAATAAAATGCTTTGCCCCAAGGTCTTCATAGGCCTGTATAGCCTCGTGCGGGTTCATGTGTACATCCTGCATCATAAATGATGGATGATATGCGCCAATACCCAATATGCTGTAATCTATATCAGGAAACAAGGCTGCTACTTCTTTAAAATAACCACAATAGCCCGAATCGCCACCAAAGTAAATCGTCTTACTTTTCCCTTGTATCATAAAACTACCCCAAAGGGTCTGGTTGGTATCCCATGGAAATCTGTTGCTCCAATGCTGCGTAGGCAGAAAAGTTAAAGTGAACTGCTTATGCGCCTGCGGCTTAAACTGCTGGTACCAGCCCATTTCTGTATATTTTAAGCCTGGCAGGTACTTAGCTGCGAACTTGCCTGTATTGAGCGAAGCAACCAGGTGGAATTTATTATTAGCGTATAGATCCCTGAGGCTGCCTATATCGCAATGGTCGCGGTGCGCATGCGATAGCAGCACATAGTCTATATTCTTAAATGCCGAGATATCGCAAGGCAGATCAGAGAAACGCGAAATAACCGGCAACTTATGGAACACCGGATCAGTAATCATCCTTACACCATCTATCTGTATAAAGAAACTGGCATGCCCCAGCCATACTATCATATCACCCTTACCATTCAGGAAGTCGGAGCAACTCTCTACTGTTGCCAGCCATGTATCATTCTTCTTTTCCAGTGCTTTCTCATTGCCATTCAACTTCCATTTCAGGGCCTTGGTAAAATTGCCCGTGAACCGCTTATTGGGGTCTATGAATTTGCCGTCTATTACAGGATTGCCTTTCCAACCCTTCTTTATAGTTGGCAGATCGGGATTGGATTGATAGATAATGTTAGCCATTGAATTTTATACTTGCTATATAGGACGATACGCCACAGAAATATTGCATAGAAACATTCCTGTCTTATAAAAAATAGAGCCTGAGCTAATCCTTAGTTCAACACAAAAGGCGCCGTAAGGTTAAACACCGGGATGCTAACTTCAAACATAACGCTGTTGGTTTTGTTTTCGAAAGTATACTCCCCTTCCATTTTGCCCAATGGGGTTCGCATATTAGTTCCTGATACGTATTCAAAAGAATCATTGGGATATAGAACCGGCTGCCGGCCTACCACACCTTCACCATTTACATGTTCCACTCCCCTGTCCGCATGGGTTATTTTCCAATGCCTGCTCAGCAGCTGCACCGGAAACTGGTTGTGGTTGATGATCGTAATCTTATAGGCAAAAATAAACTCATTCGCATCAGGTTTGGAATGCGCTTCCTGATAGAAGGTCTCTACCGCTATCTCTACTCCTGCTGTTATTAGTATGTTCATCATGCTATATATTAACGTAATACAAGCATAAATAGTTCTTTAAAATATAAACAGCAAGCCGGCAATGTTAATAAGCGATAAGCGGATTTGAAGGGCTATGGCAAGATTGATAAAAACAAAAAACGCAACCCCTGTCGGGATTGCGTTCCAATGTGATACATTATATTTTGGCTTATGCAAATTTTGCAGCGCCTGCTTTTACAGCGGCTTCTGCTTTGTCTTTGCTAAGCATGGTAGTCATTTTATTTCCTTTACCATCTGTACCCTGAGCCATGTATCCGCCTTTAGCAGTTTTAGAAATAACTGCATCTACCATCAATACATCTTTCTCTTTTGTTTTCATGCAGTAAGCACGAATTGCGTGTTCGTTTGCCATAACCTATTATTTTTTTTGATTTGGTTAAATACTTTGTCCGAATCAAACATCTTTCTTTTTTTTCAAATAACCATTCTCATATACTAACTACTTTCCCACAATATGTGAGAAATCAACGTTATACCTATCTCTTTGGGGCAAAATGGGGTTTAATTGAGCTTGCAGTACTTACATATTTTCTTTTCTAACTCTTCTTCACGTATTAACTGGTAGTTTTCATTCAGATATTTGCAGAGCCTTGGCTTGTTTTTAGCAGCTAAAATGTCCAGCTGCTTATAGAAATTATCCATGTGGTAGTTGAGGCCCGTGTTATAAAGTGCCCCTGTGGTTACATACAGATATATCAGGTCTTCATCCTCCGGATATTTACCCTGGTACTTTTCCAGCAGCTCTATGCTTTCATTCAGCTTAAAGAAGTAATTGAAGTACAATACAATATCTTTTACTTCTGTGGCGGTCAGCGAGGCATTTAACAGAAAGGGTTTCACCTTTTCGAATGCCGTATACATCTCCTTGTACATGCGCTGCTGCTCATATACAAGGCTGGCAGTAAGGTAGTAATTGTACATCAGGTGGTTGCGGATAGCTGTGTCTATCTGGGGGTCATTTTTGAACGACAATATCTCTAATTCTGCCCGCTGAAAGCCCGGTATGTCTGTTACCAACCCGCGGAAGTAATTGCTTGTTTTATATATGCACAGGTTGAATGCCAGAGGCTTGAAGCTGCTGAACTTTTTGCGGGCTGCCTCTATATAATTGTAGTAGCGCAGGCTGAAGTTCCCGGGCGAAAACACATCCTCTTCCAGCAGCAGGGCCGCCAGGTAATTGCTGATAAGTGGCAGGTTCTTTTCCTGCAGGGGGATTTCTACCGCTGTCAGGTACCAGGAATTCAGCTTGCCCGCCTGAAAGGCAGATATCATGCGCGAGTACGCTATGCGCGCCTGTATGGTATCTTCGCGCAGCAGGGCATCCTCTATGGCTATAGGCATATACTTTACCTCCATATCATCTGTCACCTTTTTCTTTATCCTTATCCGCACATTGGCGACCCGTTGCTGGTTAAGCCAGTTCTCCACTGTAGGCTCATACATGCGCTCATTTATCCCTATCCTTATGCCTTCTTTCGTAGTATCACTAAAAAGGGTGGTAAGGCCCGATTCCCTCAACTGCCTGTACATCAGCGCCCAGTTTTCTTTGGCTACCCTGTTTACTGTTACATTCTGCTTTAATCCTGCCCTGATAAGATTTTCCAGAAAAAGCGACCTGCTGTTTTGCAGCATCAGGTTATTGGCCTCATTGCCTTCCACAGAGCTATAGGCAGTAATCTCTATATCGGTAATGGCGCCGTCATACACCTTCAGCAACTGCTTCAGCTTATCAAAGTACTTATCGTTGCTTACTTTTTCACTCTTCTCGAATGGTATCTCGTAGTCTTTCTCTACCAGAGCTTCGGCACTATTCAGCTTGCCTACCATTTTGCACCACTGCGGGGTAATGGGGATTTCATCCAATATGGCAGACTCTACCGCAACCGGATACGAATACCGGCATGCCTGGCCGTTCTGTATCAGTATGGTATTTATCTGCATATCACCCTTATCCGCATTGCGTGGCAGTGTACCCAGATAGCTTAAGAAGTCAGCTCCTTTGTACAAATCGCCTTTGAAAAGCTGATCCCGGTATACAGGCTTCATCATATAGCCATCGAATACACTGGACGGGTGCAGCATATCTTCTTCCATGCATTTGAACTGATTTTTATAAACCAGGTCCAGCGCAATGCCGTCCTTTGGCCCGGTGATTATCTCGCGCAGTATATATTCTTTCTGGTAATACTGGTACACCGTATCACCCTGCCTGAGCAGGTAGCTGGACAGGATGCGCGTAAGAAAATCATTGTCGCCAAAACCCTTGCAGCCTCCCGCATTCATTTCCTTTACGCCATAGGTGCTGTCGCGGTATACAAGTCCGTTGTGCGGCGGCATATAGCGCGTGCTGCCAAAAACCTGCGCGGCGTACAGCACCCTTTGGTTGGCACTCAGCTTTATGGCTAGCCCGGCATTTTTGTAAAGCGGGTCTATCATATTGGCATAGTGAGGCGGGCTATTTTTCCATGCAGTAAACAATTGGTGGGCAAGTTGCTTATAGGTATACACTGTGGTATTCTTTTTCGTGGCCGGATCGGTAAAAGGCTGAAACACATAAGTCATCAAGCAGTTTTCGCCTATATAGGGGTAGTTGCCACCCTGCAGCTTCACCCTATCTGCCGGGGCATACTTCTGCTTATTCTCTACCTGAAAATGGGTAAGTTGCTTAGTGCGGTCGCAATAGTTGGCCTGCTCCTGGGCTGCTTTCTTTAGTATATCATCTGTGGCCAAAACAGGGAGTCCTTTTGAACTGCGCAATGCATTTATATGCTCCATAAAGAGCTGCTGTACAAGCGCCTGATTTATTTGGGTGAGGACAAGGGTATCATTGGCATTCTGTGCTACAACAAACCTACTACAACACAGCAATAGCAGGAAAAATACATATCGGAAATTCAATAAATAACGCACAGCAAAGATTTTAGAGTTAAATACACAAACGGGGCAAGAGTAACAGGCACCACTAAAGACCACCTATATAACGGTTAAAATCCCTGACAACTGTATCCAGGAATTCTTCTTGTGGCATTTCCCTTTTTACACCCATCTTAGTCTCTATATTCTGTGAAAGGGAAAAAAGCATTTCAAAGTTTTCCCGGTATTCCTTATTGCCCAGCACTTTTTTAATTATCTCTATATCTTTTTCGGTAAGCCTGCTTACCTCCAGGAAAGTGATATCATGCTGGTCATTTATCCTTTCGTAAATGGTATCTTTCAACTGTACGCGGTCCTTGGTTTTTATTACACAGGTTTTAGCCAATATATCGCCCAGGCGCTGCCCTTTTTTGCTTGATATATATACCAGTACTGCAATCAGCCCCGACATGATGCTGAAGTCTACCAACCTGAAAAGCCAACGTATCAGATAGGCGCTGAGGGTGGGTTGCATGCCATCGAGCTTTACTACACGTATAGAACGCATCCGCTTGCCGGGAGTTTGCCCCTGCATGGCCATCTCAAATATAAGGCTGTAAAACACAATTGGACTCACGAACAGTACCGCCAAAACGGTAAAGGAACTGGAAAATTCCACCGCATTTTCCAGTTTGACCGCTATAAAAATAAGCAGCAGTATATACCCTGCTTTGATAAGTCCATCGATGATATTGGCAAAAATCCTATCCCCCAGGCTGGCAATTTCATAGTCGATAGTAACATTCTGGGAGGTGGTAAAGCTAATTTCGCTCATGTGGTAAAAAGGTAAAATGCCTGATTGTAGAATATTTGTATTACAAATAAATAATTTTTAAGTCAAAGATTTTTAGATTGCATTAAGAAGATCTTAGATTCATCTGATAATTCATTTTAACCCCAGGAAAGTGCTGTAAATTCCCATGGCAATTATTTAAAACCCAATATGCGCGAAGCCGTATTTATAAAGAAAAATGCCCACAGATGGGAGAAGCTGGAAGCTGCATTCAAGGAGAAGGACAGCCTGAAAACGGATGAAATAGCAGAACTGTACATTGGCCTGAACGATGACCTGTCTTTTGCCCGCACACACTACCCCAACAGCAACACCACCCGCTACCTGAACGAGCTAACGGCGCACTTCCACCGGGCGATATACAAAAATAAAAAGGAGCGTAGGGACAGGCTATGGCTTTTCTGGAAAAGGGAGATACCAGATGCAGTGTATAAAAGCCATAAGCAATTGTTGGCAGCACTGGTGTTTTTCCTTGTGGCAGTTTTCATAGGCGCGGTATCCAGCGCCAACGATCCTAAGTTTGTGAACCTGATACTGGGCGACAGCTACATCAATACCACCAACGAGAATATAAAGAACGGCGACCCCATGGGCATATATGGCAGCATGCACAACAGCGATATGTTCTTTGCCATTTCTACCAATAATATTTATGTTTCGTTCCTTACTTATGTATTCGGCATTTTTTTCTCCGCAGGCACTGTTTTCATGTTATTGAACAATGGCATCATGCTGGGGGCTTTCCAGTATTTTTTTTACGAAAGGGGATTGCTGATAACATCCATGTCAGCCATATACCTGCATGGTGCGCTGGAGCTATCTGCCATAATTATAGCCGGTGGGGCAGGCCTTGTGCTGGGCAACAGCATTCTTTTCCCGGGCACGTATTCGCGCAAGGAATCGCTGACAGAGGCTGCCAACAGGAGCCTGAAAATAATAATCGGGCTGGTGCCCGTTTTTATACTGGCAGCTATACTCGAAAGCTTTGTGACAAGGTACTACAACAAAATGCCTCAGGCAATCAACTGGACGATCATTATTTCTTCCATGTCATTTATCATCTGGTACTATATCATTTATCCTATCCGCATAAACAAAACCGAGCATGCAACAGCCAATTAAACTTTTAAAAGCGCGCGACCTGGGCGAAACACTGAATGAATCCATCAAGTTCATCCGGCTGTATTTCCCGGCATTCGTAAAACCCATACTGTTTTTAATACTGCCCCTGCTGCTTATTGCCAGCTATGGCTTTGTGGAGTATTTTAAACTGATAACCACCATGATGAAAACCATGGACCCCAGCACCATGGGCGGCTCTGTAGCAAGCGTATTTTTCGGGTATGTAGGTTACCTGCTTGCAGCTATGCTACAGATGCTTACAGTAGCAGAGGCTTACCTGGCACTCGAAAAATCTGAAGATGGAACGATAACCGCATCAGACATATTCCAGGGAATAAAAAACCACTTTTTCAGATTTTTGGGGTTCCTAATAATGATTACCGCTATCCTCATTTTTATTTCTGTGGTGATAGTTGGCGTAGGGGTTCTTTTATTCAAGCTAACGCCATTTACCATGCCGTTTTTTGTGATTGCCGGCTTCATAGCATTGATGTACACCATGGTGGTGTTATCTATCACTCCATTTATATACCTGCGCGAAAAACTTGGGATACTGGATGCCATAAGCCGCTCTTTTTACCTGGTAAAAGGCCATTGGTGGAGCACATTTGGAATCATATTTGTAGCATCTATGGCAGTACAGATACTCAGCACCGTATTTGTAATCCCTTTTTATGGTATGTTCTTTATGAAGATGATCCATTCGGTACAAGATGGCGGTGCAAGCAGCCTTACAAGTATTTATGAATTTACCCCACTGCAGTCCATCAGCTTCATTTTCATGATGGTTGGCATAACTATACTTTCTACCCTCATTTATGTGGTAACTACCATGCGCTATTACTCACTGGTAGAAATAAAAGATGGTGAAGGCCTGCTGGCAGATATACAACAGATAGGGAACCAAGATACACAGGGAGATCCGGTATAAATGAAAGGGTTGTTACTATTTTTATGGATGCTGCTATTTCTTCCGGCCCTTCACATATACGGGCAAGGGTCTGGCAATGCTGCAAAACAAAGATCCTTTGACCAGAAGGCACTGGACGACTACCGCAACAATGCCGACTACCAGTACGAAGGTACACCGCCGCACCAGAACAATTTGCTTGGTGTAATACAGCAATGGATCAGCGATTTTTTCCATTCCGTATTTTCTGAAAATGACACCATCAATGCCTGGAAATTTACATTCTATGCATTGATGATACTGGCACTCGCTGCCATTATATTCAACCTCTTTGGTATAGACCTGAGGTTCCTGTTCAAGCCAAAGGAAAGTACGATAACGCAGTATACCGCCGAAGAGGAAAATATCCACGCGATGGATATAGACACCCTGATAGCCAATGCGCGCAACAGCCACCAATGGAAGCTGAGCCAGCGCTACCTGTATATAAAGGCGCTGCGCATGCTGGCAGACAAAGAACTGATAAAATGGAAGCCCGGCAAAACCAATATGGAGTACTACTACGAACTAAAGCAACTGCCTATGCGCATGCTGTTTGTAGAAATAACGAGCATGTTTGAAACAGCTTGGTATGGCGAAAAAAACATAGAGCAGGAGGAATACCGCGAACAACAGCTAAGGTTTGAAGCATTCTACACACTTGTAAAACAAAGCGCGTAGATGAAACTGAGCAAGAACAATATTTTTCTGATAATAGGTTACATCCTGATACTGGTAGTAATAGGCTATAACTCGCCAAAGGAAATAAACTGGACGCCTACCTACTCTATGGAGCATACAGTGCCTTATGGCTGTAAGGTGCTGTATAATCAGTTGGGTGATATACTGGGCGCAGATATAGAAAAGTCGAAGAATGAGCTGTATAACCTGGAGGAGCTGGATGGAAAGTCGAACCTGATATACATAACAACTTCATTTGCCCCTGATGATAATGATATAGACAGGCTGATGTACGAAGTGAGAAATGGTGCCACGGTTTTTCTGGCAACAGAAGTGATAGGGCAAAAGCTTCAGGACAGCCTACACATGAATACAGGATTCACCAATGATTATTTTGGAATACCGGGGGTTGACTCCTCCCAATATTTTGCTGCGCGGTATATAGGAAGCAACAAGACCTATAAAATAAAGCATCCCGGATCCATGCCATATATAACACCCGATTCGGTGGCATTACAAGATACAAGCCTGGAATATACACCATTGTGCACTGCCATGAGCGACAGGACTATAATGGCGAGCATTAAAATCGGGGAGGGCAAATTTATTGTTCAATCATTCCCCAGGACGTTTACCAACTACAACATGCTGAAAAAGCCAAATGATGAATTTGTGGCCGGGGCGCTTTCCTTCCTTCCGGTACAGCATACTATATGGGATGAATACTATAAGCCATTGCGGAATGAAAAGGCAGATACGCCGCTGCGGTATATACTTTCGGCACCTGCGCTAAAATGGGCATACTATGTATCTATTGCATTCCTGCTGCTATATATTATTTTCTCATCGAAACGAATGCAGCGCATAATACCTACTATGCAGCCACCGGTGAACCAATCACTGGAGTTTACACGTACCGTAGGCTCGCTGTACTTCAACTCTACCAGCGACCACCGGGATATTGCTATGAAAAAAATGGTGTACTTCCTGGAAAGGATACGCCTGCACTACAATATGGCGACACCATACAACGATGATGAGTTCCAGGAAAAGCTGGCCGCCAAAAGCGGTGTCGCAATAGAGGTAATAGCCGATATTTTTGCCCAATACAACTTTATAAATAAATCCATAAGCTCCAACGAAAACCAACTGCAGGAGCTGACAAAAGCAATAGAAAACTTTTACTTAATCGCCAATATTTCATACAAATAAGATACATGGAAAATTCATTCAACCAGATAAGCGAAGAGCAGACGGCCCAATTGCAATCGGCAGTAGAGCGGTTAAAACACGAAATACGCAAGATAATAGTAGGACAGGAAGCCAATATAGACCTGCTGCTGACAGCCATATTATCCAATGGCCATGTACTGATAGAAGGTGTACCCGGAGTAGCAAAAACACTGACGGCCAAGATATTGGCACGTTGCATATCGGCAGACTTCTCCAGGATACAGTTCACCCCGGACCTGATGCCATCGGATATATTGGGCACCAATATATTCAACTTCAAAACTTCGGAGTTTGAGTTCAGGAGGGGACCGATATTCTCTAACATAATACTGATAGATGAGATAAACAGGGCACCTGCCAAAACGCAGTCGGCCTTGTTTGAAGTAATGGAGGAGCGGCAGATAACCATAGATGGTACTACCTACCCGATGGAGGAGCCTTTCCTTGTATTTGCCACACAGAATCCCATAGAGCATGAGGGCACCTACAGGCTACCGGAAGCACAGCTGGACAGGTTCCTGTACAAAGTAGAGGTGAAGTACCCTACTGCAGAAGAGGAAGTGCTGATACTTAACGAATACCAGCAAAGAGGCTCGAATGTAGACTTAAAGGTAATAGAACCGGTGTTGACCATAAGTGAGCTGAAGGCTCTGCAAAAGACGGTAAGACAGATACACATAGAGCCTAAGCTGGTAGAGTTTATAGTAAAGCTGATAGCCAAAACCAGGGTGAGCGGTGATATATATGTGGGTGCGTCACCAAGGGCATCCATAGCCCTGCTAAATGCCGCCAAGGCGTTTGCGGCTATACGTGGCAACTACTTTGTAACACCGGACGATGTGGTAATGGCCGCCAAGCCAGCACTGCGCCACAGAGTGATACTGACACCTGAGAAAGAAATGGAAGGTACAGGCGCCAATGAGGTGATAGACTTATTGATAAAGAGCGTAGAGATACCTAGATAAGTACAGATGCAGTTTATCCGTTCCCTGTTTTTTAATACGCGATTATACGTATGCATAGCAGCCAATGTGTTGCTGTTTGTAATTGCGGCATCCTTTCCCCCGCTACTGCTTGCCGCAAAGCTGGCTCTTGCGGGCATTGTGGTGCTTATAGTTACCGATATGCTGCTATTGTTTGCCACCGCACATGCTATAGCGGGCGAGCGGGCTATGGCCGAGCGATTCTCTAACGGGGATGATAACGAAATAGTAATCACCATAGACAGCAGGTATGCATTTCCCGTGAAGCTGATGGTGATAGATGAGGTGCCGCCTATATTCCAAAGGCGCGATATGCACTTTGACACTACTATTAAGCCCTTTGGCAGCAAGCGCATTACTTACCACCTGAAACCTACAGAGCGTGGCGAGTACAGCTTTGGCGCGCTGAACATTTATGCCACCGGCATTATTGGTTTTGTGTCGCGCAGGTTTACATTCGACAGGGATAAAATGATACCCGTATACCCATCGTACCTGCAGATGCGCAAGTATGAGCTGATAGCCATATCTAACAGGCTTACCGAATACGGGCACAAACAGATAAGGAAGATAGGCCACAGCATGGAGTTTGAAAAAATACGCGAGTATGTGGTAGGTGATGATTACCGCAACGTGAACTGGAATGCAACAGCCAGGGCCAACAGGCTGATGATAAACCAGTTTCAGGATGAGCGCAGCCAGCAGGTATATTCTGTGATAGATAAAGGCAGGCTGATGAAGATGCCGTTTGATGGAATGACATTGCTGGACTATGCCATCAATGCCTCACTGGTCATTAGTAATATAGCGCTAAAGCGTAGTGACAAGGCTGGTCTTATCACCTTTGGCAATAAGATAGGCACTGTATTGGCTGCGGCCTCGCGCGGTACGCAGATGAGCAAAATACAGGAAGCGCTGTACAGGGAGCAGACCAATTTCCTTGATTCAAATTTCGAGGCACTGTCAGGCTTTACCTCACACAAACTATCGCAGCGCAGCCTTGTGTTGCTATACACCAATTTCGAAACAGTGGCGAGCATGAAAAGGCAATTACCCTACATCAAAAGCATTGCATCGAAGCACCTGGTGGTGGTTATTTTCTTTGAAAATACCGAGTTGAAATCGCTGATAAATGGCAATGCAAATACGATAGAGGAAATATATCACCAGACGATAGCAGAAAAGTTTGCGTACGAAAAGCGGCTGATAGTAAAGGAGCTGAAATCGCATGGTATACAGAGTATGCTGACCACGCCTGCTAACCTTACGATTGATTCGCTGAATAAGTACCTGGAGATAAAGGCCCGGGAGATGCTGTAGTCTTCTTTAGCCTAAGATTCAACAACGTTGAAGTACCCCGGACACGCAGGATTTAGTCGATGTAGTTTTTCTTTGCCTTACTTTTTGTCTTGACACAAAAAGTAACCAGAAGTCAATGAAGCAACGTGCGGTGGTCGATATATCTAAAGAATAGTCGCTCACAACAAGCTGTTGTTAGTTGTCCTTCAAACTTACAGTTTTGCTTTCGCCTTTGGTTTTGGCTTAGCCGCAGGCTTGGCTTTCACCTTTACAGGTTGTACAAGTTCCACTTTCTGATTTTGCAGGTAGTCGTATATTTTTATCTGTGCGCGCACCTTGTTTTTTGGGTCTGTTGGGCGGTGCTGGTTGCGCTGGTCGGCATCCATGATGCGGGCCTTAATATTGTCTGCCCACTGTATCTCCAGCATATCGCGCAGCTCTTTTTGCAGGGTAACATCATATATCGGTGTGCTTACTTCTATACGGTTATCCAGGTTGCGCGTCATCCAGTCGCTGGAAGATATGAAGTAGAGCGGATGGCCTGCATTTTCGAATACCATAACGCGTGAGTGCTCCAGGAATTTGTCTATGATGCTGATGCACTCTATGTTTTCGCTCTGCCCCTCCAGCCCCGGCACCAATACGCTGATACCACGGATCATGCAGCGCACTTTAACACCTGCGCGGCTTGCCTCGTATAGCTTGCGGCCCATATCCTCGCTGCTGAAGCTGTTCAGCTTCAACAGTATTCCGGCAGGCTTACCTGCCTTGGCGTGCTCTATTTCATTGTCGATAAGGCGGGAGAACTGCTTGCGCGTTTGGTGCGGAGATAGTATCAGGTGCTTGCAATTTATCTGCCTGAAATTCTTTTCGAAGAACTGAAATATCTCAGCCACCTCATTTGTCAATTTGCTATTGGAGGTAAGCAGGGAATCATCGGCATATATCTTGGACGTAGACTCGTTGTAATTACCCGTGGTGATATTGGCGTAGCGTTTTAGCTTGCCCCTTTCCAGGCGCTCTATCAGGCATAGCTTGGAGTGTACTTTCAGGCCAGGTACACCGTATATTACCTGTATGCCTTCGTCCTGCAGTTCCTTTGCCCACTTTATGTTTGCCTCTTCGTCAAATCGTGCCTGCACCTCAACTACAGCCACTACATGCTTACCGTTTTTTGCAGCATTTACCAGTGCATTTACCACCATGGATGTGCGTGCCACACGGTATAGTGTGATATGGATGCTCTTAACATCGGGGTCTATAGCTGCATCGCGCAACAGGTCTATAAAATGGCTGAAGCGCTGGTAAGGATAGTGAAGCAAGATATCGCGCTCGCGCAATACATTGAACAAGCTCTTGTTCATGGCAAGCATGGGGTGCGATAGTGTTTTTATTGGCTCATACGTAAGCCCCTTGCCACCCAGGTTGGGGAAGCGGATGAAGTCGTTGAAGTTGTGGTATCGGCCGCCCGGAATCAGGTTGTCGAGCTTCTTCAATTTCATTTTGGTAGTGATAAACTGCAGCAGGCCTTTGTCGATAGTTTGGTCGTAGACGAAACGCACCGGCATGCCGCGCTGGCGCGCCTTTACCCCCCGCGATATTTTATCTATAAAGCTTTGCGAAATATCGTTGTCTATATCCAGCTCTGCATCGCGCGTCAGCTTTATGGTCCATGCCTCGTAGGTATCGTATTTGAACTGGGCAAAAATCTCGGGCAGGCAGAAGCGGATGATATCATCGAGCAGTACAATATTCTTATGCGCTGTGTTGCCGGGCAGTATTACAAAGCGGCCCACTATATCGGTAGGTATCTCTATAAGTGCATACTGTATGGTACGTGGCGCGGTAGAAAGCGAAAGCTTGATGGCCAGGTATATAGTTTTGTCTTTCAGGTAGGGGAAAGAGTGCAACTGATTGAGCATGATAGGCACCAGGGCCGGGCGCACGTTTTCTACAAAGTAGTCCTGCACAAAATTGCCCTGCACCTTGCTCAGGTGGTCCTCATCTATCACGTGTATGTTCTGCTTCTTCAGCTCGGCAAGGATGTCGCGGTATATTGCCTCGAAGCGAATGCTCTGGCGGATAACTATTTCCTGTATCTCCTCCATCAGCTTGCGCGGCTTTTGGGTAGGTGCATCCTTGGCTTTTTTGCCCAGCTCTATAACCCTTTTAAGGGTAGCTACGCGCACACGGAAAAACTCATCGAGGTTGTTGGAGAAAATGCCCAGGAACCGGAGCCTTTCGATAACCGGGACAGAAGGGTCGGCGGCTTCCTGTAACACCCTTTCGTTAAACCTAAGCCAGCTTATCTCCCGGTTGATGAATTTATCGTGCTTCATATAGTATCTCTGCAAAGCGTCTAAATTAAGGCGTTACTGTTAAGTAAATCGTATGACTTTGAACAGCAGACCGTTTATGGAGCGATTTATTGTACTAATTAACATGAACAAGGGAGAAAATCAACTCTCCTGCTTCGCCGGGGTGTCTTCGAAATGGGTAACACCGCCGCTGAGGGCAAATTTCATGGCATCTGCAGGACCTACGCCTTCCAGTATCTGCACCTGGTCGATGCCTACAATATATACTGCACCAGCCACGCTGTATGACCACGGCAGGTACACTGCTACCTTATCCTTGATATGGAAAAAGCCCATATCGTCTTGCGTAATGAAGCCGATGCGCTGCAGGCCGGTACCTTTGCCCATTTCGACCAGTACAGGGCGGTTGAATTTCTTTTTGTTGCTGATGAATGCCTCCAGGAAATCCTTCAGCGAGCCGTATATATCCTTTACGATAGGGGTACGCTCCACGGTTTCTTCCAGAAAATTCAGTATCGGCTGAATTAATACGGTGGAACCAATGAAGCCAACCAGAATCAGGAAAATGACCATGGCAATGATGCCCAGGCCCGGCACGCGCTTGTGCACCATCATTTCCATCAGATTGTTGGAATGGGTGTCGAGCCAGTTGAAAATAGCATAGATGGTATAAACCGTAACCACGATGGGCGCCAACATCAGAATTCCGCGAAGGAAGTAGGACAATAGCTTTCTATATATACGCATACACTAAATTATAATTGCGCTGCAAACCAACACAAAATAAGTGGAAGGGCGAAAAATGCGGTGGATTGTAACATCTTATAATAAAAAAAGGCCTGCACAGGTAGGGCAGGCCGAGGAGGAAAATATAAGGTCCGGGGTGGGAAGTCCCGGTAAAATTATCTTTTATGTAAAGGATATACGAAGTGGTGGAGGGATTGGATTTCTACTTTTTTGAATATTCTTATTCGCTCCTACTGCATGAAAAGTACTCGGATATGGAGAATATAATTTTAGATGAATGATTTGTCAAATGTTATAGAAAAGATAGCCTAATCTGTTACTAAACCTTTGTTACCGAATGTAAGCATACGTGCGACTATAAGCATGGTCGAAAAGATGCTTTAACGATTTTTCTATAACAACCATTGCATTCAAAATCAGATAGTTAGTGTAGTTTGAAAATTTTGCCGCCTTTTCTGCTAGAGTGCTGAGGGGATATGCGGTTAGCTTAGTGGCTGGAAATATAACCCGGAGCGTTCTTTGGATCACGGATTACTCAGATTTCACGGAAAGACACGGATTTTAACAGCCGGGATACAAACGGGAATTTTGTTTTGTTTCCGGTTTGTGGGGACACAAACCGGGGGAATGCAAGACGGCGTGTGGAATAAAATACCGACAGAACTACCGCAATTTGGGTACCGCAGGTTTTAACAAT
>DLGO01000071.1:0-9578 GCA_002482725.1 Bacteroidetes bacterium UBA7692 | reverse complement strand
GCCAACCACCGCCACTTTTTGGGCTGGCTGACGGTAAAAAAGCCGACATTTTTGATGGTTGTTTTACCGTCAGGATTTTGGGTTAAAGTGTTGTTGGATAAGGATTATAGGCGATAAAAGTACCGCAAGAATGCTAAATCCCATGCTGAAAAGTGCAAATTCCGCCACTCACCGCCAACCACCGCCATTTTTTAACAAGTGTGGTGAGGGAAAAATACCGCAAGTTTTACCGATAGAAAGTTGGCACAGAGGTGACACTAAGTGACATCAAAATTATTTTTGATGTCATTTTGGGATTGAAACAAGAAGTTGATTATCAGCATAAAAATGGCACGATAGCTTACGAAAATGACACTAAACGGCTGAAAAATATTTTGGTGTCAGGGTTACAGCTCTTTGCGTAAACGGGCAACGGGAATATTAAGCTGTTCGCGGTATTTGGCTACTGTTCTGCGGGCTACGTTGTAACCTTTTTCTACCAGTAGCTCGGTTAGTTTTTGGTCGGAGATAGGGTCGCTTTTGTCTTCTTCGCCAATAAGTTTTTCCAGGATATTCTTTACTTCCCGGGTGCTTATCTCTTCGCCGTCTTCCATCATCAGTCCCTCGCTGAAGAAGTATTTGAGCTGGAGGGTGCCGAACTCGGTCTGTACATATTTGCTATTGGACACGCGGGATATGGTAGAGATGTCGAGACCTGTTTTTTCGGCTATGTCTTTCAGTATCATTGGTTTCAGCCGGGCTTCGTCGCCTGTGAGGAAATAGTTGTACTGAAACTCTAGAATGGCCTGCATGGTAACGAGCAGGGTCTGCTGGCGCTGATGAATAGCATCTATAAACCACTTGGCGGCATCTATCTTTTGCTTGATGAAGAGGATGGCTTCTTTCTGCTGCTTGGACTTTATCTTGCTCGACTTGTAGTCGTGCACCATTTCGCGGAAGCTGTTGCTGATGCGCAGCTCGGGCATGTTTTTGCCATTGAGCGACAGGGTGAGCTCGCCATTGCTGTTGCTGACAATAAAGTCGGGTATGATATACTGTTCGGCCTGAAGTCCGCTGCTGAAAGCACTACCAGGCTTTGGGTTTAGCTTGGTGATCTCTTCTACAGCGTGCTTTAGCATATCGTTGCCACAGCCAAGCGCCCTTTCGAGTTTTTCGTAATGTTTTTTTACGAATATATCGAAGTGCTTCTCTATAATAAGAATGGCCAGGCGGCGTGGTTCGGATATTTCGCCGTCTTCGCGCAGCAGTTGTATCAGCAGGCATTCGCTAAGGGTTCTGGCACCTACACCGGGCGGGTCGAATTTCTGGATTAGCCTAAGGATATCCAGCACTTCGTTTTCGCTGGTCATTACATTCTGGCGGAAAGCGAGGTCATCGACAATGGCATCAATGCTGCGGCGCAGGTAGCCGTCTTCATCGAGGCTACCTATAAGGTGCTCTGCTATTTCGAGCTGATGGTCGTTGAGATTGAGCAAGCCAAGTTGAGACTCCAGAAACTCCTGGAAGGAACTGGATACCGCAACAGGTATGGTTTTATTGTCATCGTCGGGGTCGTGAAATTCGCTGGGGTCCTGCAGCTTGTATTCTGCTACACCCTCTTCGTCTTCGTCGTAGTATTCGGTAATGTCTACGTCGTCTTCGCGGAGCTTATCTTCGTCATGTTTTTCCTCGCGCGCTTCCATAGCATCTTCTGTTTCGGAATCAGCGTCGGTGTTCAGGTCTTCGGTATTGATATCTTCGGTGTTATCTGCAAAGTCGAGCTCATCTTCGCTCTCTTCGAGAGCGGGGTTAGTTTCGAGTTCTTCTTTTATCCTTTGCTCCAATTGTGCCACAGGTAGCTGCAGCAATTTCATTACCTGAATTTGCTGAGGGGTAAGTTTTTGTAGCAGCTTTTGCTGTAAGCTTAAATTGAGCATATCGCAATTTTAGAAAAGTATCTTCAATTAACGGGTACTATTTTTTGTTATGACAGTATTTTTTTAATAAAGATAAAGGGATGGTAATATAATCGTAAAGTTGTTGTACTGCAACACATTGAGGGCTTTTTTTATGTGTTGGCATGTAATATGGTGGTTTAATAGGATAAATTGGGAAAGAGTTTTTGCGCTAAATATTTGCACTTTCGAAAATCCACTTTATAATTGTAATGCAATTGCTGTTGACCCATCGACAGGATTCCCCGAGAATTACTCTCCAATAATTTTTTACTGAAAAACTTTGGCTCTATTTTGAGCTGTGTAAATCAAAACATTTTTAAGCAGTGTAATTCTGCAATCAAATAAAAAACATGCGCGACATTAACGAGTTGAAAGATATGATTTTGCCAGAGCTACAGGACTTGGCAGAACAGTTGAACATTGCGGATTATACTAAGTTGGACAAACAACAATTGATAGAAAAAATAAGTGAAACTAAAGCAACGACAAGAGTGAAAGAAACTACAGATAGCGATAAGCCAAAAAGAGCCCCACGTACCCGCAAGCCTATAAAAGGTAAAGAAGATGAGGCCACAGAAACTACCGAAGCAGTAGTGGAAGCCCAGGCGGAAATACCCTTGGAAGCAGTAGCGGTAACAGAGGAAAAGACCGAAGCACCAAAAGCCGAAGAAAAACCGGCTAAAGTAAAAGCAGAAAGGCCTGCCAAAACTGTGAAAGTAAAAGAAGAGGCAGAAGTGAAGGAAGAAGTACCTGCTGCAGCTACAGAAGAAGTGAAACCTGAAGTAGAAGTGGCAACTACTACGGAGGCCAAAACTGAAGAAAACAACAGGCCAGCTCCAACGCAAGAGAGGAACCAACAACGCCAAAACAACCCTAACCAAAACAGGGATCGCCGTGATAACCCACAAGGCAATAACCAGAACCGCAACCAGAATAATCCTGACCAGCAGGGACAGAACCAGAACAGGAACCAGAATAACCCAGAGCAACAAGGACAAAACCAGAATAGAAGCCAAAATAATCCTGAACAACAGCAGAGCAGGAACCAGGGCAACCAGGAGCAAGGCCAAGGACAAAACAGAAACCAGAGCAATCAGGAGAATAACCAAGGGCAAAACAGAAATCAGGGCAACCAGGAGAATAACCAGGGTCAGAATCGCAACCAGGACCAGCAGCAAAATTCTAATCAAGGCCAGAACCAAGGGCAAAACCAAAATTCTAATCAACAACAATACTCTCAGCAAAATCAGCAGCAAAAGAACCGCCCTATCTTTAGTGTGGAGTCTGATGCTATAATAGAGGGTGAAGGTGTATTGGAAATGATGCCGGATGGTTATGGATTTTTGAGGAGCAGCGATTACAGCTATCTTTCATCTCCGGATGATATATATGTATCGCCATCTCAGGTTAAATTGTTTGGACTGAGGACCGGTGATACGGTAAAAGGATATATCCGCCCTCCGAAAGAAGGGGAGAAATATTTCGCCCTTTTGAAAGTGGATACAATGAACGGCCGCACACCTGAAGAGGTGAGGGACCGTGTTCAGTTTGACTACCTTACTCCACTATTCCCTCAGGAGCGATTTAAACTATCTACTAATTCAAGTAGCCTTACTACCAGGATTATAGACTTGTTTACACCGATAGGTAAAGGGCAGCGCGGTATGATAGTAGCGCAACCTAAAACAGGTAAGACCACAATATTGAAAGAGATAGCCAATGCTATAGCGACCAACCATCCTGAAGTGTACCTTATAGTGCTACTTATTGATGAGCGCCCGGAAGAGGTAACAGATATGGAGCGCAGTGTGCGTGGAGAGGTTATCGCCTCTACATTTGACGAGCCTGCTGATAAGCACGTAAAGGTTGCTTCTGTGGCTTTGCAGAAAGCTAAGCGCCTGGTAGAATGCGGCCACGATGTGGTAATACTATTAGATTCAATTACCAGGTTGGCCAGGGCATACAATACTGTAGCACCTGCATCGGGTAAAGTGTTGAGCGGTGGTGTTGAGGCCAATGCCCTACACAAGCCTAAGCAATTTTTCGGAGCAGCGCGTAAAATAGAAAACGGAGGTTCACTTACGATTCTGGCTACTGCATTGATAGATACAGGAAGCAGGATGGATGAGGTAATCTTCGAGGAGTTTAAAGGCACGGGTAACATGGAGCTTCAACTGGATCGCCGATTGAGCAACAAGCGTATATACCCTGCTATTGATGTGGTGTCTTCTTCTACAAGGCGCGATGACCTATTGCTGGACAGAGATGTAATGCAGCGCATGTGGGTACTAAGGAAGCATATCAGTGACATGAATGCAGATGAAGCTATGAACTTCCTGATAGCGCAAATGAGGGGTTCGAAGAATAATGAGGAATTCCTGATTTCGATGAATTCTTAACTTTTGATTACTTAAATAAGAAAGCCTCTGAAAATACTCAGAGGCTTTGCTTTTATTGCTTAGGATCTAATCCCAATAAGATATCATTAATTAGAAATATTGCTTCACAATCAGCATTACTGATGATAGGTAAGCCACGGAAACTTCATAAAAAATCTCCTTGCCTTTCCGGGTGGAATTAAGCACCTTGGCATCTTTCAGGATGCGCAGATGTTGCGAGGTAATAGATTGATCCAATTTAAGCTCTTTATAGATGCTATTAACATTAGTTGGCTGATTTTGGCCAATATAGTTAAGTATCTTTACCCTAAGAGGGTGAGCTATTGCTCTAATCAAGGTATTAGCCTTAGACAGTTCTGCTGCGTTAAGATTGCTTAATTTAGAGTGAGGCATCGGTTCTTGCATTTTGGCTTGCAGAACGAATTTAACTACTCACAACCTAAACCACCAAATATTTAGATATTAATGAATACATATTTATATTCCTTAATAATCAACTAGTTGGCTTGTGCCAGCTGCTCTACAATCTGCATAATTTCAGATATGCGATTTTTGTTAATGGTATAGTAAATAAATTTACCATCCCTTTCTGTCTGCAAAACATTGGCTTTCCTCAATATCGCAAGATGTTGAGACGCAACTGATTGCTCCAGACGTAGCTTAATATAAATGTCTGTAACAGTCATTTTTTCGTTCTGCTCCAATAGGGCAATAATATCTTTACGTAGTGGGTGGTTGATGGCACGTAATGTTAAAACAGCCCTGCGAAGCAAATCGTAATTAACTGTTATTGGTTCTTCATTACCTGGCTTTGAAAGTACTAATACTTCTTTTGATAGACGGATGCTCATATTATTGATGATTGATGATTGATGATTGAACTGCGAATATAAACGTTACAACCTAATGTTTAAACATCGTATTTGTAAAAAATAGAATGTTTTAACAATTCGTAATGACATGCTAACGAAACTAAGTGGCTGGCAAACTGACGCTAACGAAGCATTATGAGGATGTTATGTGGAAACTTAAAGCTCCATATCCAGTATATATTTATTTTTCTCCAAACTCTTTTAGATATAATGGTTCACAATATGCAAGGTCGGCAAATTCACCTTTTTCGAATGCTGCAATCCCTGATTCCATGAGGCCTATAGACGAAGCATCTATACTTATAGCTTTAATATTATTCATTTTTTTCTCTGCACCTGCTGTATCAAATTTAAAGGCACCTGTCCCTCCCGACACTATAATTTTATCTTTCGGCAGTACTACGCTTATATCATTTACATTGTTACACTTTGTTTGCGACAGGGCCCTCAGGTTTTGATCATACAAGTTCCAGTACACATCATTCCTTCGTGCATCCAGCGCAGGCAAAATGATAGCTCCTTCTCCCATTTCTCCCGACTCCCTTATTCTGTTTGCCAGCGATTGTAGTGTATTCACCAATATTAGGGGAATGTTAACAGCATAGCATATCCCCTTGGCTGTTGCAAATCCTATCCGCAACCCTGTATAGGAGCCTGGTCCCTCGCTAACACATACAGCATCCAGTTGATTTGCCTTTAAGCCTGCCTTGTCCAACGCCCGCTGAATCAACACTGCCAGCATTCTGGCATGTGCATTCGGCTCTGCTGCATTTTCCAGTGCCAGTACTTCCTTGCCCCTGGATATGGAAACTGAACAAACAGGTGTAGCTGTTTCTATATATAAAATAGTAGGTTGCAAAATCTTATCTGAATGATTATTTAAAAATTAACGGTCGTATTGAAATTTATTTTGGCACGTAGATAGAGTAATATTTTGCGGCATATCCGGCCCATACGCCTAACCCTCCTTTTATATTGGTTTTCACCTTTACAGGGGCAGAAAACGGGCTGCCACCACCATCATTCTCCAGCGTATAATAGAAGTCGTATGTCTTGCTATCTATATTTGCCCATTTGATTTGCACAGAGTCTCCTTTCCAGAAGTAGGAATAAGTGCTGTTATTAATGTCAGAACGCGGCGCCTGCCCCCTTTCCGCAGGCAAAGCTATGCTCAGCCCTATAAACAGCTTATCGTCGTACACAGAGGCCGACAGTGGTGCATAAAATGGCTCCTTGTTCCGCTTGGTCCAGTACCGCACAAAATTGCCAAAGGTGTCAGGCACCGAAAAATTGATATTTACCGAAACCAGGGAATCCGCAGATCCGGGATTTGGATGGGGCTTTATGGTGAGTGAGTCTATTCCTATAGCACGGGGTATCGATGTTTGTGCTGTCAGCCTTTTGCCATCTACATCTATGGTCAGGTTATACGTAGTCTGCTCCTTACCTGCAAAAGTACAGCTACCGCCCGTAGCACAGCTGAAAAGGTCCGGCGTGGAGTACAGACACACATTAGGCACCTTGGCAGAGTCCTTCAGCTCAAAGCCAAAACTGGCAAGTAACTTCTTTTTCTCATCAGGGGCCAGTGGCAGGTTATCCAGGCAAAACTCCTGTAGTAGCACAGAGTCCTTACCATCAGAGGTGGCTACTTTTATATTAGCGCCGTGCACATAGTAGGCATCCAGATTATTCAGGTTTATATCACCAAATATATTTACCGTATGTGTCAGGAATACCAGTGGCGGTTGCCCGTTTTCTATAGTGCCTTCTACCACCAGTTCATTGTCAGAGCCTGGTATATTTACCTCTACCTCTTTCTCACAGCTGCTTGTTACTATGCCGATAGCCACAACAGTCATAGCTAAAAGAAAGCCTTTTAATTCAGGGTACTTATATGTGATCATGGTACGCATCATTTGTCTCTGTTTTTCTTAGGGCCATTAAATCCGAATTTGAAGTTCCAGGTAATCGATGGTAGTATCGGGAACAGCGATGCCTGCTTGGCCACTATGCGGAAGTTAGGGTCCTGTGGCTGCCCGTTGCTCTTGGTGCCTCCCGTCAGGCTGCCTTTAGCATCCAGGTATAGGAAAAACGGGTTCATCCTGTTATACGCATTGTATACACTTACTGTTATGTCGCTGTAGTATTTGCGTTTGTGTGGTATGGTGTAGGTAAAGCCCAGGTCCAGCCTGTGGTAGGCAGGTAGTTGAAACCAGTTGCGCTTGCCATATACATAGTGCGGAACTCCCTCGTGCAGGTAAAAGCTCACCGGTAGGGTAGTCCTTTGCCCGGAGGCATATACAAATGTTCCGCTCACTTTCCATTTCTTGTTTATCTCATACATCACCACCACACTCAGGTCGTGCCTGCGGTCATATCGTGCCAAAAAAGTTTCGCCATTGTTTAGCTCCGGAAATTTGCGCCATGTCCAGCCAAGGGTATACCCAATCCATCCGGTAAACTTGCCTGCATTTTTCCTTATCAGGAATTCTGCACCGGTGCTGTAGCCCTTGCCAAATGTAAACAGGTCCTCAACATCCACAGTTATATTGCCTACCGCGCTTTCGCCATACTCTATCTGGTTGTACATATCTTTAAAGTAAGTTTCTATGCTCGCTTCAAACATGTCATCCTTGAAATTCCTGAAATATCCAAGCGCATACTGTATGCCCATTTGCGGCTTTACTTTCAGGCTGCTGGGTACCCACAGGTCTATTGGCAGGGTCGTGTTCGACTGCGATACCAGATGCACATATTGCTGGTTCACGCTCACACCTAGCTTTATGCTGGAGTGCTTATCTAATTTGAATCGCATGCTAAGCCTCGGCTCTATACCGTAGTAGGTTTTAATGTTCTTGCCTGCTTTATAGTCAAGCGTATCCACCGCCCTGCCTGCTTCGTCAAAAACTGTTTTGGTAAATGGTCCTACAAAGTTGAATAGTGACAGACGCATACCAATGTTTATCTTCAGCCATTTGTTGGCGTCAAAGTCATCCAGGAAATATAGGGCTGTTTCATGTGCCCTCTTAGGCGATTTATTGGTGTTTTGAAACTCCACGCCTCCTGCACTCCCGCTGGCCCTGTATGGGGTAAAAATGTGGTAGTTGTATTGACCGCCAAACTGCATGAAATGCCCCGGCTTAGGTGAGTAGTCAAGGTCCACTTTTGCAGTAGCTTCCTGCACGCTGGAGTTGATGTTGAATTTCACATCCTGGAATTGCGTATTAGCCGAAAACTTAAAATCATTGTAGCACAGAGTAGCATTCATGAATAGCTTATCCGAAAACAAATGGTTCCACCGCATCGTTGCAGTCCTGTTTCCCCATGGGAAACTGAATTTGAATCCTCCCTCAGGTGAGGCAAAGTCAAACACATCGCGCCCGAAGTAGCCACTGGCATATAGCCTGTCCCTGTCGCTTATGCGCCAGTTTATCTTGGCATTCAGGTCGTAGAAATAATAACCGTTGCCACCAAAGCTCCCATTGCCTACATTCTTCAATATAGGCTTGGTTAGTAGGTCGATATAGGTCCTTCTGCCCGATATGATAAAGGATGCCTTGTCCTTTTTAATAGGTCCATGAAAAGTAAGCCTGGAAGAGATTAGCCCAATGCCGCCTTCCACCTCATATTTTTTCATGTTGCCTTCCTTCATGCTTACATCCACTACCGACGATATTCTGCCACCATAGTTGGCAGGCATATTTCCTTTTATTACAGTAGTGCCTTTTACTGCATCTCCGTTAAACACCGAAAAGAACCCGAAAAGGTGGCCCGTATTATATACTACAGCCTCATCCAGTAGCACCAGGTTTTGGTCGGGGCCACCGCCACGCACATAATATCCGCTATTGCCCTCGCCCGAGCTTTGTATACCGGGCAGCAGCTGCAGCACCTTTATTATATCTATCTCGCCCAGCAGCGCAGGTATGCTTTTAGCCTGCTCTATTTTTATCTCCTGCTTACCCATGTCGGTGCTTTCTACATTGGCTTTCTTATCTGCTGTTATCACTATTTCTTCCGACTCTATCACGTTCGAGTTCAGCGCTATATTCAGCCTTAAATCCCGGTTCAGGTTTATCCTTTCCAGCTTGGTCTTAAATCCCACGTACGATATCTTGGCTGTATATACACCTGCAGGCAGGGTTATGCTATAGAATCCGTATTCATTGCTGCTCGCGCCTTTTCCTGCCTCTGCTATATATATAGTAGCGCCAAACAGCATCTCTCCGTTTGCACTGTCTTTCAGGTAGCCGCTTATAGTAAACTTGTCATCCAGCTCATGGCTTGCCCGTGCATGGGCCATATTTACGGAGCCAAGTGCAATACAAAAAAAGAGTATCAGTTGTTTCATGTGAACTAAAAAAACAGCG
>DLGO01000151.1 GCA_002482725.1 Bacteroidetes bacterium UBA7692 | reverse complement strand
AGGGACAGAAAGACGGTGCAGAAGGCATACGCGTTACTGCCGATGGCGTTAAAATGGAAGACTTCACCATATTGGATGCTAAAGGTGATTGCATAAAAGTACAGGATGCAAACGGCATCACTTTCCGCAACCTGAAAGTGGGCTGGAAGGCACTTCACGCTACCACAAACGGCTCTTACGGAGTGTATCCCGTAGGCTGCAACAATGTATTGATAGAGAACTGCGAAATATTCGGCAGCAGCGATGCAGGTGCCTATGTGGGCCAGTCCAAAAACATCATAGTGCGCAACTGCAATGTACACGACAACGTGGCGGGCATAGAAATAGAGAACAGCACCGATGCAGATGTGTACGACAATACCTGCACCAGCAACACTGGCGGCATATTGGTATTCGACCTGCCTGAGCTGCCTGCCAAAAACGGCAGCCGCTGCAGGATATACAACAATAAGGTGGTAAATAACAACGTGAATAACTTTGCGGTAAAAGGCACAGTAGTGGCAGAAATCCCTGCGGGTACAGGCATCCTGGTTATGGCCACCAACGATTGCGAAGTATTCAACAACGAAATCATTGGTCAGAACACCATAAGCGTAGCAGTTATTAGCTACCTGTCTATTCAAAAGCCATACAAAGACAGCATCTACGATCCGTATGCAGGTGGCGTTAGCTTCCACGACAACAAGATTCAGCGCGGCACCGGAAAGGCAGATGGCACAGTGGCTTTCGGGCAGTTGTTCACCCAGCTTTTCGGCGACCAGATTCCCGAGCTGGTGTACGATGGCGCTGTTAACCCCGCTTACCGCAACTCAAACGGCCAGTTGAAAGACGAGTACCGCATCTGCTTCAAAAACAATGGTAATGTAGGTTTCGTAAACCTTGACCTGGGTAACAAAGGCAAAAACATGAGCAAGGATGCAAAATCGCTCGACTGCTCCCTGCCTCCGCTACAGGAAGTTAAGATTGCAGCTTTGTAATTTTCACAACATATTTTCGGGAGAGGCTACTGCAATGCAGTAGCCTTTTTCATTTATATCAACACTGTGCAGATACAGGGCTTGGAAAAAAAACTATTTTCGGCACTTCAATAAGATAATTATGGCAGTTCAGACAGTAGCAGTTTTAGGTGCAGGCACCATGGGTGCAGGCATAGCGCAGGTATTCGCGCAGTCGGGCTTTTCGGTTAAGCTATACGACTCCAATGCTGCCCAACTGGACAAAGCCAAACAATCCATTGAGGAAAACCTTGCCACAGCTGTTTCTAAAAACAAGCTGACCGCTGATGAAAAATCAGCAGCCCTTGGCAAAATAGAATGGGCTTCTGCGATCGAATCGCTTACCGCCGATTTAGTAATAGAAGCGGTAGTGGAAAAACTGGAAGTAAAGCAGCAATTGTTCCAACAGTTGGCCGCTATCAATAGCCCCCAGACTATCCTCGCCAGCAACACATCGTCCATCGCCATTACACATATAGCAGCTACCACGCCCAACGCTCAGCGCGTGGCAGGTCTGCACTTCTTCAACCCCGCTCATCTAATGAAGCTGGTAGAAATCATTTCCGGTGCCGAAACAGCCCCTGAAGTAATCGAAGCACTGAAAGAAGTATGTACCCGTATCGGTAAAACCTTTGTAGTATGCAAAGACTCGCCTGGCTTTATAGTAAACCGCGTAGCACGCCACTACTATGTAGAGAGCCTGAAGATACTGGAAGAAAATGCCGCCTCTATGGCAAACATAGACCTGCTGCTGGAAAGCACAGGCTTCAAAATGGGACCATTCAAACTGATGGATACCATCGGCAATGATGTAAACTTCGCAGTTACCTCTTCGCTATACGAGGCATTCCATCAGGAGGCAAAATTCCGTCCATCACGTATTCAACAACAAAAAGTAAACGCAGGCCACCTGGGCAAAAAAACCGGGAAAGGCTTTTATGATTATTAAAATAGTACTAATCTTAACAGCTAAAATTTCAATATGAACCTTGATACATTCGATGCTTTTGACAACTCTACCTACGACAAATTTTGCAAGCGCTCCAGAATTGAAAAAGATATTAATACGCTTATCGGAATTCTTGAAGGAATTGACGGTGATAATATCATCAATGAAAAGGAAATAGATCGTTTAGAAAAATGGATGGATGAACTTAGTGAAGTTAAATCATTTAATCCTTATTCAAGTATATTTAAGTCAATACAACAAGCCTTAGAGGATAGAGTACTTAGTCAGGAAGAAGTAGAGGATATCAAATGGTTATGCAATCAGTACAGAATCGGCAATCCTTATTTTGATAAACTCACAGTAAAAATTCAAGAGTTACACGGTATTATTAAAGGTATCAATTTTGATAATGAAATTAATGAACAAGAGATTTATTATTTAAAAAATTGGATACAGGAAAATTCCATACTTAAGAATTCGTGGCCTTATGACGAGATTGATAATCTTATCCTATCCATCCTTGAAGATAGGATTATAACTCCCGAAGAAGGAAATACCCTAAAAGCGTTTCTTCAATCCATCTCACAAATTGATGACGTAAAAAGTTCAGGGCATGAACTGATAAAAATATTGAACCAAGGCTTTTGCCAAGTCGATCCACATATTGAGATACAAGAGAAAAATTTCTGCATTACTGGTATTTCTAATAAATACCAAAGGAAAGAAATAGCTCAAATGATTGAGCTATATGGGGGATATATTAACAACGGAGTGAGTTCAAAACTTAATTATCTAATAGTATGTTCTGAAAAAAATTCTTGTTGGGCATTCAATTGTTATGGCAGAAAAGTAGAAAAGGCTGTGGAGCATAGAATGAAGGGTAATATGATTCAAATAATTCACGAGTTTGACTTTTATGACAAAATCGAAGACCTGAAATGATTAAACTGATAAAAGTTTCATTTTTAAAAGTCTTAATGATTGTGGCAACAATAAACGCACTTGATTGCCATGCCCAAAACAAAAACAAAGCCCCTTCCACACCCAAAACTACCACCGACTCTATTGCCCTTGAACGCAAAAAATTCCGCGCTCCATACAAAGGATGGTGCGGAATTGTCAACGTAGGTGTTATTCCTTACTTCGGTAACGAGACTTTACCTTTTGAAGGTTCCATCCGTATCACAGGGGCATATAGGGTATCGCGCTTTTTTACATTAGGTCTTATGTCAGGTTTAGATGGTGGTAAAGGTCATCTGTTATTGCCTGTGTCCGCAGCTATCCGCGTCAACTTCGCCAGAAAAAGAATCATCCCATTCCTCGATGGCAACCTGGGTTATGCGGCTTTATTCCAAAAAGGCGGTCCATATAATGGCATTAACTTTGGCGGTGCCATCGGCTGCAAATATTGGTTCAACAAAAAAATAGCATTCAGCCTCAAGGCAGGTATTTCAGGCAATGCCATTTTCGGTAGTATTAACGAAAACAACCTCGCTATTTTCAAGGGCATTCCCATACACATAGGTGTGGAATTCTAAGCTGCTCATCTACTTCCTTATCTGTTTCAAAGCTTCTGCCACAGTCTTTACAGGCAACTGGCATTGCTTATCCCTGCATACATATATGTAGGTTTCTCCTGCCTTGTACTTACCCTCAAGCAGCGGCACACTCGATTCATGCTCACTACCCAGGTATAGTACATTCGGTAGATAGTGCTTGGCAAACTCTTTTCTCAGCTTCACAGCATCGGCACCAACTATCGCCATTTCATAAGGTTCCTGTATACAGTAGTTCAACAGTAGCGCCCAGTTCGCATAAAAGGTCGAATACTTCGTAGCATTCTCATACAAGTTAGTCATAGCCGTATTGGCTATCTCTGTATATTTCCTGTTATCAGTCAGTAATCCTATCTGAAACAGCACCTTCATCATGCTACTGTTCGATGATGGTATCACATTATCCCCTGTCTCTGTCTTTCGCGCTATCAATGGCGCATCCTTTGCGCTGGTGTAGTAAAACAATCCTTTCTCTCCATTGTAAAAATGCTCCATTGCATGTGCCGCCAATCGCTCGGCCAGCTTCAGCCATTTCTCGTCAAATGTAGTTTCATATAGCGCCAGGAAAGCCTCACAGCTAAAGCTGTAATCATCCAGAAACCCGTTTATGTTCGATACACCGTTCTTATGATTGCGCAGTATGCTGCCATCCTTCTGTACCATCTTCTCTGCAAGGAAATTTGCATTCACTTCTGCCCTGTGCAAATACTCCGAATTGCCCGTAGCATTATAGGCATCCACCAGCCCCTTGCACATCAGCGCATTCCACGAGGTCAGTATCTTATCATCCAGCGATGGCCTTATGCGCTTGCTCCTTTCCTTTAGTAGCAGTGCTTTCCATTCGCTTATCTTGCTTTCATCGTAGGCGTAGTCTGTCCTTACCAGGTTATTCTTATGCTCAAAGTTACCCTCGCGGCTCACATCATAGCATAGCAGAAAATCCTTAAAGTCCGCTCCTAGCAACTGCTCCAGTTCCTCATAGGTCCACACATAGAATTTGCCTTCCTCTCCTTCGCTATCGGCATCCAGCGCAGAGTAAAATCCTCCGCTCTTATCCGTCAGTTCCCTTTGTATAAAAGCCAACGTTTCATCTACTATCCGTTTATAGTGCTCATCGCCTGTATGCGTATATGCCTCGCTGTACAGCGATACCAATTGCGCATTGTCGTACAGCATCTTTTCAAAGTGCGGCACCGTCCATGTGCTGTCCACACTATACCTGGCAAAGCCACCGCCTGCCTGGTCGTATATGCCGCCTTTCATCATTTTGTCCAACGTTATCTTCACTGCCTTCAGCGCAGCTTCCTCGCCTGTATAGTAGTGGTTGCTCAGCAGGTATTGGTAGTTTACCGGCATAGGGAACTTAGGTGCGCCCTGCCTCCCCCCTTCGCGGAAGTCTATATGTGCCACTATGCTTTCAAGCACTTTCAGCCTGTCTGCTTTATCAAAGGCTGCGGCCCTTTCGCCAAACGGTACAGTATCCAGTGCATTTATCCCTTCTGTTATTTTTGTTGCCTGCTCTTCCAGGTAGGCCACATCGCGCTTATAGTAGTCCACAAAGTACAGCAGCACCTGCTTCCAGTTCTCCTTCGGGAAATAAGTGCCCGCGTAGATCGGCCTTCCATCCGGCAGGCATATCGCATTCAGCGGCCAGCCGCCATGCCCGGTTATTATCTGCACCGCATCCATATACACCTGGTCTACATCCGGCCGCTCCTCCCTGTCCACCTTTATGCTTACAAAGTGGTCATTCATTATCTGCGCCACCACACTATCCTCAAAGCTCTCATGCTCCATCACATGGCACCAGTGGCAGGCGCTATAGCCTATGCTCACTATTACCAGCTTGTTCTCTTTGCGCGCCTGCTCCCAGGTGCTGTCGCGCCACGGCATCCAGTTCACGGGGTTATGGGCATGTTGCAGCAGGTAGGGGCTTGTTTCGTTTATCAGTGCGTTGGTATGTGTAGGCATCTTTTTATTGGTACAGTTACTCAGTAAAATTATAAGAAGCTGTTTTGATTTAACTGGTAAAATTGTTTATAGGCTATTTTCTAGCGAACCGAAGAAGGTTTTTGCAGCCATAGTGGAACTCCTCTGGCAAAAAAAACTGATGAAGTTGAAGCTGAAAAGAGCCATAAACAAATTATTGAGATGAATTAAAACAGCTTCAATGGCAGGGAAGCAATATTACAAACCGCATCTATGAAAACCGTATAGCTTTCACAGGCGATATCTTTGATACAAACCTGGCAGGCAGCAATAGCAGCAGCAGGCAAATCGCCAGCGTCAGCACATTCAATCCCACTATCCATTGCAGGTTCAGTGCAATCGGAGCCTCGCTTATGTAGTACGACTCCTGTGGCAGCTTCACCACATGCAGGTACTTTTGTATCAGGCACAATCCTATACCCACTACATTGCCCAGCACCAGCCCTCCACCTACTATCAGCGCGGCATAGTACAGGAACATCTTTCGCAGCGACTCGTCCGACATGCCCAGCGCCTTCATTATACCTATCATATTGGTACGCTCCAATATCAGTATTAGCAGGGCCGTCATCATATTTATCGCAGCCACCAGTATCATCAGCGTCAGTATTATCAGTTCGTTCATGGTCTGCAGCTCCAGCCAGTCAAATATGCCCGGGTTCAGGTATTTTATAGTCTGCACATCCAGCTCATTATTTGGCAAGCGGAAGTATATATCCTTGCCTATCCTGTCTATCGGGTCTTCCTTCATTTTCTCAAACTCCGCCTTATCCAGCAGTCCGCCAAACAGCGTCAGGAAATATGCTTTGCTCCTATCCTTAAACAGGTTCTGCTCTTTCAGGAACACCTCAAATCCTCCCACAGAATCCCTTCCCCAGCCGTTCAGGTCCTGTATCAGCCTTATATCTACTATGGCATACTGCTTGTCAAATTCATCCAGCCCTGTTTCATATATACCGCATACTTTAAATGGCCTGGTGCGTATGCTCTTATCCATAAAGTTTACCACCACTTTATCGCCTACGCCTATCTTCAGCCTGTTGGCAGTAGTAGTAGATATCAGTATATCCCTTTGCGATTTTGTACTGTCTGCCGATATAATGCTCCCCTTCTTCAGGTAGGCCTTAAAGAAGCTCCAGTCGAAGTCCTCTCCCACTCCCTTCATCACTATCCCTTCAAAGTCCTCCTTTGTTTTCAGCAATCCGCCCTTCATGGCAGTAGCTTGTATATGCCTTGCTTCGGGTATCAGCTTATTATCGGTATAAAAATCCTGGTACTTGTACACTGCATCCTGCCCCATCGATTTCGTAAGGCTGAATGGCACTATGTTCAGGTGCGCCCAAAAACCGAATACCTTATTCCGTATCTCTGTCTGAAATCCATTTACCAGTGATGTGGCAATAATCATAGTGCTCACGCTCAGCACCACCGCAGCCAGCGCTATGCGGATAATGAAAGAGGAAAATGTATTGCGTGTATGAAACGCAATCTTCCGCACTAAGAAAAACTCAAAATTCAAACCGGCTATTTTTAAAAAATCAGTTGGGCAAAGTAAAGCGTTTTGTGCCTCATTATTTCACCACATGTATTTGGAATACATGAAAATATAAACACCATCATTACACATGTTATTCCTAATACTGTCAAAACCTAAATCATGCGCAACCCAATCTTCACTATATCGACCAATGCGCCTTATTTT
>DLGO01000017.1:15386-18219 GCA_002482725.1 Bacteroidetes bacterium UBA7692 | reverse complement strand
TGGTTCCACGCCCTGCTCGATAACTACCCCGAGCTGGCAGGACTGATAGCGCTGCACCACGGCTCTATAGATGCGGAGATGCGCAACTGGATAGAAGATGCCCTACACCAAGGGATACTAAAAATAGTGGTATGCACATCCAGCCTGGATTTGGGGGTGGACTTCCGCCCGGTGGATACAATAATACAGGTAGGCTCGCCAAAGGGCGTTGCGCGCTTTTTGCAAAGGGCGGGGCGCAGTGGGCATAGCCCCGATGCAACATCTGTTATTTACTTTCTACCTACCCACTCGCTGGAACTGGTAGAAGCCGCTGCATTGAAAAAAGCGGTGGAAGCCAATATAACCGAGCAGCGCACGCCGGTGGTAAATGCCTACGATGTGCTGATACAGTACCTGGGAACGCTGGCGGTGGGCGATGGGTACAAGCCATCTGAAATATTCCCCGAAGTGAAATCGACCTATGGATACAAGGATATAACACAGGCAGAGTGGAACTGGTGCGTGAACTTCCTGAACACAGGTGGCAATAGCCTGCAAGCTTATGATGAGTTTAAGAAAGTAGAGATAGAAGACGGCATCCACAAAATACTGAACCGGCGCATGGCCATGCGACACCGCATGAACATAGGCACCATAGTGAGCGACCCTTCGCTAAAGGTAAAGTTCCTGAAAGGTGGGTACATAGGCATGATAGAGGAATGGTTTGTGGCCAGGCTAAAAGCGGGTGATACATTTACCCTCGCGGGGAAAACACTGTCGTTTGTATCTATAAAAGATATGACCGTGCTGGTGCGCAAATCGAATGCGAAAAAAGCACAGGTGCCAAGTTGGATGGGAGGCCGCATGCCGCTATCGGCCAATCTGGGAGCGGTGCTGCGGGTGGCATACCAAGAGGCAGGCGAGTATAGCAAAGACCCGAAAGGCAAGAAAGGTATACCTGTAGAATATAAGAAGCTGGCACCACTGTTTGAACTACAGGAAAAAATATCGCAGGTACCGAAACAAGATGAGTTGCTGATAGAGTCGATAAAAACGCGGGATGGCTACCACCTGTTCATATATCCGTTTGAAGGGCGGCAGATACATGAAGTGCTGGGTGCACTGCTGGCATACCGCCTGGGCAAGTTGAAGCCGCTTACCTTTTCGATAGCCATGAACGACTACGGGCTGGAACTGCTGAGCGACCAGAAGATACTGGAACCAGGCATGGACCTGAAGGCCCTCTTCTCCTCCGACAACCTGATAGAGGATATACAAAAGAGCATCAACGCTACTGAAATGGCCAAGCGGAAATTCAGGGATATAGCGGTGATATCGGGGTTGATATTCCAGGGGTTGCCGGGCAACCACAAGGCGGCGAAGCACCTGCAGGCATCGTCTTCGCTGCTCTTCACAGTATTCAGCGAGCATGAGCCAAACAACCTGCTGCTGCGGCAGGCGTACAATGCTGTATTTTTTGACCAGATAGAAGAAGTGCGGCTGCGGAAGGCACTGCACCGTATACAGCAGGGCAACATCATATTGGTAGAAACAGAGCAGATAACACCATTTGCTTTCCCTATAAAGGTAGACTCGCTGAGGCAGAGCCTTAGCAGCGAGGAACTGGAAGACCGGATAAAGAAGATGCAGCTGAACGTGCTTAAATAAAAAAAGCTTAATAAGCCTGCAGGGAAAGCCGTACTATATCATCCATTTGTTATTTTCGGGGAGAAGCTATGCTGCACAACACAGGGAACAG
This sequence comes from Bacteroidetes bacterium UBA7692, assembly GCA_002482725.1. Lineage (GTDB taxonomy): Bacteria > Bacteroidota > Bacteroidia > Chitinophagales > LD1 > UBA7692. The sequence continues at coordinate 16,481 of DLGO01000017.1, read as the reverse complement.
TACATTTAAACTACTTACAGAAAAGGCCATTTACTGGCAGGAGCAGCACGCGTTGATATTGTCGGATGTGCACATCGGCAAGACGCAGCACTTCCGCAAGAGCGGGGTGCCGATACCCACCGCAGCCGCGTATGTAGAGCTGGAAAAACTGAACAGGCTACTGATAGAATATAAAGCGGATAAGCTGATTATAGTGGGTGACCTCTTCCACAGTGCGGATAATGTAGAGATAGATGTGTTTGAACTATGGCGCCTGCAGTACCCGGGTATCGCCTTCCACCTGGTGAAGGGGAACCACGATATACTACCTGTAAAACGATATAGTGAGATTGGTGTAGAGGTACACAAATCAGAGTTTATGCTGGGCGATATCACCTTTGCGCATGAGCTACCCAAAGTGATAGAGGACGATAAATATTACATAACCGGGCATATTCACCCTGGTGTAAAAATAAGGGGCGCGGGCAGGCAAATCCTAAGATTGCCTTGTTTTTACTTTACCAATACGTTTGCCATTTTGCCATCATTCGGCAAGTTTACCGGATTGGCTGACCTGCAGGTGCAGCAAGATGATCAGGTGTATGTGATAACGGAGAGGGAAGTAATCAAGGTGGGATAGGCAATTACTGCATTTGAAGCCAATTCAGCGAAATATCTTCAACAGCATAACCGATAATTTAAGAGGTCGAATACAAACGGGAATTACGTCTGATTGTGTTTTGTGAGGACACAAACCACGGAGAGGAATACACCGTACGGATTAGCGCAGTTATACGTACCTGATTTCTATGTGCAGGTCGGCGAAGGATTTTACCATGGCGCTGACACCGCAGTATTTTTCCTGGCTCAGGTCTACGGCTTTCTGCATTTTGGCGCGGTCTTCCGGCGAGTCTATTTTTATCGAATAGACCAAACGAATCTTGTTATAGATTTTGGGATGCTCTTCTGTCAGGTCGCCTTCTGCGCTTATGGAAAAATCGCTATAGGTCGCTTTCATTTTATTCAGCAGCGATATTATGTCCATGCCTGTGCAGCCCGCCAGTGAAGTAAGTATCAGTGCCTTTGGGCGAACGCCCGCGTCCTGACCGCCGCTTT
>DLGO01000017.1:13800-15363 GCA_002482725.1 Bacteroidetes bacterium UBA7692 | reverse complement strand
AAGTTTGATTACATGCCCATTCTGAAAGGCATCGAAACCCATTTTACCTGTATGCTTAATATGTATGCCCTGTACTTCGCCCATTGTGCTTAATTTAAAGATGCAAAATAATTCTTTAGCGGTTCCCAATAGTAGTCGACCCAGCCTGCGGCCAATACATCTACCTTATCAGCAGGTACATTGCTGTGGGTAAACTCCAACAGCGTGCCACCATTTTTAGGATATAGCGTGAGCGTCACTATGGAGTAGTGGCTCTCATCCCAGTTTATCTCTTCCATGCGCCAGCTCTGCACTATCTTTTTGCCCTCTTCCAGCTCTACTATCTGCCCTGTGGCAAACCCGTCGAACACAGAAAAAGAACCGCCCACCACAGGATCTATATTGGCAGGCGCGCCCGTAAATATCGCATGCTCATCGCTATCTAAAAATGTCTTATAAAACTTGCCCGGAGATACTGTAAAGTACTCCGACTGCTGGATTGTTTCCACCTCCATATTGCTTCTCCCCCTTTTATAATTTAACTACCTTGAAATATGCAAGGTCTTCTTCTATCCTGAACTTCTCTGCCCTGTTTATCTTCAACTCGCGGGTTTGTGTAGTATTAGTACAATTAATCCGCTCAAAAGTTCCCGAACCAAGGTCTAAACTTACCGGCATATCAAAATTTGCCACATCCGTATGCCAACGGTAGGTAAGCGTGTACTTTTTCTTGCCTGTTTCTTTCAGAGAGTAAGTAAACTGCGGAATGGCTGCATGCTGGTAGTACTGGCTGAACAAAGTGTTGAGGTTTTTACCGGTTTTTTTGTTGATGTAGTCCATAAACTCCTTTGCATCTACGGTCTTGTATTTGAAAGCCGTATCGCACAAGCCCTTGATAGTACTCCACCACAGGGCATCGTTGTTTACCACATAGCGGAAGGTATTGAACACCAAAGCACCCTTGTTGTACATATCGCCATCGCCCTCCTGGCTAACACCGTAAGGCCCTTGCATAGGCTTATCGTTTCCGATACCAGGCTTTTTGGCATTGATGTATTGCAGAGCCACCTTTGGTCCACTGGTACACTCCACATACATAGACTCGGTGTAGGTGCACAGGCTCTCGTGTATCCACATATCTGCGACATCTTTTGAGCTGACGCTATTGCCCCACCACTCATGGCCGGACTCGTGGATAACGATATAGTCGAACGTAAGGCCAATTTTGGAGTAGTCGCTGCCCAGGTAGCCTGTTTTGTAATTATTGCCATAGGCAATAGCACTCTGGTGTTCCATACCCAGGTAGGGAGTCTCTACCAGCTTGTAGCCATCGCGCATGAAAGGGTATTTACCCAGGAACTTATCGTAGCATTCCATCATCGGCTTCACCTGCTTGAACTGTGCCTTGGCCTTTTCCAGGTTGTAAGGCATCACGTAATAGTCCAGGTTCAGCTTTTCGCCATCGCGGTAGGTGTAGATTTCGCCAAAGTGGGCGTAGTTGCCTATGTTGAGCGTTACGTTGTAGTTATTGATAGGGTAACTGATGAACCACGTTTGGGTATGCACGCCATTGTCCTGCGGCTT
>DLGO01000017.1:0-13789 GCA_002482725.1 Bacteroidetes bacterium UBA7692 | reverse complement strand
CGGCTCGTCTTTTTCCAGCTTACCATTGCATATAGCCTGCAGTGACTGCGGCACCGTGATGCGCATACGCATACTATCGCACTCATCGCCCAGGTATTCCTTGGTAGGCCACCATACGCTGGCACCTATGCCCTGCACTGCGGTGCATATCCATGGCTTGCCGGTGTTGTCGGTCTTCCAGATGAAGCCACCATCCCACGGTGCCCTTTTGGCCACAATAGGATAGCCGTGGTAGTAAACGTTCAATGTTACTATGTTGCCCTTGCGCTGTGCCAGCTCGCCACGGAAGTACACGAACACCGCATCGCAATCGCGGCGGTACTTCATGGTAGTGCCGTTGAACTCTATCTGGTCGATGATCATATTGCTGAACAGGTCTATCTGCATCACATCGAAGCTCTCCGTCACCAGGAACTGTATTTTGCTGACACCGGAGATAGACTGCTTGAGGGTATCTACAGTTACACTCAAATCATAATATTTCACATCGTAGCAGCTCCTTTCAGGGCTAAGGCTGCCGCGCACGGTATCACATCGGGTAAAAGTCTTTTCTTTGTCGCCTGCATGTGCAAATAACGAAGACATTAGAATAAGTGAGAATATTACAATCTTGCTCAACGTGTATAAGTATATGTAAACTAATTAAGGTGCAATTTTCAAATATTTTTCGGAACAAACCGTCTGAGATAAAAGTTTTATAAAAATATATGGTTAGAGTAGCAATTGCTTTCGGGATACTGGTACTGGTAGAAGTATACGGTTTTATGGGAATAAAGAACCTTTTTGCCCCTGATTCGGTGAGCAGAAAGGTGGCGATTGCCACTTACCTCGCCATTACTACATTTATGTGGATAGCCTTTATCAGCTTCCGCAGCTGGGGGCAGTACCAGATGTCGAGGGAGGCAAAAGCCATATTTGCCACGCTTTTTATCGCATTTACGGTAGCCAAGCTGGTAGCAGCCATCATATTTTTGGGTGAAGACATTACCCGTGTTATCCGCACAGCGATCAACTATGTATCCGGCCCGGCAGATAAAGAAGCCCTGCGTGTTTCGCGCAGTGCCTTCCTGAACAAGCTGGCCATTGGCGCGGCAGCCGTACCTTTTGGCGCGTTTATATATGGCGCCATCAATAATGCATATAACTACCAGTTTAAAAAAGTGACCATCAACTTCCCCAACCTGCCCGAGGCTTTTGACGGATTTACGCTGGTGCAGCTGAGCGATATACACTCAGGCTCCTTTACGCGCAGCCACCCGATAGAAGAAGTGATACAAAAAATAAATGCGCTGAATGCCGATGCCATCTGCTTTACCGGTGACCTGGTAAACAATGAGGCTACGGAAATGAAGGATTACAAAGCGATATTCAGCAAGCTGAGCTCCAAGCACGGCGTATATAGCATAACAGGCAACCACGACTATGGCGACTATGTGCAGTGGGACAGTGCAGAAGCAAAAAAAGCCAACTTTGCGCAGCTGGTAAACACCCATAAAGAAATGGGTTGGGATATACTGATGAACGAGCACCGCATACTGGAGCGCGATGGCCAGAAAATAGCGATACTGGGCATAGAAAACTGGGGTGCGAAAATGCACTTCCCCAAATACGGCAAAATGCCGCTGGCGCATAAAGGCACAGAGGATGTACCATTTAAAGTATTGCTGAGCCACGACCCATCGCACTGGGATGCACAGGTGACACCTGAATACAAAGACATAGACCTGACGCTTAGCGGCCACACACACGGCTTCCAGTTTGGCATAGAGAACAAATGGATAAAATGGAGCCCTGTGCAGTTTGCCTACAAGCAGTGGGCGGGATTGTACCAGGAGGGCAAACAATACCTGTATGTGAACAGAGGCTTTGGATTCCTGGGCTACCCGGGCAGGATAGGTATATTGCCCGAGGTTACGGTGTTTGAGTTTAAGAAGGGGTAAAAATACGGAGTTAATTACAAACGGATTCTTGCCAGGAAAATCCCTAACGATTCAGGTGTAATACTATAAGGCTGTGAAACCACCTCATATCAAGGAGAGGTATATCTTCCAGTTTGGCCTGTTCGTCCCATGTACGCATTTTGATAATCAGCGTTTTCAGCGGATTGGCTTCAAAAGACACAGCTTCTACGGATGTCATAGGGCCACCCTGAAACTGAAGGGTCATTTTACTGGCATGGGAAAGATTGTCGAAATAGCGCTGGTTGGCATAGCACAAATAACGCTTGGCGGCCACATGCGATTGCACCAGCTCCACCACTTTATCAGAAAAGCCATATTCACCAAGTTTAGCTGCACCTATTCCTTCGTGGTCCATAGTGCCATAGCCATCCATGCCGTGACCGGTATCCAGCAAGTGACCAAAATCATGCAGGAAGGCTGCGAGGATTACCTCTTCACTTTGTCCGTCCTGTGTAGCAAACGCTGCAGCCTGGCAGGCATGTTCCAGTTGGGTGATATTTTCACCTGAGTAATTTTCACCTCCTTTTTGTGTATACAGGGCTATTATCTCATCTGCTATGGCAATTGCGTCTTGCTTTTCCATAAACTAATATTCATGCAAAAACAGGTGGCAGGCAAGAAAAACCAATTCCTTAACACAAGCATAACATAAATAACGGTAAGGCCCTCTTGATTTGCAGCGCAGTTGACACTTACATCACATAAAAAGTAGTATCGATGCAACAGACGCAATGCAGATACCAAAGCCGCTTCTGCCGAAGCTAGAAAAGAGTTCTACCGTATTGATAGCAATATATGCAGCTGTCATTTCGTTCTGCACCTACAGCTGCATGTATGCATTCCGCAAGCCATTTTCCGCGGCCACATTTGATGGTGAAATGTATGCAGGCATCAATATCAAAATACTGTTTGTAATAGCACAGCTGATAGGCTATACGCTAAGTAAGTTTATAGGCATACGCGTAGTATCGGAGATAAAGCACCAGAACAGGGCATTGGGCATTATCGGCCTTATATCTTCATCGGCCATAGGCTTACTGATACTGCCATTTGTACCTGCACCGTACAGCATACTTTGCTTTTTTATCAATGGTATACCGCTGGGCATGGTATGGGGTTTGGTGTTCTCGTACCTGGAGGGCAGGCGCGCCACAGAATTTATGGGCAGCGTGCTTACAGTCAGTTTTATATTCTCTTCGGGGTTTGTAAAGAGCGTGGGCAAGTGGCTGATGAAAGATATGGGTGTGACAGAATACTGGATGCCGTTTGCCACGGCTATGATATTTTTTGTACCGATGCTGGTGGCGGTGTTCCTGCTGGAGCAGATACCCGCGCCCAAAAAAGAAGATGAAGCACTACGCTCTCCGCGACTGCCGATGAGCAAGGCAGAGCGCAAAGATTTCATTTCCCACTTTTTGCCCGGTATAGTAATGCTGGTACTGGCGTATGTGCTGCTATCCGTTATCCGCGATTTCCGCGACAACTTTGCCGCAGATATATGGCAGGAACTAGGCTATAACGATGCCTCGATCTTTACCACGACAGAAGCACCCATAGCAATAGCCATACTAGGCTGTATGAGCCTGATGATGCTGATAAAAAATAACTTCCGTGCGCTACAGGTAAACCACTATATGGTGATAGGCGGGTTGGCGATAGCGGGCCTATCGACTTATGGATTTACGCATGGGTTTATACCTGCTTTCTATTGGGTAATGCTGACAGGCTTTGGGCTATACCTGGGCTACATACCATTCAATGTAGTATTCTTTGAGCGGCTGATAGCCTCTTCGCGCAAGGCGGCCAATGTAGGGTTCCTGATATATATAGCCGATTCTTTTGGCTACCTGGGCAGCATAGGTGTGCTGCTATACAAGAACTTCGGGCATAGCGCCATCAGCTATTCCAACTTTTTTATTGAAGCATTGTATGCAGTAAGTATCATTGGCATAGTGCTGACAACATTTTCTCTGTTATATTTCAGCCGGAAAATACCGAAACAAAATCATGGGTAAAATAGCAATAGTAATAGGCGCAGGCATAGTAGGCATGGCAACAGCCAGGGCATTGGCAGAAAAAGGATATGCCGTAAAGGTATTTGAGCGAAATGAAAAGGCCGTGGGTGCCTCTATACGCAACTTTGGCATGGTGTGGCCTATAGGGCAACCACTGGGCAAGCTATACGAGCGTGCAAGCCGCTCGCGTGCGATATGGCAGCAAAGCTGTGATGAGGGTGGCATCTGGTATAGCGAAGCAGGCTCTATGCTGAATGTATACCATGATGATGAACTGGCTGTGATAGAAGAGTTCCACACAGCTAACCACGCACACAGGCACTGCGAGATACTGACCGCCGAAGCAGCGATTGCCAAGTCGCCTGCTACCAACCCAAGCGGACTGAAGGCCAGCCTATACAGCCCATCGGAGCTGATAGTAGACCCCAGGGAAGCCATAGAAAAACTACCTGCATACCTGAGCAAAAAATACGGTATTGAATTCCATTTCAACATGGCGGTATCTCGTATAGAAAACGGGAAAGCACACTCGGGCAAGCAGGTGTTTGAGGCTGATATACTATTCGTATGCAGCGGAGCTGACTTTGAAACACTGTACCCGGAAACATTTGCTGCCAGTGGTATTACCAAGTGCAAGCTACAGATGCTGCGCACCGTGGCGCAGGACAATAACTGGCAAACAGGGCCGGCGCTGAGCGCGGGGCTAACATTGACACACTACGGAGCCTTTGCAGACTGTGCATCGCTACCTGCATTGCAGGCACGCTACGACAGGGAACTGCCTGAGCATGTGAAATGGGGCATACATGTAATGATATCGCAAAACGGACTGAGTGAAATAACAATTGGCGACTCGCATGAGTACGGCCTGGTACACGACCCTTTTGACAGGGACGACATCAACCAATTGATACTTGGCTACCTGAAGACCTTTACCCAAATACAAAACCCGCAGATAGGGCAAACCTGGAATGGTATATACCCTAAGCTAAAAGGCAAAACAGAGTTTGTAGCTTCGCCTGAAAGCGGCGTACATATCATAAACGGCCTTAGTGGCGCGGGTATGACGCTGAGCTTTGGCCTGGCAGAAGAAGTAGTGGAAAGTGTGGTGTGAGGATGGTGCCTTCAATTGTCTGAACTATGGTTTTAATGATTCAATTGATAGCTATTACGAACTTCCCAGCTAGTAATTACTGTGGAAAAAGCCAAAACTCAAGCCCATTTTTCACCTTTCGTCTTAATCGTCTATCTGCCGGAGCAAGCCCCTTATTTAATAAATAATGAAGATCAGTTAGTAATTCTTTCGTATCAAAAACATAGCTGTGATTAATTCCTGATGAAGGTGCATTTGAAGCATCCACAGTATCAATGCTATTTGTTAAAAATAAGTTTGTACCCGAATGCCCAACTCTTGGTCTTCCAGACCTTACTATGGCAGATATATTTAGTGCGCTATCCTTGTCAGATGAATATATCGTCTTATGAGCCGGGATATTTTTAAGAGAGGGTAAGATTGAATTTCTAAAAACATCCTGATCTATATCGGCAGCTGCTAGTACAACTTGTTGTATAATTTTTAATTGCTGAGACATGGAGGCAATGTTGGATAGGTCTTTTAAAGTGGTAGCCATAATCCTGTTACCCATACTATGCGCTATAAGATGCAGTTTTTGCACCCCTGTACGCTGTATTATTCCTTCTATAAATGAAGTAAACTGGGGTATAGAGGCATCAGCACGTTCAATATCATCAAAATAAGCCAACACTTTGCTTTCCGCCGGCCAACTATAAAACCCGGCTATCCCATTAAATGGTACGTCCCAGGCGATTTGGGCAGTACGCATAGCGGCTTTAGCAAAACTATTATTATACCCATGGATAAAAATTAATGCACTTTTATCATCCTGCCCGGAAAACTCAGTTTTGAGTTTTTCAAAAAAAGCCGATTCAGGGAGTTCTTCCATATCTTTCAGTACAATATGCTGCTCTTCATTTTCCTTTAATTTCCAAACCCAAAAACTGAAAGGACGTTCTATTTCTCCTTGTGTATGCCCTTGTGGAATGCTTACCGTGCATGTTCCATATTTAAGATCACTGAGATTGGAACCGTATCTTTCATTGATATCAGTAGCATTCGTATTGTTTCTATTAGTGCCATAAAACAATTTAATTTTGCCTCCTTCTTCTTGTTTAAATTCTTCAATATCAAAAATTTCTACCTTATCCTTATGATTTAGTTGCGAAATCTTTAATACTTCAGACTGTAAAGCTACAGGCAATTCCAGTTTATCTAATATTCTTTTACTTATAGGCTGAATTTCCTGATTAATATCTATTAAACCAAAAAGAGTTTTCGGCTCAAATTCTACATCTTCCCATTTTACCAATAAGGACTGATTCATTGCAAACTCATTGGAAACAATTCCAATTCGTTCTATCATACCAGATTCATTAAATGCAATAATGCCATGATTGGCTTTGACCTTTGTAATGGTTATAATAGATTCCGAGATACTTTTAATACTCTTTAAGTCCAAATCAGGAAATGCTTGAGTGACACTAATATAAATATCTGCCTGAGATTGAGTGGCTCGTATATTTAGATCGGGCCAAGGAAAAACCAGCTCACTTTCCTTTTGGTTTAGATTACTCCAGGATGAATACTCTGTATTTTTAAGTAAAACCGCAAAAAATTTAGGTGCAACAACTGAATCAAAGAAAGACATACTTCATGATTTAGATATGATTAACAATTTGCTGAGCATCATATGCATTAACAATTCTGTTATTGCTATTGCCCGTTGACATAGTTTTATCAATAAAAACATAATTACCAAAAACGGTAACCATATTATCAAAAACGGCATTATTGCGGGATGCGCAAATTACAACCATACAGCCCTGTTTAAATAAATTATCAATCAGTCGTTGTAACCTATTAATGCCTTTCTGGTAATCTCCTAATCCTACTATCCCTATTATCAATTTATCCTTCGACAGTATATCAGTAAAGTCCTTATCGCGTTGAAAATTTCCTAAATCCCTGTAATTGTCAGGAACCTGTGTAAATCCTTCTCGAATCAGATAAGAATATACTGTATTAATCGTATGCGATTTGCCAGAATTTTCAGGCCCACGCAATGAAATGACTTTCATTAAAGTTGTGGTTTATATAAAGTAATTTTAGAATTTAACTAGCTATTTATTAAGCAAGGCAATTATATGAACAATATTTCTACTTTAATGATTATTCTATAGCAGCAAAGTCAATAAAAACAAGGAGCAATATATTTACTACCAAAACCTGATCAAAAATTGGCAGATAACATTTTTTACATACCCATCAAACAAATTGGAAATCAATCATTTAGACGACTCTTGCATTTTCGCCGCCTTTTTTGCTAGAGTTACAATGGGAGCATGATTTACATTAGCGCGTGGGCTTTATGCTTTAAGCGATCTTTTTTGTATGACTCATGGACTAATCAAATTCCTGAAAGAGCACGAAAAGCTACGGGAGTGAATGTAAGACAAAGCAAAGGGTAGGGGGCTCTAGTAAGAGATGAAAAATGGCAACCATAGCAAGAAATGAATTTTGAGAACCTAATCTGACAAGTCCCATTACCCGCAGCATGAAGTTAAAAGAGCCGACAATGGCAGGCCGGATTTTACCGACAGGCCGACTACGGGAATGCTGTTGAAAAGCGTTGATATTTTTACCGACAGAATGGATTTAAAAGTACCGACAGCGTGGAGGTAAAAGAACCGACAATGGCAGGCAGGATTTTACCGACAGGCCGACTACGGGAGTGCCGTTGAAAAGTGTTGCTGTTTTTACCGACAGAATGGATTTAAAAGTACCGACAGCCTGATGGTAAAAGAGCCGACAATAGCAGGCAGGATTTTACCGACAGGCCGACTACGGAAGTGCCGTTGAAAAGTGTTGCTATTTTTACCGACAGAATAGGTTAAAAAGTACCGACAGCGTGGAGGTAAAAGAGCCGACAATGGCAGACTGGATTTTACCGACAGGCCGACTACGGGAGTACCGTTGAAAACCGCTGATATTTTTACCAACGGCATAGGTTGGAAAGTACCGACAGCCTGAAGGTAAATGAGCCGACAATGGCAGACCGGATCTTACCGACAGGCCGACTCAGCATAGAAAGATGGAACAGCGCGCCGTGGCCTTGCGCAAGGGATGGAAATGTATTGCCCGCAGCGAAGCGAGGACTAGCAACATACAGCCCTGCCCCATGCTTAGCATGGGATACGCCCATTGTTACTATTTTATGCAGCTGTAGTAGCAGGGAATTGATATTTATGTAAAGCAGAACCAAAAGCCTGCAGGGATTGTTTAAAGAAACCGGGCAATGAAAAAGCCCGTGATAGCGAATAGTATGAAGGAACATATAGAAAGAATAAGGCGTGCCACACAACCGCTGCGAGAGCAGATAATAAACCACAAGGTGTACACAGTAATAAAGGATATAGAGGACCTGCGGTTGTTTATGGAGTACCATGTGTATGCGGTGTGGGATTTTATGTCGCTGCTGAAAGCGCTGCAAAACAACCTGACGTGTACTACCGTGCCGTGGTTCCCGAAGGGCAGTGCAGACACGCGCCACCTGATAAACGAAATAGTAGTGGGCGAAGAGGCCGATGTAGACCTGCAGGGCAACCGCAAGAGCCACTTTGAGCTATACCTGGATGCCATGGGGCAGTGCGGGGCAGATACAAGCAAGATAAGCTGGTTTGTAGATGTGCTGCAAAGCACGCGGGATTTTGATAAGGCATTTGCGGCATCGGCAACACCGAGCCATGCGCGGGAGTTTGTGGAGTTTACCTTTAATGTAATAGGCAGCAACAAAGACTACCTGCAGGCAGCCATATTTACATTTGGCAGGGAGGACCTGATACCGGCTATGTTTTTGTCGATCATAAATGACATACACAAGAACTTTCCGGGCAGCGTAGATATATTCAAATACTACCTGGAGCGGCACATAGAGGTAGATGGCGACCACCACAGCCACCTGGCACTGCAAATGACAGCCAACCTGTGTGGCGATAATGAGCAGTACTGGAACGAGGCGGAGGATGCTACACTGCTATCGCTACAGCACCGCATAGCCCTGTGGGATGGGGTGTATGAGGCCATAGCCAAGAAGAATACAGCCGGGTTGACGGTGGTAGACTAAAAAACAGATTACAAAACCATATAAAACAGAAAAAAATGAGCGACTTTGGAGCATTGATAACATTTAAAAAACTATCGGGAACCATAACAGAATCGGATAAAGAACTGATACTGGAAAAGCTGAACCTGGCTATAGAAGATGGCGAATACGATGTACCGCATGATGGTAAAAAATATGACACTGTGCTGGAGTGGGAAGATGACAAATACTGCGTACAGCTAACCGCCTACGAAGATGGAGATGATGCAGATGAGATAAGGGAAACCGCCGAAGAAGACGATGTGGCAGAAGCAGAAGAGATAATAGCATCGCTATTGCCTGAACTGGGCGGCGAGTATGAGATGGAGGCTATATTTACGGAGTGGTAAGTGACTACAAGCTATGCCTGAAAATAAAATAACAGAGCTGCTAGGGCAACCGCTGCAGCACCCCGACATGCAAGCGGCACTGGATGCAATGGGCATAGCCAATGAGCCGGAGGACAGCATAGGATGGGTTGAAATAAAAGATGAAAAACAGGGAATATTCCTGGAGTTCCGCAACAGAAATTCTATGTTGTTCTATCATGGAGAACCCCTATCCTCTTTTGGTGGAAAGAACGAAGTTTTCTTTTATGAAATGACTTTCGATAATGACTTTGGCACGAAGAAGCGACAGTTTGCATTTGACCTGCCATACAAATTGATGTTAGGTGATGATGGCGAAACCGTAGCAAGAAAAATAGGCGCTAAACCACACGAAAAAATAACCGGAACGGACTACAGCTTCGGGTGGTGGTTTGTAAAAGATGATGCAGAGATACTGACAGCATTTGACGAAAGCATGAAGCTGCTGTGGTGCCGCATAATGCTGATAAGCAAAAGCAAGAAAAAAAACAGGGAGCTGAAAGCATCCTTTAAAGAGATAAATAAAAAGCTGACGGTACCGCCGAAAGAAGCGATAGCAGCCATAATGCCCACTGACAAATGGCGGCGGCGCATGCATGAGGGTGAAGCTACATTTACGAATGAAAATGTAACTGTTGCAGAATTGGTGCTCGGTACATTTGGAGAGCAGTTGATAAATGCAGCAAGGGATAAGAAAGCTGCTAATATCTATACCACGGTAAAGAAAACAATAAAGGCACTTAACGGGTTGAACAAAAAGCATGGCTCGTTTATAGAAACTACTGAGCGTGAGGAACTGGTAGATTTTATAACACAGGCTCTAGGGCTTGCAGGATACAATATAGAGGTCGGGCACGATATAACCGAAGAATGGAGGGAATGGTAATGAATGAGCAGCACGAACAGGCGCTGAACCAAGCGCTGCAATGGATACAGGATACCTACCAACCGATAGGCATAGTGGTAAGCGGCAGCATAGTGCGTGGCAACGGGCATGCCAACAGCGACCTGGACATATATGTGATACACGAGGCTGACTACAGGCAGCGGGTTCAAAAGCTATTTAACGGAGTGCCGTGCGAGATACTGGTGAATACGATGGGGCATACGGAGCTGTACTTTGAGGCAGAGCTGAAAAACAACAGGCCAGTGACGGCACATATACTGGCAACAGGTGTAGTACATATTGGCTCAGAAAATGAGACTTTACAAGAACTGATAGCATCGGCCAAAGAATACATAAATAAGACCGAGCCACTGAACGAAGGACAACTGGCATTTAAGCGGTACGGCCTGGCAAACCTGCTGGAAGATGCCACAGATGTGGTAGAGACAGACAAGCCCGCAGCGCAGCATATACTGGATAAGCTGATGCAGGATGTAATGGCTTTTGTATACCACACAAACGGAAAACCACTGCCCAGGATAAAGGAGCGACTTGCGTTGCTACACGAAGCCGATGCTGCAGCAGCAAGCCTTGTAGTACAATACTATGCCGCAGCCAGCGTTGAAGAAAGGTATGCTATTGCTAAAAGCCTGATAGAAATACTGGTGGGCGAAAGCGGGTTCTTTGAGTGGAGCTCGGAGCGGGAGTAGGAAGCCATCCAAGTAGTTCAATTTGTGTAATATTGAACCACAGGTTTTATAACAGCTGAAGAAGATATGGCATTTAGTTTTATACCGAACTACAAAGAGGATTTTGCCCTGAAGGGTGAAAATGAAGCGGAGTACCTGGCGGCAGCCATAAAAGCTGCTGAGGGGATAGGATGGGACGTAACAGCTGTAAGTAAAACGGGCATGATAGCCCTAACCCAGGCAAATGAAAAGGGACAGTATGAAGAGGTGAGCCTGAGCATAAGGAACCAGATCGTATCAATAAGGAGCGAGGTGGGGGATAACAGGATTTTTGCCAAAGGTGTAAATACAGAGAATGTAAGCAAGCTGAAGCAGGCCATAAAGGCAGCACAGCTGCAATACACAAGCGAAGAACTGGACAGGACATACGAGTACAGGACGCGCCACCAGCCTGAGACACATGAGCTGCAGAAAGCAAAGCCCAATGATACCATAGCGGAATACACCGCCCTGCTGACATTTAAAAAGGGATTTGCTTTTACCCCGCTGCTGGTTATCATAAATGTGCTGATATGGATAGTGATGGTAATATCGGGAGTGGACTTTTGGTGGCCCGACAGCCAGCACCTGATACTGTGGGGAGCTAACTACCAGCCCAATGTACTTGGTGGCGAATGGTGGAGGCTGCTCACGGCCTGCTTTGTGCATATAGGCATAATACACCTGCTGCTGAACATGAATGCGCTGCTGATAATAGGTAGTATGCTGGAGCCAACCATAGGCAAGGTAAACTTTATAGTAACCTACCTGCTGACGGGTATATGCGCCAGCGTGGTGTCGATATGGTGGCATGGTGATGCCAGTGTAAGCTGTGGTGCATCAGGTGCTTTGTTTGGTATAGAGGGAATACTACTGGCCATACTTACCACCAAGCTGATAAGCGGAGAGGGAAGAAAGTTGTTGAGGGACAAAGTGATTATTACAATACTCGCCAACCTGATGATTGACCTGGCAGGACCAATAGACAATGCAGCCCATGTAGGCGGATTGATAAGTGGTATAATACTAGGCTACATAATAGTGCCGGGCCTGAAGAAACCCATGCTGAAACCCGTAATGCTAGGCGTGGCTGCTGCTGTGGCATTAGGGTTTACGTATTATAGTGTAAAGGCCATACCAGACTATTGGGGCCGATACTATAAAATGGTGGATGAGTTTAACGTAAACGACCAAAGAGCCGCGAGTATATACGAGGAGAATATGAAGGATCCCATGCATTTTGGTATGGAGCGCAGGGATAGCATATTGATTTTAGTAAAAAGGAATATCCATATAATGAATGAAATGGATGGACTAAAGCTGAACACCGAAGCATACCAGTTTAATGAAGACTTAAGAATATATGCAGGAAACCGTTACAGGGCATTTGCGCTGGTGTTTGAACGTGATTCTACCGGAGATATAAACGTAGGGCAAAATGAAAGAGCAGAGCTGGATAGCATACTAAAAGTGCTGGCAAACAGTAAGCACTAATACCAAACTCCAGAAACCCTAAAATGAAAAAAGCAAAGACCGAACCAATGAAGAGGTTTCACTCTACATACCCGCTATCGGCCTACCTGTTGTTCATTGGCAGCTGTGGCTTTGTGATGAACGGAGTGCTAAACCACTACCCTTTCCTAAGTATTTTTTTCAGTGGTATTATCTGTTTCGGATTCTATTATATCACCTTTTGCAGATGGGCATGCAGTGTTACCATAGAGGGCAATAAACTGGAACTGGACTACTTTTTCACTAAAGAGAAAATCCATTTCCACCAATTGAGAATATTGGATTACCACAGGAGCTATTACGCCTGGTCTGCCGAAAAAAGCCATAGCTACAAGGACTTTCCGATATACAGCTATGACGATATGATAGTAACCTATACAGATGAAAAGAAACAGGTAGTACAGCGCACACTAAACATAAATACGATGATGGGTGGCTTTGAAAAGATGATGAAAGCACTAAAGGCACAGGTACGATAAACTAACCCAAACCAAAAAAGCCGCATGGAATATTCCATGCGGCTTTGATATTGTTTGTTGTATTTATCTGTTGGTGCTTACCTGGTCAGCACCACACGCTTGGTGTAGTTCTTCTCGGCCGTGCTGATGGTCACCATGTAGGTACCTGCTGCAAGCTTGTCAAAGTCGAAGTACATCGTGTTGTCTGCATTGCGGATTGTCTTGGTTTGTTCCATCACTACTGCTCCAAGGTAGTTCACCACTTGTGCTTTAACGTCCTTGTTCGCTTTCGTTTTGAACGTCAACGTTGACCTGCCGCTCGTCGGGTTCGGTACAAACTCCCCTACGCTGAACGCATCGTCTATATCCAGTATCGCCGATACGATAGGGCTGTACTCATACTTCCCGTCAAAGTCTATCTGCTTCAGCCTGTAGTAGTAACGGATGCCTTGTTTGGTAGTCAGGTCGTTGTACAGGTAGTCTTGTCTTTCCGTGGTCGTAGCATGCCCTATCACTTCGCCCACCTTCGTGAACGTGGCTCCGTCTTCGCTCCGCTCTACTTCGAACTTCCAGTTGTCTATCTCCGTGGAGGTTGCCCAGCTGGTGCGGATAAATGTATTCTCTACGCCCTTGGCTTCTATG
>DLGO01000105.1:15359-15878 GCA_002482725.1 Bacteroidetes bacterium UBA7692 | reverse complement strand
GGTGAAATAAAAGTTGGTGTCACGAAGGGGGATTGTTCTTTGAAGGTTTGTTTTTGAGGGGAATTAACTAATTACCTCGAAGTTTTCATCGAACCACTCTCCTACTGCCTGCAGGTTGGGAAGCATGGCGTCGGCGATGGCGAATTTGGGACTGCCCCAGTGGCCGGCATCGGGTACGGCAACGCAGTGCATTTTGGCGGCTTTGGCAGCTATAACCCCGAAAACGGAGTCTTCGATAACCAGGCAGCGATCGGGAGAAACGCCAAGGCGGGTAGCGGCAGAAAGGAAAACGGCGGGGTGGGGTTTGCCATAGGCTTCGGACTCGGCAGACTGAAGGAGTTGAAACACATTATCGTTTTTTAACTTCTTTGCCATTGCCTGGATAAGGCGGAGCGTAGAAGAGGATGCAACAGCTATCTTTAATCCTTTGGCTATGAAGAGATTAATCAGCTCTTCTACCCCCGGCATAAGAGGAGCTTCGTGGATGATATACTGCTCCATGAGGTCGAGCACCTCGCC
>DLGO01000105.1:7519-15304 GCA_002482725.1 Bacteroidetes bacterium UBA7692 | reverse complement strand
CGGCTGTACCAGAACTGCACTACCTCATCGAATCGGTAGCCGGTGGTTTGTATGCACTGTTCATCTGTAAGGTGGAGGCCAACTGTTTCAAAAACAGCTATTTCGGCCTTGCGCCAAAAGGGTTCGGAGTCGATAAGGACACCGTCCATATCAAAAATTATGGCCTCTATCTTTTGCATGCTCAATGATATTCAATAAGTTTAACCCAACATAACATGAAAATGCGCCATAAGAGATGAGAACCTCAAACCGTTTACTTTTTGCTACAATTAGTGCATTAATATTTTTATTTACAGGTTGTTTTGCCTATCTTCGCCCCTCCAATTTGGGTTAGTGGGTTCATACCAAACCCCTGATTGGACCAAATCCGTTGGTAGACAATGGTTATGGAGCATTTTATTAAACGTCAACATTTAACTCAGCATACATGTCAGCTAAGAAAGATAGTCGTCTAAACCCGAATTTCTCAAAAATAACCATCATGCTTGCCAGCCCGGATTCAATATTGAACCGTAGCTATGGCGAAATCAAAAAGCCGGAAACCATCAACTACAGAACCTACAAGCCAGAAATGGAGGGTCTTTTCTGTGAGCGTGTTTTCGGGCCTACTAAAGATTATGAATGTTATTGCGGAAAATACAAGCGTATCCGTTATAAAGGAATCGTTTGTGACCGTTGCGGAGTAGAGGTTACAGAGAAGAAAGTACGCAGGGAGCGTATGGGGCACATTAAATTGACAGTACCTGTGGTTCACATCTGGTACTTCAAATCTTTGCCAAACAAAATCGGTTACTTGTTGGGAATGAGCTCTAAGAAACTAGAGAGCATTATCTATTATGAGCGCTATGTAGTAGTGCAGCCGGGTAGGGCAGCTAACGGTATCATGCTTCAAACAGAGAAAGGTGAAGAAGAGCGCAAGCTTGTGTACCTGGACCTATTGACTGAAGAGGAATATATAAGTGCAGTAGAAGGTGAATTGCTGAAAGGTAACTACCAACTGGAAGATACAGACCCTAACAAATTTATAGCTAAAATGGGTGCTGATGCAGTGAAAGAATTGCTTTCACGCATAAAACTGGATGAGTTGAGCTACTCGCTACGCGATGCAGCTGCAAACGAAACCAGCCGCCAGCGCAAAAGCGAAGCTTTGAAACGATTGAGCGTAGTGGAGGCTTTCCGCGATGCAAACGACCACGTAGAGAACCGTCCTGAATGGATGATTATCGACTACCTACCGGTAATACCACCGGAATTGCGTCCTTTGGTACCATTGGATGGCGGACGTTTCGCTTCATCTGACTTGAATGACCTGTACCGCCGTGTGATTATCCGTAACAACCGTTTGAAACGTTTGCTGGAAATAAAAGCACCGGAAGTAATCTTGCGTAACGAGAAGCGTATGCTTCAGGAGGCTATCGACTCTTTGTTCGATAACTCACGTAAGTCAAATGCTGTAAAAGCAGAGGGTGGCCGTCAGCTTAAATCATTGAGCGACGTATTGAAAGGTAAGCAAGGACGTTTCCGTCAGAACCTATTGGGTAAACGTGTGGACTATTCAGGCCGTTCGGTTATCGTTGTAGGACCTGAGTTGAAACTACATGAGTGCGGATTGCCAAAAGATATGGCTGCCGAGCTTTTCAAACCATTTATCATCCGCAAGCTGATAGAAAGAGGTATAGTGAAAACGGTGAAATCTGCTAAGAAACTAGTAGACAAAAAAGAGCCGGTGATCTGGGATATATTGGAGAACGTATTGAAAGGACACCCTGTTCTATTGAACAGGGCCCCTACCCTTCACCGTTTGTCAATTCAGGCTTTCCTGCCTAAATTGATAGAAGGTAAGGCGATACAGCTTCACCCGTTGGTATGTACGGCTTTCAACGCCGACTTTGACGGTGACCAAATGGCGGTACACGTACCACTAAGCAATGCAGCAGTATTGGAAGCACAGCTATTGATGTTGGCTTCGCACAACATCCTGAACCCACAGAACGGTACTCCGGTAACGCTTCCGTCTCAGGACATGGTACTTGGTCTGTATTACATGACCAAAGAGAAACGCAGCACAGATACTGAAATAGTAAAAGGACAAGGGTTGACATTCTACGGTGCTGAAGAAGCTATCATTGCCTTCAACGAAGGCCGTGTGGAACTTCACTCTGTAGTGAAATCTAAAGTAACTATAAAAGAAGGTGGCGAGCTGAAAACCAAAATAATAGAAACTACCGTTGGTAGAATATTATTGAACCAGGTGATGCCTCCTCAGGTTGGTTTCATCAACCGCTTGTTGGGTAAAAAAGAATTGAAAAGCGTAATCGGGGACATCCTGGCGCAAACAGATATACCTACAACTGCAAGGTTCCTTGACGAAATCAAACGTCTTGGATTCTTCTACTCATTCAGGGGTGGCTTGAGCTTTAACCTGAAAGATGTGGTAGTACCACCTGCAAAAGACCAGATGATGCTTGATGCGAACAAACGCATAGACGAGATCACTGAGAGCTACCAGATGGGATTCATTACTGACAAGGAGCGTTTTAACCAGGTAATCGATATCTGGACAATGACCGACAGTAAGCTGACCACTACTTTGATGAAGCAAATTTCTACTGACCGCCAGGGATTCAACTCTGTATTCATGATGTTGGATTCGGGAGCGCGTGGTAGCAAGCAGCAGATCAAGCAGCTGAGCGGTATGAGGGGATTGATGGCTAAACCGCGTAAAGCAGGTAGCACAGGAGCAGAGGTAATCGAGAACCCGATACTTGCGAACTTTAAAGAAGGTTTGAGTGTATTGGAGTACTTTATTTCTACGCACGGTGCGCGTAAAGGTCTATCGGATACGGCTTTGAAAACGGCCGATGCGGGATACCTTACACGTAGGCTGGTAGACGTAGCACAAGATGTAGTTATCAATATTGATGACTGCGGTACGCTGCGTGGTATAGCTATGACAGCATTGAAAGATGGAGATGATGTAGTAGAATCGCTACACGACAGGATATTGGGACGTACTGCATTGAATGATGTAACACACCCTGAAACTGACGAGTTGCTGGCTGCTGCAGGAGAAATGATATATGAGCCACAGGCTAAAGCAATAGATGCTTCGGGTGTAGCTTCGGTTGAGATTCGCTCGGTACTAACATGCGAAGCCCGCAAAGGTGTGTGTGTGAAATGCTACGGAAGGAACCTGGCAACTAACCGCACAGCGGAAGAAGGTGATGCAGTAGGTATTATTGCAGCACAGTCTATCGGTGAGCCAGGTACACAGTTGACACTTCGTACCTTCCACGTAGGGGGTATAGCGAGTGTGGGTACATCTGAGAACCAGTTGACTGCAAAATTTGAAGGACTTATCCAATTTGACGGTGTACGTACAATCGTAGCTGCAGATGAAAACGGTGAAAAACAAACTGTTGTAATCGGTAGGACGGGCGAGATGCGTATCGTGAAAGAAGGTACAGATAAAACACTTATCACTTCACACATACCTTATGGTTCCATATTGTTTGTGAAAGATGGTAAAACCATCAAAAAAGGTGAGGTTATCTGTAAATGGGATCCATACAATAACGTTATCGTATCTGAGGTTGCAGGTAAAGTGCGTTTCGAGAACATTATCGAGAACATCACTTACCGCGAAGAGATGGATGAGCAAACCGGCTACCGCGAGAAAGTGGTAATCGAGAGCAAGGATAAAACGAAAGTACCTGCCATCATAGTAGAGGTAGGTAAAGAGTGGAAAACGTACAACTTACCGGTTGGTTCACACATATCTATCGAAAACGGAGACGTGTTGAAACAAGGTCAGATTATAGCTAAGATACCACGTGTAATGGGTAAAGTGAAGGATATAACCGGGGGTCTTCCACGTGTTACCGAGCTTTTCGAAGCACGTAACCCAAGCAACCCTGCTACTGTAGCGGAAGTTGACGGTGTGGTACGCTTTGGTGGTATCAAACGTGGTAACCGCGAGGTGATCATCGAGAGCCGCGAAGGTGAGATAGCTAAATACCTGGTGCCACTTTCTAAACATATACTTGTACAAGAACAGGATTTTGTTCGCGCAGGTACATCAATATCTGACGGCGCTATAACTCCATCTGACATATTGCACATCAAAGGTGTGTTTGCAGTACAGGAGTACCTGGTGAATGAGATACAAGAGGTTTACCGTTTGCAGGGTATCAAAATCAACGATAAACACGTTGAGGTGATAGTTCGCCAGATGATGAACAAAATGATAATAGTAGACCCGGGTGATACAAGGTTGCTTGAAGGCGAAAGCGTTGAGAAGTTTGAATTGCTTGAGGTAAACGACGAGTTGTTTGACAAAAAAGTAGTAACCGATGCCGGTGATTCATCTACGATGAAAGCAGGACAGATAACTACCCTACGCAAACTGCGCGACGAGAACTCTACATTGAAACGTGCTGACAAGAAACAAGTAGAATTCCGTGATGCTTACACAGCTACTGCTACACCTCAACTACAAGGTATAACAAGGGCTTCATTGAGCACTAAATCATGGATATCTGCGGCATCGTTCCAGGAGACTACGAAAGTATTGAGCACTTCATCTATAGCAGGTCGTGAAGACTTCCTTGCAGGATTGAAAGAGAACGTAATCGTAGGACACAAAATACCAGCAGGTACAGGTTTGCGCCGATTCAGCAAATTATTCATAGCCGGCAAAGAGGATATGGAGAAGGTTGAAAAGAAACAAGCCCAAACATCTGAAAGCGGTGTTGAACTGATAGGATAATACCTAACAGGTCTTACATATATAGAAGCCTCTGACATTAGTTTGTCAGAGGCTTTTTTAACGGTCTATAATTATTAATAATCAACACTTTATAAATAATATTTAATAACAATTAAAACCATGGGTATAAACCAATAAGAGGGTATAAGTTATACAGCCACTCTTACCCTGATGAAACAGGCCTAAAAAAGCAAAGGCCACCAGGATAGTCCTGATGGCCTTGCGCCTTGTTATAGAATATGGTTTACTTGCTTTCTTTTACCAGGATGTTGACTTTCAGGTCAGCTGTCAGGTTATCGGCCTTGCCGTCCTTTGCAGACTTGTTCATTTTGATCACTGCATAGAATTTAGGCTTATCCAGGAAGGCCTTTAGGTTCTTGTTCATACTGGAGAACTCAAGCCTGGTAGTTCCTTTGGCAATAGCAGCCACGGTAGCAGCTTGCTCTTCGGTACCATCCTCGTAGCGCAGGAACAGGTCCGCAGAAGAAAAGTTGTCGAAGTTCCTGACATCTTGATTGGCATCTACGTTGCGGATGAACAGGTCGCCAAAGCCCATGTTGCTGATGGCGTTGTAGTCGTAGTCTATGCCCTGCTCGGTAAAGATGTTCAGCCAGTCGTTCTTAGCAACAGGCACGGCTACAGCATACTGGTTGTCAATAGAATCAGGCACTACATAGGCCAGACCGTTGAATTCCTTGGTGAGGGTAGTTTCCTTTATGTCATCCTTTTTACAAGCGGAGACTATTAGCAATAGGGTAATTACAAGAAATGCGGGAAATTTTCTTTTCATTTATTAATATATTTTCCAGTACATACGGTCCCGTACATTTTTTTGTTTCGGAACCGACAGTTCAAAATATGTTAATGGTGATAATAACACATATATGTGTGGATATAGAACCCCATATATTAGTTAAAGTGCATATCAAATTGATATTATGAAGCAG
Source organism: Bacteroidetes bacterium UBA7692 (assembly GCA_002482725.1). GTDB lineage: Bacteria > Bacteroidota > Bacteroidia > Chitinophagales > LD1 > UBA7692. Next base: position 9,589 of record DLGO01000105.1, on the reverse strand, counting down.
AACAGAGCTTCTTAATCGTGGCGCTGATTCTGCTGAGTTTCAGCAAAGCGTATCTTATTTTCGTCGAATTTCAGCTTCAGTTCCAGAAGTATCCTGGCCTTCATGGCGCCACCAGATTCGTTGTTGGCAGACCATACAGCAGCGCGGCATTTGACACCGGACTCGCCAAGTTCTACAATCTGCACCGCCACAGCCGGTTTCCCTACTGCCTTTTCGTCATCGCTTCTAAGGTCAATGAATTGTGGCTGCTTTTCACAGATCTCCTGCATGATCCGAAGCGCAAGCTCAACATCGGACTGGTACTGGATAGTGACATCAATATGGTTATGGATGCGCTGGTCGTTGATGTTGGAGTTGAGGATAGACTCGCGGCTGATAACCGAGTTTGGGATAACGATGCGGCGGTTCTCTATACTACGGATAACAGTATGGCGCAGATTGATATCCTCCACTACCCCGGAATAGCCATTGCTAACCAGCTTAATATAGTCGCCCACACTAAATGGCTTATAGATAACCAGGAATATGCCGCTGATGATATTGGAAAACGCCTCCTGCGAAGCAAAACCAATGATAGCAGCAAGTATACCGGCACCGGCAAATATGGTGGTGCCTACAGTCCTTAGTTGCGGAATAGTGCGGAATACGAAAAAGGTAGCTATGATAAAGACTATCAAGCTAACTGCATGCTGGATAAAGGAGTAGTTGGTAGGGTCAACCTTAAGTACCTGAGAAGACTTCTTGATATAGCGCTTGATAAGGAAGCTCAATATCCTGCCCACCACGAAAGCTACTCCAATAACCACTAAAGGCTCAACCCAGCGCTCCACCTTGTTTGGCAAAAGGTCCAAAAACCATACTGACAATATTAACATGCGGCAAAACTAAAAGGCTAAATGAACTGAGCCTACGATAATGCCAACATATCCATTTTTTTAACGAAAAAGGGGCTGATAGTTAACTATCAGCCCCTTCCCTATCTATCAGTTACAAGTAACTATATCTCTAAAAGCATTTCTACCGGATCGGCACCCAACAGCATCTTGTGCGGGTTTTCCAGGTAGTCTTTAACGGATACAAGGAAGCTCACAGACTCTTTGCCATCGATGATCCTGTGGTCGTAGCTAAGTGCTACATACATCATAGGGCGGATAGCAATCTGCCCATCTACTACTACCGGACGGTCCTGCACCTTGTGCATACCAAGTATGGCAGACTGTGGAGGGTTGATGATAGGCGTGCTCATCAAAGAGCCAAACACACCTCCGTTGGAGATAGTAAAAGTACCACCGGTCATTTCGTCCATAGTAAGCAAGCCATCACGGCCTTTGATAGCCAGTTCCTTTACCTTCTTTTCGATACCTGCCAATGACAGAGATTCTGCATTGCGGATAACCGGTACTACAAGCCCTTTTGGTGTAGATACTGCGATAGATATATCGCAGAAATCGTGGTACACAAACTGGCCTTCCTCTATATAAGCATTCACCGCAGGGAACTTCTCCAATGAAAGGCAAACAGCCTTTGTAAAGAAGCTCATCATACCCAGGTTCACCTCGTTCTTCTTTTTGAAGCCATCCGCATATTTCTCGCGTATCTTGTTGATGGCTGTCATATCTATCTCGTTAAAGGTAGTCAGCATGGCCGTGGTGTTCTTGGCAAATACCAGACGCTCGCTGATAGTTTTGCGCACACGGTTCATTTTCTCTACACGCTCGCCCCTGCTGAAAGCTTCTTTCACAGGCATATTAGCTTTATTGCGCACTGCATTGATGGCGTCTTCTTTAGTAATGCGGCCTGCAACACCGGTACCTTTAACATCTGTGTTTTTCACAGCGCCTTCGTCCAATATCTTCTTGGCTGCCGGAGAAGGATGACCTTCTGCTGCAGATGGCTTGGTTGCCGCCGCTGGTTTCTCTACTGCTACCTTTTGTTCTGCTTTAGGTGTAGCTACCGCTGCTTCTACTACTTTCTTTTCTTCTGCTTTTGGCGCAGCTGCTGCCTCCGGGGCCTTAGCTGTTTCGTCGATACGGCAAATAAGGCCGCCAACTTTTATATCGTCGCCTTCTT
>DLGO01000105.1:2738-7500 GCA_002482725.1 Bacteroidetes bacterium UBA7692 | reverse complement strand
CAGGCAACTCCTGAGCAGCCTTATCGGTTTCCACCTCGCATACAGGCTGGTCCAGCGTAACGTAATCGCCATCTTTTACCAACCATTTAGCAAGGGTTACTTCCGATATACTCTCGGCCACATTTGGCACAACTAAGTCTGTCATTTTCTTGTTTTAAAAGATTAGAACCTGATAACGGGTTCTTAAAAGCGGTAGCGAAAATACGCGTAATACCGATAACAAAAACGATAGTTGTATATTTTTTGCTAACGGAATACACATGCGGGCAGGAATGCGTGTCTAAAAATGGAAAAGAACAGTGAAATAATGGCGCATAAAAGTAGATTTGCCCTATGTCTTCTACCCCTGCGGAAATAAAGAAAGCCAATATACAGATGCACCTCTCCATAATATTATGGGGCTTTACGGCTGTGTTGGGCAGGGGAATAAGCCTGCAGCAGGAGATGCTGGTATGGTGGCGCATGCTGATAGTAAGCGCAACCCTGCTGATATACCTAATGTATATGCGCCAATCGCTGCGGGTAAACCGCAAATCGCTGGTGCAGATGATAGCAGTGGGCTTATTGCTGATGGTGCACTGGCTTTTCTTTTACGGTGCCATCAAGCACTCCAATGTATCTATTACCCTTAGCTGTTTCGCTACCACTTCACTTTTTACCGCGCTGTTTGAGCCTATGGTGACAGATAAGAAGTTCAGCTTTTCTGAAATGGGCTTCAGTGTACTGGCAATCATAGGTATAGGATTGATATTTTATGATGGGGCAGAATACTCCACCGGGATATTTTATGCAATCATGGCGGCCTTCATAGGATCGTTCTTCAATATTTTCAATAAGCCAATTGTACAGCAACACGATGCGGCGGTGGTGAGCTTCTATGAAATAACCGGTGGCTTTGTGGGTTTAACACTGCTGGTACCGGCATACGCATACTTTTACCCTGAAATGAAACTGCTGCCAGCTAACAACGACTGGTGGCTGCTGATTGTGCTGGCTGTGGCCTGTACGAATGTAACCATGATACTATCGCTAAAGGCACTGAAGCACCTTTCGGCCTTTACCCTGAATCTGGCGATTAACCTGGAGCCTATCTACGGGATAGCCCTGGCTTTTATCTTCTTTGGAGAAAACAAGCTGCTGCACACCCAGTTTTATATAGGAACGGGTATCATATTGAGCAGCGTACTGCTGCATGCCATCTTTACCAGCAGGAAAACCATGGTAATCGAAGATTAGGCTTAGCGGTCTTTTCGGGGCGTAACCTTATTACCAATAACATAATATACACGCAGCGTAAGCACATTGTGCCGCTGGCCTGTAGCATTGCCCAAACCCGGCTTAAGCGCATTGATGGAATAAGAGAAACGCGGATTGATACCAATAATATTCTTGATGAATACGGTAACGCCTGCAAAAGCATCCACGTTAATCCTTTTAGGAGCCATGGTGGTAACTATGCTGCTGTCCTGGTCAAATTGTTTGTAGCGCACCAGAGCGCCCACCGAAACACCCGCACTGAACATGAATATCTGCTTGTCGTGGATATTGATGGAAAGCGGCACCTCTATATAATCATATTGGTTATTGAAGATACGGGGAACTTTATCGCTGGCTTTGTTGGTGGATTTGGCTCCGCGCATGCTATAAATCAGCTCTACACTGGTGCTCCAGCGCTTATGAAAGCGGATAAGTGTGCCTACACCAGCATGTGCGCCAAACTTATAGTAGCCCGCTGCACCATCACCATCCACCTGGGTAGCATTAAAACCTGCTATCACAAGACCTTTGAATATGCGGTCTTTTTTCACCGGCTCCTCTACCTGAGTAGAATCGCCCTGCTGTGCCGAAAGCATGAGGGGAAAAAATAATATCCACAATGTGTGTTTTACGTATCTCGCAATCATTCCTAAATATTCCGAATTTAGATGTCAGAAACAAATTATCCGCTTAACTTGTTCTGTTATAAGCAAAACGCTTGTACAACCTGAACGCAATAAAAGGCTAAATTTGAGAAAGTAAAATTAAAACAATGTTTAAATACAATCAGGCGCTGTTAAAAAAGATAGAGGAAGTATACCACGAAGGTGGGTATGCGGTACGCTATGAAAAAGGGAGCTTCAACAACGGCTACTGTGTACTGGAGCATAAAAAGGTAGTGGTGATAAACAAGTTCCACGACCTGGAAGCCAAGATAAACAGCCTGATGGAAATACTGAGCCAGATAGAGCTGGATGTGAATGCCATGGGTGAGGAACCGGCCAAGCTATACCACAAAATAAGGGCTGAGAAGGCAGACACCCTATTCAGCTAAACACTAATAACCAAATAAATAACCAACCAATCAATCAGATGCACGTAACTTTTCTGGGAACGGGAACATCGGCGGGCATACCTGTAATAGGGTGCGGATGCCCGGTATGCACCAGCGAAGATACACGGGATAAAAGGCTGCGCTGCTCAGCATTGATCGAAATAGACGGGCTAAATATAGTAATAGACCTGGGGCCCGATTTTCGCCAGCAGCTGCTTCGGGAAAATGTAACCGATGTGGATGCAGTGCTGATAACCCACCCCCACCGCGACCATATAGGCGGGCTGGATGAAATAAGGGCATTGAACTTCATTAATCAAAAGCCGGTAGACATTTATTGTAACGAGTTTTCGGAGACCGGCATACGCGAGCTGCACCCTTATGTGTTCAAAGCTACTGACTATCCCTACCTGCCAAGGCTGGAGTTCAGGAGAATCGAAGATGAGCCTTTTAAAATAGGCAATATACAACTGACGCCAATAGAAGTAATGCATGCCGATATGCCCGTACTGGGATTCCGCATACATGATTTTACCTACATAACCGATGCCAAAACCATAAGCGAGGAAGAGCTGGCAAAGGCCAAAGGCAGCAAGGTGCTGGTGCTGAATGCGCTTAGATACGAAGAGCATTATTCGCACTTTACCATACCTGAGGCAATAGCCATAGCACAGCGCATAGGCGCAGAGCGCACGTACTTTTTGCACATGAACCACCAGGCAGGTACACACGAAGAGTTGCAGGCGAGCATGCCCGATGGAATCTTTATAGCATACGACGGGCTTAAAATCGAGGCTTAACTACCATAATCATGTAAAAATTTAAAAGCCACACAACCAATACCTTTTAATTAGCGTTTTTACACTATAATCGTTTTATGAATCGTTTGCGCCTTTTACTTCTGTTATTACTAGCCATTCCGGCGCAAATATTTGCAACACACTACAGAGCAGGAGAAATAATATACAAGCTGATAGGCACCTTTACGTACGAGGTGAAAGTAATAACCTACGCAGATGACAATGCTGCGGACAGGGATACGATATTCCTGAACTGGGGCGACGGAACACCCGACCAAAGTGTGGTACGGAGCAACGGCCCGGTGATAGGCGGCGTACCAAAAGGAGTAATAGTAAAGGGAAATATAAAATACAACGTATATACAGCAACCCACACCTACCCCGGTGTACCTCCTGCCCCTAATAACTTCTACATAGTATCATTTGCTGACCCGGCCAGGCTGGCAGGCATTATCAATATGACCAACTCGGTAGAAACCTCTTTTTACCTGGAGGACACCATAAAATTTCCGGCAGATATAGCGAGCCTGGGCTTTAACAACTCCCCTATTCTATTGAGGATACCATTGGATATAGCCAATATAGGAGATACTTTTTACCACAACCCAAATGCTTATGATATAGATGGCGACAGCCTGACATACGAGCTAATACCGCCTAAGATGGCCAAGGGCCTGGATGTAATCAATTTCCAATACCCCGACAGGTTTCCTGCTGACCCCAGCATCAATAACTTTAAGATAAATCCTGCAACCGGACTTATAACCTGGGCTACGCCGCAAATAGAAGGCATATATAATGTTGCCATACTGATAAGGGAATACCGAAGGGGTATACTGATGGGAACGCTCTTCCGCGATATGCAGATAGAGGTAAGCAGGCGCACCAACTCGCCACCACAGATAAGCGAGATACGCGATACATGTGTGCGAGCAGGTGACCCGCTGACACTGAATATAAGCGCTACTGACCCGGATGCAGGGCAAAGGGTAACGCTGACAGCAGATGGTGGGCCATTTAAAGTAACGCAAAGCCAGGCATCATTTACCGCACAGCCACCGGGCAATCCTGCTACGGGAACATTCAACTGGCAAACGGTGTGCTCTCACATAAGGAAGCAGCCATACTCGGTAGTATTTGCAGCAGAAGACAACTATACCATTGGCCAGTTTGCCTACCCATTGGTAGACCTGGAAACATGGCAGATAGATGTGATAGCCCCACCACCGACAGGCGTAGCGGCAAGCGCATTGGGCAACTCGGTAAGCGTAACCTGGGATAACCCCTATGGCTGCAGCTCTTTTACCAACTTCAGGGGATTCTCTGTATGGCGCAGGGAAAGTTCGAATCCATTTACCCCATCATACTGCGAAACCGGACTGGATGGCCGCGGCTATACAAGGCTGAATGCACAGCTAAGCAAAACATATAGCTATACCGACAATACGGTAGTAAGGGGCAGGCAATACTGCTACAGGATACTGGCGCATTTCAGCCAACTATCGCCAAATAATATATTCGAATACGACATAGTATTGAGCGTACCGTCTGATGAGGCATGTGTGCGGTTGCCATTGTCGATACCTGTAATGACCAATGCAAGTGTTACCTCGACAGATGCTACCACGGGCACCAACTTTATAGCATGGAG
>DLGO01000105.1:0-2707 GCA_002482725.1 Bacteroidetes bacterium UBA7692 | reverse complement strand
TACCATACAAAACCCACCACCATACGAGTACAAAGTGTACACCAGTCCGGGATTTAATGTGGGCAGCCCGCAACTGATACAGACATTTACGGCTAACAGCTATTACCTGCTGAACGACACTACCCTGAACGTTGCCAACCTAAACACAGATGATAATGCCAATGCCTATAAAGTAGCATTGACCTCGAATGGCGACTCGCTGGGCGAATCTAACAGTGCCTCATCTTTATACCTGTCGGTAAGACCGCTGGACAAAGCGCTGCGACTGACATGGAGCGCCAATGTGCCTTGGGTAAATGACAGCATTGCCATCTTTAAGCAAGATAAAATTACGCTATTGTTTGACTCGATAGCCGTAACCACAGCACAAAGCTATACCGATACAGGCTTGATAAACGACTCTGTGTATTGCTATAAGGTTAGGAGCTTTGGCAGCTTCCCCGGATTGGCAGATATCAAGTTTCCGCTGATAAATGATTCGCAGGAGAAATGTGCGACACCGAATGATACTGTGCCACCATGCCCGCCTGTACTGAAAGTTACCAATGACTGCGATAAGTACCAGAATGTGGCATGGAACGATACACTGTTCCGTAACTACCTGAGCTGGAGCTTTAATATAGCGGATAGCTGCGACAACGACGCTACGACATACAGGATATACTATGCGGCAGACTCTACCAATTTTGCCCTGCTGGACAGCACTACAGACTCCAGCTACGTGCATGCCATGGAAGACAACCTGTCGGGGTGCTATGCTGTGACTGCAGTAGACAACCGGAATAACGAGAGCATAAAGAGCAACCTGGTTTGTATAGATAACTGCCCTTTCTACAATTTGCCCAATGTGTTTACACCAAACGGCAACGGGCAGAATGACCTTTACCACCCTTTCAGGCCATTCAGGTTTGTGGAGCGTGTAGAGTTTGCAGTGTACAACCGCTGGGGAAATAAGGTATTTGAAACAACCGACCCTGAGATAAACTGGGACGGGCGCGATTACAAAACCGGCGTATTGCTGAGTGACGGAGTATACTTATATGGAGGATACTACTTCGAGAAGCAACGCGGCAAGGAAGTGCGCAAGGCACTGCCCCCTAACAACAAGGGCGGAAGCTTTATACATATTATTAAAGGAAAATAGCCATAAACGCAGTGGGATACAACAACTAAGCGCTAATAATAAGGCAGCTGGGCGGGAGTAACTAACACAAGGTAGATAAATACAATATCGCTGTTAGTTAATCGTTTTAATTTTGTAAAAATTTTAGTTCATGGCAAGTATCCTTGTTATTAATAAAATAGCTAATTTCGCAGCCAAATTTTTAGAAATGGGCAAAACATCAAAACCCGTAAAAAAAGTGGCAAACTCTAAAACGGTGAAACCTGTAGCGAAAAAAGTAGCAGCTAAACCTGCTCCTAAAAAAGCAACAGCTAAACCTGCCGCGAAAGCAGTAACTAAAAAAGCAGCACCTAAACCAATCGCTAAAAAAGCTGTTGTAAAACCTGCAGCAAAAAAAGCCGTAGCCAAACCTGCACCTAAAAAGCCTGTAGCGAAGGCTCCGGTAAAAGCAACCGCTAAAAAAACTGTGCAGAAACCAATTGCTAAAAAACCGGTAGCACCAGCTAAACCGGTAAAAAAAGCCGTATCAAAAGCAGCTAAACCTGCACCAAAGAAAATAGTGGTAAATAAGACTTCAAAGAAAACAGTAGCAGCCAAGCCAGCTGCGAATAAAGCAGCTGCCAAACCGGCAGCAAAAGTAGTAGCAAAAGCACCTGCAAAAGTAATAGCTAAACCGGTAGCAAAAGCCCCGGTAAAAGCAGTGGCAAAGCCAGTAGCCAAACCGGTAGCCAAAGCACCGGCAAAAGCAGCTCCGGCACCAGCAGCTAAAAAAGCGGCACCTGCGCCTGTGGCAAAAACAGTATCGAAAAAAGATGCCGGAAAAGCACCTAAAAAAGCAGAAGAAAAAATAGTAGAAGACCCGATAATAGCCGAGCTGATAAAGCCGGAAGTAAAGGAAAGCACAAGAAGGCCAAGACCTAAATCTTTCCCTAAACCAGAGGCTGCAAAACCGTTGGAAAAAGTACCTACACCTGTGAAACAACTTCCTACGCCAATCGTAAGAGAGAACAAAAACAGAAACATGGTATCCACGGCTACTTCTCCTACAACAAATTTGGTGCATAGCAAAGACGCACCTAACATGCGCTACAGCGACAAAGAACTTAAAGAATTTAAAGAATTGATTGAGCAGAAGCTTGAATCTGCACGCGAAGAATTGAAAGCGTTGAAGGCCTCCCTTGATAACCACAACGACAGCCAGTCCGGCTCTAAGGCGTGGAACATGGAAGAAGGTACAGACACGAGCGAAATGGAATACCTGATGAACCAGATCTCCCGCCAGCACACATACATACGCAACCTGGAGCTTGCGATGGTGCGTGTAGAGAACAAAACCTACGGTATATGCAGGGCTACGGGCTTGTTGATACCTAAGGAAAGACTACGTGTGGTACCACACGCTACCCTGAGCATAGAAGCGAAAAATAACAGAAGGCCTGAAGATCACCCTATACAGTCTGTAGCACCTCCGGTGCTGGGCGATGGTGGCGATGCAGGTCCTAACTTCGAAGATTAATACATCTATCAGAAAGATATGTTGGAGGCGACGGGGCAACCCGTCGCTTTTTTTTGCCCATAGGTGAG
>DLGO01000132.1 GCA_002482725.1 Bacteroidetes bacterium UBA7692 | reverse complement strand
CTCTTGATTTAAACTGTTATGGTTTCTGTTACGCGGGCAGCATGTAAAAGGTTACAGTCAATCGAAAAATATTTTCAGAATGTTCTTTATTAAGCTGTTTTCTACCGGAAAGGGCATAAAAAAAAGCCCGCAGTACAACTGCGGGCCTACTATATAAGGTATCCAAGATTACTTCATATTATGGAACACGATACTTACGTCTTCGTCTTCCTCCAGTTTGTCTATTAGCTTAATAACCTCATCGGCCTGCTCATCGGTCAATCCCTCTTTATAAAAGTCCGGCACTTTCTCGTAGGTGCTTTCAGTTACTTCTATACCTTTTTCCTCCAGCGTCCTTGCCATATTGCCAAAGTCCGAAAAGTCAGCATGTGCTGTTATGGTGTCCTCATCTACTTGTAGGTCCAGCAATCCACCGTCTATCAGCTCAAATTCCAGTTCTTCTATATTATGGCTTCCCTTAGGGAAACGGAAAACTGCTATTTTTTTGAACATATAGCTTACAGAGCCTTGTGTACCCATTGCACCGCTTAGTTTGTTGAAGTACATACGGATATTGGCTACCGTGCGCGTTGGGTTATCTGTTTGAGTATCTATTACTATAGCTACACCGTGTGCAGCATATCCCTCGTATGTTACCTCCTCGTAGCTCTCAGAGTCTTTTGAGGAAGCTTTTTTAATAGCATTGTCTACCCTGTCCTTTGGCATGTTCACCGCTTTGGCGTTCTGCATTGCCTGGCGCAGGCGCGAGTTGGTATCAGGGCTTGCACCACCCTCTTTTACTGCTATTGCTATATCCTTTCCTATCCTGGTAAAAGCTTTCGCCATTGCGCCCCAGCGCTTCATTTTTCTCTCTTTCCGGTATTCAAATGCGCGACCCATGTTTGCTTGTTTTATATAAGTAGGGGCTAAAATAGAAAGGTTTATGAAAAACGGGAGTGCAAACCGAAACGATACAGGAAGGGGATGTTCACATTTGGGCAAAATTGTTTGTATTTATTAGCAAAACCTTAGCCTTATCCCCCTTAATCTTGCATTCTTGTTTCAAAGGGCATTGTTTGGCTGCTTTTCAGCCAACCCAATATCAGCCCCGCTTAAACGTCTTTATAATATTATGGAAGAAGCAGTAGAAAAATTTTCGTGCCTTATTATCGGTTCCGGCCCTGCTGGTTATACAGCGGCTATTTACGCGGCACGTGCCAACCTGAAACCTGTTATGTACACAGGCTTGCAACAGGGCGGCCAGTTAATGAATACAACAGATGTTGAAAATTTCCCTGGTTATCCGAAAGGCGTCATGGGCCCTGAAATGATGGAAGAGTTCCGCCAGCAGGCAGAGCGCTTCGGTACAGATATCCGCTTTGGCATAGCTACAAAGGTAGATTTCAGCACCAGCCCAAAGAAAGTATGGATTGACGATACCAAACTGGTAGAAGCCGATGCCGTTATATTGGCTACAGGTGCCGAAGCTAAATGGTTGGGTCTGCCTTCGGAGCAGCGCCTGAATGGAAGCGGAGTTAGCGCCTGTGCTGTGTGCGATGGCTTCTTTTACAGGAATACCGATGTAGCCATCGTAGGTGCGGGTGATACAGCCTGCGAAGAGGCCATGTACCTTTCCAAGCTTTGCACCAAAGTGCACATGCTGATAAGGAGGGGCGAAATGCGTGCATCCAAGATTATGGTAGACCGTGTATTGCAGGTGCCTAATATAGAAGTGCACTGGAATACTGATACTGAAGAGATATTGGGCGAAACGGGCGTAGAGGCTGTTCGTGTAGTAAATAACAAAACAGGGGTTCGTACAGATATTCCTATCAAGGGCTTCTTTGTGGCTATAGGCCACCAGCCAAACTCAGCAGTTTTCAAAGATTATATCGATACTGATGAGCAGGGTTATGTAGTTACCAAAAAAGGCACTGCAAGCACCAACGTAGAAGGCGTATTTGCCTGTGGCGACTTACAGGATAAAATATACAGGCAGGCAGTTACTGCTGCCGGCACTGGTTGTATGGCCGCGCTGGAGTCTGAAAGATGGTTGAGCGAACATGGTTTGATTTAAGCTATAATATTATCAGAGAGCAAAGAGGCGAATGGATTTCCATTCGCCTCTTTGCTTTTATTGCGATAAGGTAATTACTTGACCAACTCCCCGCTCAGCCTCAGCAATTCCGTCTCGGCAGTTTTCGTATCATACCTTGCATTCACCAGGCGGATAATCGCATCCTGATAGCTCTTCTGCGCCTCGCGCAGTTCCAGCGATACCGATTGCGATAGCTTGAACCGCTCTAATGCTATGTTCACATTCTCCTTTGCCAGCAATATGTTGTCTTCTTCCAGATCCAGTACCTGCTGCGATATAGTATAGTCCTTGTATGTATTATATAAGCCTGTATTTATGCTGTATAATGTCTGGTTATATATCTGCGAAGACTTCTGCGTCTCTAGTTTAGCCACCTGGTATTGGCGTATGGTATTCAATCCATTGAACAAAGGCACAGCCAATGAACCGCCCACATTTAGTCCATTACTTTGGTTCAGCAACAGGAACCCCACCTGGTTGTTGTTCCTCGAATAGTTATACCCCACATTGAAATTCAGAATAGGGAAAAACTGGCTGAAAGATTCTTTCTTCAGCAAATTAGCCACCTCCACTCTTTTCTTAAAAGCTTGGATAGTAGGGTTGGTTTCTATCAGTTTGTTGGCAAGGTCGGCAAGGGTAGGGGTAGCATTGAAATTAATAGAATCCGACACCTGAAATGCTTCCTCGCTTTTCCTGGCCAGCAGGTTGTTCAGGTTGCTTTTGGCTATCTCTATATCCGTTTGCTGCCTGTACAGCTGGGCCTTTATAGCATTCACGTCTACCTTGGCTTGCAGCATATCTACCTTAGAAGTAATGCCCAGGTTAAATTTGGACTCTGCTATTTTCAGTCGCTCCTCATTGTACTTTATCGTCTCCTGAAACCCTTTCAGGTTCTGCTCCTGCCGCACTATATCATAGTAGGCAGCTATTACAGAAGCTATGCTGTTCTGTATCCTTTCTTTCAGGTCCAGCAGGCTTATTTCTTCCAGCGTTTTCAATCTCGACTTCGCAAAGAACATCCTGCCACCGTCAAACAATGTCCAGTTTAGCGCCACACCTGCTGCCAGTGTATTCGATTTGGCATCCCTACCAGAATTTTCGCTACCGCTCGATAGCTTCTGGTTAATGTCGGTTATCGAGTAGTTGTCCGTGATAGTGCCCGTAACCCTTGGCAGCATCCCGGCATTGCCTATGCTGTTGTTTTTATCGGCAATGGATACATCGGTTTTGGCTATCTGTATATCAAAGTTGTTCTTCAATGCTATCTCTATAGCCTGCTCTATAGTTAGCTGCTGGCTATATGCCGTGCTGTTCATTACCAGCATTACAGCAAAAAAAGGAAGGAGTATTTTATATCTCATGTTGTACTATGCTTGTTGTTTATGGTGGTCTCCGGTGGTGTTGTTCAATAGCTGTTGCAGCTCATTAGTGATATAATCGGCAGTATGCAACAGCCTGCTGCCGTACCAGCTAAACAGCTCTCCATCGACTATAATAATTTTTGCATCAGGGCATGCCTCTGCAAACTCTCCTATGTGCATTGGCTTAAAGCTGTATGGTTCGGATGATAGCATGATAACATCAGGAGAAACAGCCTGTAGTTCCGAAAGCCCAATTTCGGGATAGCGTGTTGCATGCGCAAAGGCATTCTTAAATCCTGCCAACCTCATGATACTATCTATAAAGGTACCCGAAGCAGCTACCATATAGGGCTTTCGCCAAATCAAGTAAGCTGCGGTCTTATTATTACCGATAGTTTCCAGCTTGCTGAAAGAGGCTTCTATACTTTCAATAATGTCATTTGCTTCAGTCTGCCTGTCGCATAGCTCGCCGAGCCTGGCCATCATTTCATACGCTTGTTCAGGTGTGCTTATATCGCTCATCCATACAGGAAATTCCTTGCGCAGCTCTTCTATGTTTTCCAGTTCATTCTCTTCCTTGTTGCCGATTATCAGGTCTGGCTTCAATGCACGTACTGCTTCAATATTTACCGTTTTTGTGCCACCGACTTTAGTGGTATTCGCTACCTTTTCTTTCGGGTGGATACAAAACCTGGTGATGCCCACCACCTCATTTTCAAGCCCTATGTCAAACAGAAATTCCGTTTGCGATGGTACTATGGACACAATCCTTTTGGGCGGGAAATTAATCTCCACCTCATTGTTCAATTGGTCCCTAAAAATGCGTTTCCTCTGCATCTCGCTTAGCTGTGTTTTTCTTCTATAGCAGATGCTGCTGGCTTAGGTGCCCTTCTGCTCATAAATGAATATACCGCAGGTATCACAAATAAGGTAAGCATCAGTGAAAACATAATACCGCCTATGATTACTATACCCAAAGGTATACGGCTCTGCGAGCCTGCGCCCAGCGCCAAGGCTATAGGTACTGCACCCAGCGCAGTAGCAAGGCTGGTCATCAGGATGGGGCGCAAACGAAGCGCTGCAGCATCTATGGCAGCATCTATCTTGCTCATACCTTCATCGCGCTTGTGGTTGGCAAACTCTACTATCAATATACCGTTCTTGGTTACCAACCCTATCAGCATGATGATGCCTATCTGCGAAAATATGTTCAGTGTTTGGTTGAACATCCACAGGCTGAACAAGGCACCTGCTATAGCTAGTGGTACCGTTATCATTATGATAGCCGGGTCTATGAAGCTCTCAAACTGCGCTGCCAATACCAGGTATATCAATATTATAGCTAGCAGCAAGGCAAACATGGTATTCGATGAGCTTTCATCGAAATCGCGCGATGCGCCCGACAGGGCAGTGGTGAACGACTCATCCAGCACCTTATCGCCTATACGCCTCATTTCCGCTACACCATCTCCTATGGTTTTGCCCGGCACCATTGAGGCCGATATGGTAGCCGATTTGTATCGGTTGAAGTGGTATAGCTGCGGAGGATTGCTCTGCTCTATTATATCTACCAGATTATCCAGTTGTATCAGCTGTCCGGTATTGCTGCGCACGTAAAAAGCTTTCAGGTCTACAGGCTCGTCACGGTTCGCCCTGTCTACCTGGCTCATTACCTGGTATTGCTTTCCGTTCATGATAAAGTAGCCTATCCTTCGGCCGCTCAGCGCTAGTTGTAGCGTATTGGATATCTCCAATACAGATACGCCTAGTTCTGTAGCTTTCAATCTGTCTATCTGTATTTCCAGTTCCGGCTTGTTGAATTTCAGGTTCACATCCACTGCCTGGAACAATGGGCTTTTCTGCGCCTCTTCCATAAATTTGGGCAGCTTATCTTTTATCTTGTCAAAGTTCAGGTTCTGTATTACAAACTGAACCGGCAGTCCGAACCTTGCGGAGCCTCCTGTGGATATGGTTTGTTCCTGTATGGCAAATACTTTTCCTTCGGTAAACTGCTTGGTGCTTTTACCC
This sequence comes from Bacteroidetes bacterium UBA7692, assembly GCA_002482725.1. Lineage (GTDB taxonomy): Bacteria > Bacteroidota > Bacteroidia > Chitinophagales > LD1 > UBA7692. The sequence goes on along the minus strand of DLGO01000132.1, from coordinate 40,875 downwards.
AGATTGTCTACTATTTCCTGTTGGGTAAATTCCCTTTCATTTGGCGGTAGCAATGCCACACGTACAAAGGCCGAATTGGCTGCACCGCTTCCCGAAAATCCCGGTGAGGTAACGGATAACGACAACCTGCGGCCTGGTACCGAGTCTATTACAAAGGTGCTGATACGGTCCATGAACTTATCCATATAGTCAAATGAGGTTCCCTCCGGTGCCGATATACTCAGGCGGAAAAGACCCCTGTCTTCCAATGGTGCCAGCTCGCTCTGCAGGCTCTTGCCTATCACGCCTATCAGTACAAAGCAGGCTACCACTGCCAGCCAGGCTGTCCACCTTACCTTCATGAATTTTTCCAATGCCCTTCTGTATGCTTCATCCAGTGCTACATAAAACGGTTCTGTCTTTTCATAAAACCATGAGCGTTTCATGTTGCTGCGTGTCAGCTTTACGTTCAGTACCGGAGTTAGTGTAAGCGATACAAAAGCGGATATAAGCACCGCACCTGCTACTACTATACCAAACTCGCGGAACAAGCTGCCCACAAATCCCTGTAAGAAGATGATCGGTAAGAAAACAATAGCCAGCGTGATAGAAGTAGCCAATACCGCAAAGTATATCTCCTCGCTTCCTTCCCTGGCGGCATCTTCCTTGTTCATGCCCTCTTCCAGCTTTTTAAATATGTTTTCGGTGACCACAATACCATCATCCACCACCAGCCCCGTCGCCAGCACTATGCCCAGTAGCGTCAGTACATTTATGGTAAAGCCTGCCACGTACATGATAAAGAACGCGCCTATCAGCGATACCGGAATATCCACCAGCGGGCGTATAGCCACCAGCCAGTCGCGGAAGAAAAGGTAGATAATAATTACCACTAGCCCGAAAGCTATCAATAGCGTTTCCTCCACCTCAGATATAGATTTCTTTACGAATTCGGTACTATCCAGCGCTATGTCTGTTTGAAAATCCGCAGGTATCTCTTTTTTTATCTGCTCATACCTTTTGTAGAACTCATCTGCTATCTCTACATAGTTACTGCCCGGTTGTGGCACCAGTGCCAATGCCACCATCGGCACGCCATCTTTCTTTAGTATGGTTTCTTCATTCTCCGGTCCAAGTACCGCATTGGCAACATCGCGCAGGCGTATTATCCTGTTTTCCTTCTGCGATATTATCAGGTTGTTGAACTCCTCTTCGGTGCTCAGCCTGCCGAATGTCTTTACAGTAAGCTCTGTATTGTTGCCTGTTATTTTACCGCTGGGCAGCTCTACGTTTTCCCGTTCAAGTGCCATTCTTATGTCATCAGCGGTTAGCTGCACGGCCGATAGTTTAGATGGGTCTATCCATATGCGCATGGCGTATTTCTTTTCACCCCATATCTGCACATTACTTACACCGGGTATGGTCTGCAGTTTTTCCAGTATTACGTTGGTAGCATAATCATTTACTTCCAGCAGGTTGCGCGAGCTGCTGGTTACCGTCATCGATATTATTGCATCGCTGTTTGCATCGGCTTTGCTCACTACAGGCGGTGCATCTATATCCAGCGGCAGCTGGCGCAGCGATTGCGATACCTTATCCCTTACGTCATTGGCAGCTTCCTCCAGCGATATGTCCAGGTTAAACTCTACCGTTATTACGCTCGAGCCCTGGTTGCTCGAAGAGGATATGCTCTTGATACCTGCAACACCGTTTATCGACTTCTCCAGCGGCTCTGTTATCTGCGATTCTATAATGTCGGCATTGGCGCCCGTATAGTTCGTGCGCACCGTTATTATCGGTGGGTCAACACTCGGGTATTCCCTTACGCCCAGGAACGTGAAACCTATAATGCCAAACAGCACTATTATTATATTCATCACGATGGCCAGTACCGGTCGCTTAAGGCTTATAGAAGGTAAACTCATTCTGTTAATATTTCATCATGTGCCGTTACTTAGGCACATATTTGCGCTAAAGTAAAAGAGTATAGAAGTTTCAAATTTAAATCTCCGTATTTTTAAAACATTTTACACAATGTTGTGACATTTCAGCTATGAAAGATTCCACCGGTATTTCCAATAAGCTTACCCCTATAAAGCAGGTCGCGTTTTCATCTGCCATAGCCATTGTGGGCATGCTTTTCTGCAGGCTCTTCTTTACCGGAGGCGGCATTGAGTATTCCGCAGCTTTCATTGGTATTGTCTTTTTCATAGTGGTCAATTGTGCCATGAGTATTTTTCATACAGAGTTCATTAAGTATACCTTGCCGTCTTATGGCCTGTTCATTGTCATGGTAGCTGTGCTTCTCCTTACCGCAAAGCTGCTTTCAGGTATTAGCATCTGGAACCTCTCAGAGTACCGCTTTATGCTAACCTCTGTTACCATATTTTACCTTGTGGCAAGTATGCTGGTGCGCGTCATTCGGGCTATTTACGACTTTGCCGAAGAGGAAGACGAGTTTGGCGGATAAATCCATTCACATATTTTCTAACCTATTATTTCAAATCGAATAGTACATTTGTTTCATTAGTAACTAATATTCTATGCGCAAATTTTCAGGACTTCTTTTACTGGCATTTATCCTTACTACCTTCAGTGCTTCCTATGCTCAGGGCATAGAGTTCGAGCACGATAAAACCTTTGCCGAGTTGCTCGAAAGGGCTAAAAAAGAAGACAAGCTCATTTTCATGGACTGCTTCACCACATGGTGCGGCCCTTGCAAAAGGCTCTCTGCCGATGTGTTCCCTAAACCCGAGGTAGGCGAGTATTTCAACCCCAACTTCATCAACTACAAGATGGATATGGAAAAAGGCGAAGGCCCCGAAATAGCTGCCGAGTTCGGTGTTCGTGCATATCCTACCATGCTGTTCATCGATGGTAACAAGAAGGTGGTAAACAGGGTAGTAGGTCTTGTTGATCCTGCTACGCTTATTGCCGGTGGCAAGCAGGCGCGCAATCAGTTGCCTGGTATGCTTACTGCCTTGAAAGAGAAGTACAAAGCAGGCAATCGTGAGCCGGCTTTCCTTCTGGACTACCTGAACGCATTGAACGATGATAACGTGGAGGATGATTCCATCTTTTTGCAATACCTGAAGTTGGCAACACCTGAAGACCTGAAGCAGGATAAGAACAACAAGACTATCTTCAATATCACCAATAGCATTACTTCTCCGGGCCTGGCTTACATCCTTAAAAATAAGTCCGCTTATACCAAATTGATTGGCGAAAAAGCCGTTGATACCAAAATCAATTCCATAGCTGAAAAAGCAAGCAATGAAGCGCTTAAAAAGAACAACAAAGAGCTTTTCGATGCAGCAGTTAAATTGCTGGAAGCCAATAAATCTCCAACCAGCGACGAAAAGGTGGTGAAGCTTTCTATGGATTATGCTTCCCGCAAAAACGACTGGGTTGCCTACGATAAGTATGCCAGCGACTACATCAAAAAGTTCGGCGAAAACAATGCCGAGATCCTCAACGATGTGTCATGGAACTATTACCTGAATGTCGACGACAAAAAGCTGCTGACCAAAGCCAGTAAGTGGGCTTTCAAGTCGGTTAACCTTAAAAACAATACGACAAACAACGTTACTTACGCCTACCTTTTGTACAAGTTGGGCGATAAAAAAGAGGCCATCAAAGCTTGCGATTATGCTATCCTTCGGGCTAAGGAAGAACGCATACCTGCTACCAGCGCGCTGGAACTGAAAAAGGTACTGGAAGCCAAATAGCCTCCTACCTCATAATGATAAAATTTGCCACAAACTGGTAGGCAAATATTCCAATCATGTATATCGTCAGGCAGGTTGTTATTATGCTTGCAGGTCCATGGATCACGTTCAAAGCTACAGCGCTCAGGCCTACTACCAGTAGCGATATGGTATAGAATGCCAGCATCCTTTTTCCGCTTGGCTTTTCAGGCCTCAATAGGGTGGATAGCGGTATCGAAATAGTAAAGCATATCAATGCCAGTATCAGCAGGCTCTCATCACCTGTCAACAGGAATGCTATACCGGTTATCAATCCGCTGCCAAGTGCCAGCCCCACCATGTTAGATGTTTTTACTTCCTCATCGGTCAGCAGGAACCTTCCATATACGTTCAGCCTCAGTAGCAGGTTCGATATAGGTGTCACCAGCCAGGTGCTTATCGCAAACAGGAAATACAATACCTTGATAGGAAGCAAAAACGGTGCAAGCTCAGGTACTGCTCTGCTAATGGTCGACAATAGCCTCGATCCCAAATAGAATCCCAGTATTATAAACCACTGCATCTTCGACTCCATATTGCCTATCCAGAAGGTGTACTTCAGGAATACCCGGTAAAACCAATACTGTGCTTTCAGTGCTTCTACCATGCCGGCTCTGGCGTGCTCCATATTGGGGTTGCGCGATAGTGCCTCGCGAAAGTGCTCCAGCGCTTTCTTATGTTCACCTCTTTCTAGCAGTCCCCAGCCTGTATTGGCATGGGTATAGGCATTGTCGGGGTTTTGGTTCAGTGCTTCGCGTATAGTTTCGTAGGCCTCATCTTTCAGTCCCAGTTTGGTCTGCGCGGTAGAGCGCAGGTTCAGGCACGACAGGTTTTCAGGGTCGGCCGCCAATCCTTTGTCGGCCGCTTCCAGTGCTTCCTTGTATTTCTTCTGGCTCAGTTTTATCGAGGCCAGTATGGCAAAGTAGTTCGCATCAAACGGGTCTATTTGTATAGCCTCCATGATGTGCCTTTCCGCCTCGCTCAGGTTATCATCTGCCAGAAAAACAGACGATGCCACATAGTGTACAAATGGTGCATCCGGCGAAAGGCCAATGGCATCCAGTGCCATTTGCTTAGCTTCGCGGATTTTCTTTTGCTCCATGCAGCACAGTGCCATCATAGATAGGTAGTAGGCATTCCCAGGCTCCAGGTTCAACGCCATGCGCAGTTCTTTCTCCGCATCTGCATACCGCCCCTGCTCATACAATACCCTCGCCCGCTCAAAATTCAATTCGCTATCCATTCATTATTTTTTAATCCCCAGGTACTGGAGTATCGTGTCATAAAGTCCCGACTCATTCGAGTACAGGGCGTAGTTCCGCGCTATGGTAAACCACTCTTTGGTCGAGGGGCTTATCTTGCTCGCGCTGTTGGCCAGGTCCTTACTGTATATGGGTTCCGGCTTTCCTGTGGTAAATGCCACCCTTAGCTTTTCCTCAATCACCAGCTCTATTACGGCCTTCAGGTCTGCACCGGAAAAATCCCTCGTGCGTTTCAGCACTTCTGCCAGTTGCAGGCTTTCTGTCGGCTTATCCTTCAGCAGTATCTTCATTATCTGCTCCCTGCCCAGCTCATCAGGTGGCGGTACAAATATTATCCTGTCAAATCTCCCCGGCCTTCTGAATGCCGGGTCCAGGTGCCATGGGGCATTGGTAGCCGCCAGTATCAGCACGCCTTCGTTCGATGCCTGCAGCCCGTCCAGCTCACTCAGGAACTGGTTTATCAAATGCCTGCCTGTCGAGTTCTTCATGTCGCTGCGGTTGGCGCCCAGCGCATCTACCTCGTCAAAAAACAATACACATGGCGCATGTTGGCGTGCAAACTCAAACACATCGTGCAGGTTCTTTTCGCTGTTGCCTATCCACATGTCCAGTATCTCGTTTATGCCTACGTTTATGAAACGTGCATTTACTTCACCGGCTGTAGCCCTGGCTATGTGTGTCTTTCCGCAACCCGGAGGGCCGTATAGCAATATGCCACCACCTGCTTTTTTGCCGTAGGCTGCATATAGCTCAGGGTGTTGCATGGGCTGTATTATCTTTATGCGTATTTCATCTTTTACAGATTCCATGCCACCCACATCGCCAAAGTTCACATCCGGCTTTTCTATCAGGAACCTGCCACCCAGGTCTTCCTCATTATAGTCATCGTACTGTCCGCCATCGCCCTCGCTGCCATTGCCCGCAGGCATGCGGAAAGCGCTGTCCAGCTCCTGGTCAAATATCAGCGCATCCCTTTCTATTGCCTTTTTATAGTGCTCAAAAGACTGCTCTTTGTTATTTTCTTTAAACAGCACTTTGGCCAGCAGCAAATGCTGCGCTGCGCTTGCATCCTGCGATTTGCATAGCTCTTCCAGTATCACACCTGCGGTAGAGTACTTTTGTTGCTCAAAATAGATGCGCGCCAGGCCATATTTTGCCTTGTCGTTCTTTTCCGATAGGTCCAGCACAAACCTGAACTCTTCTTCTGCCTCATCCAGCACCTTCTCCGCCAGCAGCAGTTCTGCCAGGTGTAGCCGTAGTGGTATGTTTTCAGGGGAAAACTGTAGTGCCTCCCTTATTGTCTCTATTGAATTCATGAAGTAAAGGTATGTTTTGATATGATTTGAGAACTTAAATTTCCATAACATTTATTCGATTGGAAGCTGCTTTAATTTAACTGGTAAAATTGTTTATAGGTTATTTGCTAGCGAAACAAAGAAGCTTTTTGCAGCCATAGTGGAGCTCCTCTGGCAAAAAAAGCTGATGATGTTGCAGCAGCAAATAGCTATAAACAAATTATTGAGATGAGTTAAAACAGCTTCTTGACGTAACGTCAATAGTTTACTTTTGCTATCTTCACCATCCTATTATGCAAGCAATTATACCTGTGGCCGGGGCAGGTACTCGCCTTCGTCCACTTACTTACACGCAGCCAAAGGTGCTTATAGCAGTGGCAGGCAAGCCTATCCTTTCCTTTATTATCGACAACCTCAAAGAGCACGGCATTTCCGATTTTGTCTTTGTTATCGGTTATCTGGGCGATAAGATCAAGGATTTTGTCACCAAAAACTACCCCGAAATCAATGCCCGCTTCGTAGTGCAGGATGTGCGCGATGGCCTTGGCCATGCCATTCTCAGTGCCCGCGAGGTGATAGACGAAAGCCGCGACCTGGTTATCCAGCTTGGCGATACCATCCTCGATGTAGATACCAAGCAGATTTTTGCTTCTCCCTATTCCACGCTTTGCGTTAAAAAGGTGGAGGACCCGCGCCGCTTCGGTGTTGCCGAAATTGACTCCGCAGGTTTTATCAATAACGTAGTCGAAAAACCTGCCATTCCCCGTTCCAACATGGCCCTTGTCGGCTTCTATTTCTTTAAGGAAACAGGTAAGCTTTTCGATGCCCTTGCATACAATGTAGAGAACAATATCCGCGCTACCAATGAGTTTCACCTGGCCGATGGCATCCAGAAAATGATCAAGGATGGCGTTAAGTTCAATAGTTACAAGGTAGAGCATTGGTTCGACCTGGGCAAAAAAGACATACTGCTCGAAACAAATGCCATACTGCTCAAGCGCCGTGGCGACCTTTCAGAGGGCAAAGGCAACTACAACAACTCCATCATCATTCCGCCGGTGAGCATTGGCGAGGGGGCTACTATCCAAAACTCCATCATCGGCCCTTATGTTACCGTTGGCGAGCATACCAATATCAACTACAGCATCATCCGCAACTCTATAGTAGGCAGCTATACCAAGCTGGAGAATGTTACCCTGCACGACTCACTCATCGGTTCCGATGCCAGTATCAGCGGCCTTACCCAAAGCCTCAACATAGGCGACAATACCGAAATCGACCTGCGCGGAGAACGCAATAAATAACCCCTCTTTTTACCGCAATCTATTTGTTAAAAAACGGCGGTGAGTGGCGGTGGTTGGCGGAATTTGCGTTTTTCAGTATGGGGTTCCCTTTTTTTGCGGTACTTTATTTAGTTGAAATCCTTGCCTGCCAATACTTTCAGTCTCCAAAACAACGGTCAATCTGAGGGCAATTTTTGCGGTATTTTCCTAATCACAGCCCCTAAAAAGTGGCGGTGGTTGGCGGTGGCTGGCGAAATCGTGTTTTTTACACCATTTTGCAATTGTTAAAATCCGATGCTAATAATTGCGGTGTTTTTCGATGGTGTTTTGCATGAGTAGGGGCAGACCTGCGTGTCTGCCTTTCTTCCCGGTTGGTGTCTCCGCCACAACTGTCCGAAAGATTAAATTTCGCCAGAATTTCCGTGGTTTGTGTCCCCACAAAACACGATTCAGAGATAAATTCCCGTTTGTATTTTAGGTCTATAGCAAGGATTCCCTTGTGATAAAAATCAAAAGTCTGAAAAGGCAGTTTAGTCATGGTCCTCATTTCCATCATTAAGGTCATAGTTCAGACAAATTAAAGAACGCTACAGGTCAAAGACCCACGCGCTAATATAAATCCGTACCCCTATGCGACTCTAGCAACAAAGGCGGCAAAAAATTACAACTGAGTTAATTAGCTGATTTTCAAGGTAGATAAGCCATAATTAAAAATCGTTAAGGCCGGTTTTTTGACCATGTTTTAGTGGTAAATATTTTTACCATTGATCAAGAAAAACAGGTGTTGGCCACTACTTATGCAACCCAAACCCCTTCAACAAATTCTCATTGTTCTTCCACTTTTCCTTCACTTTCACGCGCAGTTCCAGAAATACTTTTTTATCCAGGAATTTCTCCAGCTTCATGCGCGATTCCTTGCCCACTTTGGTCAGGCTCTCGCCGCCTTTACCTATTATAATCGGCTTTTGCGATTCGCGCTCTACATATATAGTGCACGCTATACGGTCTATATCTGCATGCTCCTCGTAGTCCTCTACTATGGTTTGCACAGAGTACGGTATCTCTTTTTCAAAATGCAGGAATATCTGCTCGCGCACTATTTCTGCTGCTATAAAGCGCATATCGCGGTTGGTAATGATATCCTTATCGTAATATGGTGGCGACTCCGGCAGCATATTTGCCGTCAGGCTTACCAGCACATCCAGGTTATAGCGCGTTAGCGCAGACACTATCATAAAGGTAGCATCCGGCAACAGCTTGGCCCAGTGTTCCTGTGCCCATTTTACCTGCGACTCCTTGCTTATATCCGTTTTGTTGAATGCTATAATGATTGGCTTATTGCTTTTCTGCAATAGCTCCACCAAAGGCAGCTCCTGGTCAGCGCTTTGCGCCTTGTCTGTTACAAATATCAGTACGTCTGCATCCTCAAAGCTTTCCATCACGTGATGGTTCATCATCTCGTGCATTTTATAGGCCGTTTCTTTCACAAACCCCGGCGCATCCGAAAAAATAAGCTGGTATTCTTCCGTGTTTATCATACCCAGTACGCGCTGTCTGGTAGTTTGTGCCTTGTGCGATACAATACTCAATTGCTCGCCAAGCAACGCATTTAGAATGCTGGATTTCCCAACATTCGGCAATCCTATTAAATTTACAAATCCTGCTTTGTGCATGTTGTAAAAATACGAAGCTTGTTTTGATTTAACTGATAAAATTGCTTATACACCTTATTCAGGCTATTTATCCGACTATTTTGACACCCTTTCGGGGCTATAAATAGCGCTTATTTACACCGGAATAAAAGGTTTGGAGGATATAGATTATGAAGATACTGCACACCGCAGACTGGCATTTGGGCAAAAGGCTGCATAAGGCAGACATAGCGCAGGATCATGCGCTTTTCTTCGATTGGTTGCTGGCTACCATTCAACAGCAGCAGATAGAATTATTGCTGATAGCGGGAGATGTGTTCGACCTTTCGCACCCGTCATCGGAGGCAGAGCAGATGTACTTCAATGTGCTCGTTAAAATTACCCAACTCAACTGCCGCATCATTATCACAGGCGGTAATCACGATTCGCCTTCGGTGCTCAATGCTCCGCGCCAGGTACTCAAAGCTATTAATGTAGATGTAGTCGGCGGTTTGCCAAAAGACCTGAACGACCTCATAATCCCTGTTGCATCGCGCGATGGCAGGGAGCAGGTAGTTATAGCGGCCATTCCATTTCTGCGCGATGCCGACCTGCGCTCCATGCTGCCCGGCGAAACCTACGAGCAAAAGCTCGAGGCCATCAGGCAGGGTATCGCTATTGTATTCAATAGCGCAGCCGATATTTGCATGCACGCGCATACAGGTATTCCTGCTATAGCCATGGGGCATTTATTTGCCGCAGGTGCTAGCACTTCCGATAGCGAGCGCGAAATCCAGATTGGCAACCTGGCAGACTTCGATGCAGGTATGTTCAGCGACTATTTCAGCTACGTGGCACTCGGGCATATACACAAGCCGCAGCGCGCAGGCACTAGTGGCAAAGTGCTATACTCGGGCTCACCTGTTTCCCTCTCTTTCGGCGAGCGAAAGGATGAAAAACGGGTAGTGATACTGGAGGTGAAAGAGGGTAAAGTAACCCATGAAAGCCTTGATGTGCCTAAGTTCAGGACATTGGCCAAAATAACTGGGACACTTGCAGAAGTAAAGGAAAAGGTTGATGCCCTAAAGGATGCAGAGCAAAAGCTAAAGACCCTGATAGAGATAGAAATGATAGAGCCGATGATCAATCCCCGCATTGAGTTAGAACTGGAAAATTACGTGCAGGAGTTCAGCAGCGAATATTGCGAAATAGTAAAGGTCAGGTACAACCCAAAAGAGCGGATTAGCAGTGCTGCAGACCTTTTCGAAGAGCAGCGGGGCATAGAGGAATTTAAGCCCATTGATGTATTGGAGAAAAAAATGGCAGCCACACAGCTGAGCGACGAGGACAGGAATACACTGCTCATGGCCTTCCACGAAATACTGGAAGAGATAGGGCAAAAAGGAGAAGGAGCCACCACATGAAGATTGCAAGGATAAAATTCAGGAACATAAACTCGCTGCGCGGCGAGCACGAAGTCAACTTCGAGGCCGAGCCATTGGCTAGTGCAGGCATCTTTGCCATTACCGGCCCCACCGGTAGCGGCAAAACCACCATACTGGATGTTATGGTGCTGGCGCTGTACAATAAGATTCCGCGCATAGGCGATGTTATCAGCAATACTTTTCTGGAGCGCGCAGGAGCGCTTATTACGCGCAATACTATGGAGGCTTATGCAGAAATAGAATACGAATGCACCGCAGGCCGCTATATCTCCAAGTGGTCTGTACACCGCGCCCGAACGGGCAAGATACAGCAGCATCGTATGGAACTGTTCGATGCAATTACTGGTGCACAATTGGATTTAAAGAACAGTGAGGTTGCGGATAAAAATGTAGAGCTTATCGGGTTGAATTATGACCAGTTCATCCGCTCTATCTTGCTTGCACAGGGCGAGTTTGCCCGTTTCCTGAAGTCCGATAAAAAGGAGCGCACAGCCCTGCTCGAAAAGATTACAGGCACCGACATTTACCGCATTATTGGCAGGTCTGTTTACGAAAAAACAAAAGCCGTAAAGGATGAAGCAGATTTGCTGCAGCAGCGCCTTGCAGAGACGCAGCAAAAGATATTGGCAGATGAACAGTTAGCCCTCTTGCGTAAAACCCTATCAGAAACAGAAATAGAAATAAAGCGTGTAGAAGCCGAAATTAAAAAGGGTAAAGAAACACTGGGTGTAAAAGAGGAAATAACCCGGCTGGAAATGCGCCATAATACGGCGCTTCAGCAACTCGCCACAGCCGAAAGTGATCTTGAACGCTTCTTACAAAGTGAAGGTGCACGCATGCATCAGCACGAAAAGCTGTTACCCCATGCGCAGCAGTTGGTCGATTGGCAGCGCAAAGTACAAGAGCTAACAAGCCATACCGCTAAAGAAGCAGTGCTCCAATCGGATATTGCTGGTTGCCACCAGGAGCAGTTGGATATTATTGCCAGGGCTGCAGCCCTGCTGAAACAGCAACCCGGCACCGACATGCCCGAAGTACAGCTTACCTCATTGCGCGTGCAGGTAGAGGAGTTGGACAGGCAAAGGGATACCCTCAAATCCGAATTTAAAGAAAAGCAAAGCGTTATCAATGCTACAGGCAAGCCAATTGGTATCTCAGTTCAGCCAAAGGACCTTGAGGCACAATTGGCAGCCTTACAGCTTAAGCTTCAAAATTCTGATGCTAGCACTTCTTCGATTAAAAAGGAGCTGAACATAACCGGAGGCGATTACGCGGCTATGGTGCAGCAACATGCCAAAGCCCTATCGCTTACCCGCGAAATAGCAAGTGCTGAATTGTGGCTTCACAGAAGCGAGCAGGAGTTGAAGGATTTGCAGCAAGCACTACCCGAAAAACAAAAATCGGCAGAAGCCCTGCCTGCACAGATTACCCTACTTAAAACGGAGGTGCAGCAGCTGGATATATCAATTGCGCTTACCGAAAAGGATATAGAAATAAGTAACCTGAAAGGCGAATTGGAATCAAAACGACATCTCTTGACCGATGGCGAGCCATGCCCTTTATGCGGAGCTATTCATCATCCAAACACAGTACTACTGCTTTCGGGCGAGGGGCAGGAGTTAAGGGAGAAGCTTATAGATTATAAAGAGAAGAGGACTCAATTGTCCGAACAACTGGCCCATGCCTTATCCGCCCAAAAATTCCTGATACAGGAATTGGAGGGTATACACACCAACATGCGCAAGTTGGAGGTAGAAATTACCGGCCAACGCACCGCAATAGCAGATAAGCATATCAGTTTGCCTGTAGAGCTTAGGTCATTACCCTCAGCTGAGATTATTTCCCGCCTCGAATCTGGTATCAAGCTATTAGAGGAATTATCGGTGCTAACTATTTCAATAGATATCCTGGGCCATATAATCCCTGATGTTCAGTTGCTCATAGACCTTACCACCAGGGGCAGGCAATTAAATGAAGAAAGGAACACCTTATACACTGGTGCTGGTGTTGCCGATGAGGTGCATGCCATACTATCCGCTTATCGGCTAAACCAGCAAAAGAAGGCAGCGGCCGAAACTGCTTTTGCCACCTGGCAAACGGAATTGACAGATTTATCAGCTCAATTAACCAATATGGAAACAGATTTGCAGGCACGAATCGGTGCATTAGGCTACGTCTTTATTGCCGATGCCTTTGAGAAACTGCTGTCTGCCGAAGTGTTTTCTTCACTACAAACTAAAAAAGCAAGTCTGGAGCAGCAAATAACCGGTAGCAGGGTAGGCGCCACGGGCTTGGAAGAGCAGTTACAGCTCCTTAGAATCAAAGACCTGCCTGTAGCCGCCGAAGAGCTTATCAATACATTGGCAAATTTAGACAGGGAACTAAAGGGCTATTTGGATAATCGGGACAATATGCTGGTTCAAAGCCGGCAACAGGAAACTCTGGCGTCGGAGGCTGCACTTTTCACAGCACGTTTGGCTACTATACTCAAGCAAGGGGAGAGGTGGCTACTGCTTGCCCAGTTTATAGAGGCTGATGCCAAAGGTGAGAAATTTAGTGCTTTTGCACAGCAATTAACATTAGAACGGCTTGTTTCGCTCGCAAATCGCAGGTTAGCAAATCTTAACAAGCGGTATTCCTTAGCTGTGCCATCTGATAATGAAGATGATTCTTTGGTAATTTGTGATTCCGACATGGGCGGAAATCGACGAAGTGTTAAAACTTTGTCTGGCGGTGAAAGTTTCCTTATTAGCCTTTCCCTGGCTTTGGCGCTTTCCGATCTGGCCTCCAATACGGTCGAAATAAAAAGCCTTTTCATCGACGAAGGTTTTGGTACCCTCGACCCTTCTACCTTGGAGCAAACCCTTGATACGCTTGAAAGACTGCAATCTGAGGGCAATAGAACCATCGGCATTATTTCCCATGTGGACTCGCTCAAGGAGCGTATCACTACCCAGATTCAGGTCGTGCAAAATGGCCAGGGCTTTAGTTCGTTGAACATTATTTAGCAGTAATTGTTAACCCATGCATAGAAAGTTTCTGTGCTATTAACATTTCTGGGTTATCTTATTAGGCAGGCTCAATGCATATCTTTTTAACTAATTGAAACTGCTTACTTTGCTAATGTATTAATGGGGGCTTGGATTCGGGTAATGTTAAGGCATAATTATGCTTCGTTATTCGTACTTTTACGGCACTTTCCGCAAATATCTAACACATGAATAGATTTTTTACACGTTTAATAGCTTGTTTTGCTATTGTTTTTGGCCTGTTTTATGCAAATCAGGCAGTTGCTTCGCATGCTGCGGGGGCAGATATTGCTTACGAGTGCCTTGGCAATAATCAGTACCGTATAATTGCTTCGTTTTACAGGGATTGTAGCGGTACCGATGAGCCAAGTTCATTTTCTTGTACAATCAGTTCTTCTTGTGGTAATCAGAGTATTTTCCTTAACAAAGATGCAAGTTATACGCAGTTTTTGAATGGCGCATATATCTCCAGTGGCCAGGAGATATCTCCTTTATGTCCAAGTGCAATAGCACAAAGTGAATGTAATCCTAATAACCAAGGTACTTTGAAGGGTATACAGGTGTACTTTTATACAGGAATAGTTACGCTTCAACCCAATTGCGGCAATTATGTTATAGGTATTTCTGTAAATGCCCGTAATCCTTCATCTAATCTCAGCTTTCCCACAAGTAGCGACCTGTACGTAGAGGCTACGCTAAACAGCAATTTGGGAATATGCAATTCGTCGCCAACATTTACATCACTCCCTGTACCTTATTATTGTGTCAATCAGGTAAATGGCTATAGCCAGGGTGCTATAGACTCCGATGGGGATTCTTTAATATATACGCTTATCCAGCCTTTGGAGGATAATGGTAGCGCAGTTCCTTATCTTCCGGGTTATACAGTTTCTGCCCCGATGGGTACCAATACACCTTTTACCTTTAATTCCACAACGGGCCAGATGGCTTTTACACCTGTCAGCATTGCTGATTATGCTATCGCAGTCCGGGTCGATGAATACCGCAATGGTGTACTGATAGGCAGTACCATCAGGGATATACAGTTTACAGTAGCTAACTGTTCCAATCCTACTCCTAATGTTCAGGGTAACCTTAATAATGCAATTACCAATAATCAGGGAGGTATTGTTTTAGATAGTACCTCGCTCGGAATATGCCCGAACACTACGGTCGGTTTCAGGGTTTTTGCAGGTATTACCACAGGCGATTCATTAATACTCAGCTCCAATGTGTCTGTTGCCATACCCGGAGCAACTGTAACCTCGCAGTATCTTTCAACTGATGGTGATTCATTATTTGCCAATTTCAGCTGGTCTCCAACTCCCAGCGACACAGGCTCCCGCTATATCACTTTCACTTTCACGCCTAAAACATGCCCTCTGGCTACACCCCAGTTTGCTACATATAAGATATATATATTATCGGGTACATTTGCCGGCCCGGATCGGGTTTATTGTATAAATGGCGGTCCTGTCACGGTAAAAGCCAGCGGCGGAAACTTATTTCATTGGACTCCTTCGGCAGGCATTACAAGCTACAGTCAGGATAGCAGCACTATTACCATAGTGCCGGTTACAAGTCCTGCCTCCTATTATGTTACCAGCGATTTGCTTGGCGGTTGCAAGAATAAAGATACTGTGGTCATTATAACTGCACCTACTTTTGCGCTTAGCACCTCTGCTTCAGAAGACACAGTTTGCCTGAATCAATCTTCAGTGCTTACCACAGTTGCCACCCCTTCATCAGTTGGGCCTATCACATATTCATGGACACCAGGTATTTCAGGAACTAATGATTCTTCCGTTGTTGTTTCTCCTCAAAAATCTACTACATATAAGGTTCTAGCCACATCTGCAGCAGGTTGCAGTGTTATAGACAGCGTACGGGTGATTGTGGATGGGGCTGGCCCTTATGTAAAAGTTACACCGGCCATTGACTATGTTTGTATAGGAGACTCAGTACAGTTGAATACAACTGTACTGCCGGTTGCCTGTGGATTGAATCCTAATCCTACAGACCCATGCCCAAGTTGTAATTTTTCTATTGCAACATTAGGCGCGGGAACTAATATACCTTCCGGAGCTTATACTACTAACCAACCTTCACCTTTCCGCACTTATGCTATAGATGCACGGGTACAATATATTTATCGCGCCAGTGATTTGGATTCCTTGGGTATAACAGCTGGTACTATTACAGATATAGCATTTGATATTGCTTCTTTGGCTGGCGGAACACCATTTAATATCCCTGATTTTAGTATTAAAATGGGCTGTACAAATTTATCGCAGTTTCCCGGCACTCAAAGTTTTGTACCTAACCTGCCCGTTGTGTACAGCGTACCTGTTATGACTACTGCCCCCGGCTGGAATACTTTTTCATTGGATAATCCTTATGACTGGGATGGAGTATCGAACATTATTATTGAAATATGTTATGATGGAACTACCTATAAAACAGCAGGTTATGACTATGTAAATAGTACCAATGCAGGTTTCAATGCTACTTTGGTTGCTCAATCTTACTCTTCCTCTTCTGGTTGTGTGTTAAGTCCCACAGCTATTATGAATCTAAGGCCAAATATTAGATTTGTTGCAGGTTCCCTACCTCCGGTTAATTATACCTATACCTGGACACCAACAACAGGCCTCAACGATGTTGCCATACTAAATCCTAAAGCGTATGTAACGAGCGATGTTGATTATACCTTGAGTGTAAGTGATGGCAATTGTATCAGCAATTCAGCATCTTCCCTTCATATAGATACCGGAATATTGGTTACTGTGGGCAACGATACTGTAAAATGTAATTCGGATTCTGTTATGCTGGTACTAAGGCGGTTATTCCCGCCTACAGTTTTTTGTTCAGCAGAGTACACTGTTGATTCTATTGGTTACTCACCCTCTCCCGGAGCCGGTACAGGCACGTTGGCCGTAGGAGCAGATCAAAGTGATGAAGGAACTACTTCCAATGTCTCCATTCCATTCCCTTTTAATTTTTATTGCAACGATTTTTCAAGTTGTAATATATCTTCTAACGGGTATATATCTTTTGGTACGGCCCCGACGAACACTTATGCTCAACTATTACCTTCAGCCTCTATACCCAATAATCTGATCGCAGGTTGCTGGTCAGACTTGCAAAATTTCGGAAGTAACAGGCGCGTGGAATACCAGGCCATAGGTGCTGCGCCTAACAGGAAATTTATTGTTCGCTGGAAAAATGCGGGATTTTACTCAGGTGGAGGAGCTGTTAATATTGAAATTCAACTTCACGAAACCACAAATATTGTAGAAATACACCTGGGTACTTCTAACAATGCCACAGCGGTAAAAACTGTAGGTTTGGAAAATGCTAACGGCACCAAAGGAGTTACGCCTGTAAACAGGAACCAAAATGCATTTGCGTTAACCAAAGCTGAGGCATGGAGATTTACACCAAGGAAGGATTATTTAGATCTGGTAAGTGTAGAATGGACACCGTCCACAGGATTGAATGTTGATGACAATGATACTGTTATTGCATTTCCTTCTGTGCCTACTACCTATGTAGCCAAAGCTACGTTCTCTAATGGTTGCATAAATTACGACACTATTACAGTAGGAGTAGCAACATTGCCTTATACTTTAACTACCTCAAATGATACTATTTGCCCAGGCGATAGCGTTACATTATCATTCAATGGCGCTGCAAGCAAATATGAATGGACACCGGCGGCTACTTTAAGCAACCCTACAATAGCATCGCCCGTAGCCAGTCCTGTTATTACTACAAACTATCAGGTTAAAGCTACATCTTCTGTTGGGTGTGTAGTTATAGACGATGTTCAGGTAGCTGTAAGAAAAAATCCGGTTGTCAGGTTGGGCAGGGACACAGCTTTCTGTTATTATGAGGCACTCACCCTTACACCAAATGGTGGTCCGTTTACATCTTACGACTGGAGCACCGGAGATACTACCCCGGCTATAACTGTGAATAAAAGTGGGGACTATTCGGTATTACTGGAAGATCGCTTCTGCAAATTCGGCTCAGATACGATATCAGTAAAAGTATTTCCACAGATTTCTGTAAAAGCATACAGCGATACCACTATATGCGTTGGCGACTCTACTATTATATTATCAGAACCGGGATATAGTGCTTATGAATGGAATACATTGGAAACAACTCCCAATATTACGGTATCTACGGCTGGTCAGTATTCTTATATAGTTACCGACAACAATAATTGCCGTCAGCAATCTAATCAGGTAACAGTTGGTATAAATCAGCTTCCTGTAGTTAATGCCGTTGCTGATAAGGATACTTTCTGTGTGGGCTATGGCTCTTTACTTACAGCCGGCAATGATTCAGATGTGGTCTATACCTGGTTCTTATCAGGCTCTATCCAACCTGTTGCAATAGTTGGTGATACTATTACTGCCATCTCAGGCGGCACATACATAGTTGAGGCTGCTCGCGGAGGCTGCAAAACTTACGATTCTATCAGTGTAGCTTCAAAGCCATCTACTTTCCCTCAATTGGTTTCCGATACTACTGTCTGCGGATGCGCAGGCAGCTCAAGTCTGGCTTTATCGGGTTTTGTTAATGAGGCGGGCCTTACTTACCTGTGGTCCAATGGCGCTCAAACAGAAAATACAACTGTTACGGCTAATGGAGAATACTCCCTTACCATTACCAACGTTATAGGTTGTGCAGCGGCAGATACTATCAATGTCAGCTTTATATGCCTTCAGCCTGCTATATCAGCCAGCCCGAATGATACTATATTCGAAGGCGATAGTGTTACCCTTCAGGCTAGCACAGGACTATATCCTTCTACTTCGTATAGCTATCTTTGGTCGGGTGCGGCAGGTTCTATCAGCGATTCGCTGGGTTCCACTACTTTGGTTAAACCAACTTTAGCAGGGCAGAACTTATATACAGTTTGGATGACAGATAGCCTTTATGGATGTACAGGTACAGATACCATATCAATCTATTCTATCCCTCCTACATTGTTTATAGTGCCATCTGTTTTCAGTCCTAATGGCGATGGTGTCAATGACTATTTCTATCCATATCTGCCAAATGCGCAAACTATGCAGGTAAGTCTTATGCACATCTATAACAGGTACGGACAATTGGTATATAGCTGCACAAATTGTAACAGCCAATTGCCTAAAGCAGGATGGGACGGCTTCTATAATAATGCTGCAGAACCGATTGGTTCTTACACGTATTTTATTCAAATTGAGGGTCCTGATTCATCAAATCCATCAATTTTGAAGAAATATTTTGCTCAAGGTTCACTTTCTTTAATAAAATAATGCTATCATTACAGCCCGTAAAAATCTAAACGCCTACAAATAATGAAATTGAAATTATACGCATTGCTAGCTGCCGGGTGTCTTGCATTTAGTTCACAAGCGCAAGATGTACATTTCTCGCAATTTTATGCTGCGCCTTTGACGTTAAACCCTGCAAGCACAGGTGATTTTGATGGTCTGTTCAGGGTAACAGGCATTTACCGCAACCAGTGGTTGGGAGTGGCAAATGTTAAGCCATTCTTTTCGACTCCTTCTGTCGGTTTGGACTTTTCTTTACTGAAAGATAAGTTTGAAGGCACAAAAATGGAGGGTAGTTCATTGGGTGTGGGTGTGTCATTTACAAATGATCAGCAAAACGATAAGACATTCAGCAATAACCAGTTTATGGTAAGTGTGGCATGGCATCAGGCTTTGCTAAAAGAAAAACTGGTAATCGGCTTAGGTTTTCAGGGCGGAATGTTCCTGAAGCAAGTTAATAGCAATAGCTTCCAGTTCGGTTCAGGTTTTTTACCTGATTTGAACTATGATAAAACATTGGGTGAAACGGTTAACTCTCCTAACGTAAACCGTTTCGATTTGAACGCAGGTTTGAATATGACATTCAAACTGGTTAAAAATCTTGACTTTACTGTGGGTTATGCAGCAATGCACCTTACAAGTCCTAAAGAAGCTTATTTGAACTCTACCAGCTCAAATAAACTTCCTATTCGCCATCAGGTAAGCACTATGTTTGATATTACGGCTGCTAAAAGATTGAGCCTTCTTCCTGGCTTCCTTTATCAGAATCAGGCTAAGGCACATGAAGGAACTTTTGGTCTTACCGCAGGTATACATTTAGTAAACAAGCCAGACGATAAAGCAACTCTTTTCCTTGGGATATGGAGCCGTTTGAATACAGGGGTAGACAAAACACTTACTTCAGCAATTATACCTAAAGCAGGAATTGAATTTAAGAAAGTACGTATCGGTGCTGCTTATGATATCGGTTTGGGTCCTATCCGTAAAGATGTGAAAGCAGCTGGAACAGGTCGTGCACCAAATGCTTTTGAAATATCTTTCCAGTATATATTCCAGAATGCTACTCCTAAAGAGGCTAACTGGTTATTTAACCCAAGATATTAATACTCAAACTTTTTTATCCAACTAAACATTTCTCAACGGAAGAAAAATAGATTTAGACTATGAGATTCCTCCTACTGGCATTGTTCCCTTTTGTTTTATTTGCTCAGAATAATGATGCAGATGCAAAAAAACCAAAGACAATAAAATATCCTAAAGCAAGCACAGGTAAGAAAACCCGTATTGCTAAGAAAAAAGTAAAAGACGGTAGTTACTACAACGCAGCAGATTATCTGGCGCAGGTTGTGGCGGCTAAACCTGAAAAAATCAAGAACGTACATCAGCTTGCTAATCTTGAGTTTGCGCTTCGCGACTATAATAAGGCGGAGAAATATTTCAAAATGGTAATAGATAAAGATCCGGGTAAATTTCCTGAAGATCAGTTCTATTATGGAAAGGCTCTGAAAGTTAACGGCAAATACGAAGAAGCTAAAACTCAATTTCAGAACTTTTTGAAAAGCAAGGATTCTGAAGACTTGGGCGCTTTGCGTAGTTCAGCCAAAGTGGAAATTACAGGTTGCGATTCTGCTATTGCGCTTATCGCTAATCCTACCAAATTTAAAGTGGTAAGAGAAACAGGTGTTATTAATAAGCCTATTCAGGATTACGCTCCTAAACCATTGGCAGGCAACAAAATATTGTATGCTACTTTGAAGTCTGATACTGCTGTAAATATTACAGATGCTCAGTATGACTACTACTCAAGTATTTTTACTGCAGAAAAGGTAAATGGAACTTGGCAGAATGCAACAGCACTTCCTATTCCTCCAAACGATCCTAAGACACACGTAGGTAACGGAATCCTTAGTGCAGATGGAAAATCTTTGATTTTCACAAAATGTAATCAGGAACTTATAAAAACAATGCTTTGCAAATTGTACCAGTCTAAAAAAGAAGGTGCAGAATGGAGTGTTCCGGAAGAGTTGAAAAGCTTAAATGCTGCAGGAGAAGGTAAAACTACTACTCAGCCTGCTTTCGGTTTGGATAAGGATGGCAAACCTATCTTGTACTTCGTAAGTAACAGAAGCGGTAAAGGTGGCTTGGATATATTCTATGCTACAGTTAATACAGATGGTACTTTTGGTCCTGCTACAAACGTAGGTCCGGAAATCAATACTGCTGGCGACGATGTTACCCCTTATTACAATAATGCTACTAAAACGTTCTATTTCTCTTCAGATGGTCATCCTTCGTTAGGTGGTCTGGATGTTTTCAAAACATTTGGTGCACCGGGTACTTTCACTCCTGTATCTAACATGGGTGTACCTACTAATACAGGAGCAGATGATTTATATCTTGCATTGGACGACAAAGGAGCAAAAGGATTCCTGGTATCTAACCGTGTTGGTTCATTGTCTCAAAGAGGAGAAACTTGTTGCGATGATATCTACGGTGTAGTTCTGCGCGGCGATGTATTCCTTAAAGGTTTGTTCGTAAAACGTAACGATCCTACAAATACTCCTATTGAAGGTGTTGATGCTTCTCTTTACAAAGTAGATGGCAAAAACTTTGAATTCCAAACTAATACAGTTACTGCAGCTACTCCTTTTGTATTCCCTATCAAAAGGGCTACTTCTTACAAATTGAATGGCACTAAAGAGGGCTTTTGGCCATCTATAGACAACTTCACAGTAAGCGAAGATGAAGAGCGTGATACTATCTTCCAAATTTTCTATATCGATCCGGTGCTTAAGAAAAAATTGCGTATCGAGAATATCTACTTCCAGTTCGACAAGAGCAATGTGTTGACTTTCTACAAACAAAAAATAGATTCAGTTTATGGTTTGCTTGTTCAGAATCCGGGTTGGTTAGTTGAAGTACAAGGTCACACTGACTCAAAAGGTACGGACCAGTACAACGAAGCTCTATCAAAACGTAGGGCAGAAGAAGCAGCTAAGCAATTGGTTAAATTGGGTATAGCTAAAGATAGGATAGTGGTTAAAACTTTTGGTGAAAAAGTACCGGCAGCTTCTAACGAAATGCCTGATGGAACAGATGATCCGGAAGCACGTGCAAGAAACAGGAGAGTTGAGTTCAAAATCATAGTAGACAAGCCGGACGATGCTCCAGAATTTGAATACAATGGTGAAGTAATACCGGAGGTGAAAACAGGTCCTGGTTTTACAACTAAGGCAAAATCTTCAAAGAAATAAGCAATGCTTGTTTAAATTATAGAAAGCAGCTAAGTCTTAATTGACTTAGCTGTTTTTGTTTTAGGTCGTTTATACTTCTTCCTTTATAATTTGACGATAGTATTATTTGTTTTGTACAAAGGACAAAGGGATATTTACGGGGATTTTCATTTATTGTCATAGTTCCATTGTATGAAGAATATTTTACTGTTCCTTTTTGTATCTGTTTTTGGATGCGCCACTGCTCAGCATAGTGAATTGCACTGTGGTACCGACGAAATGCGCCAGAAGATGTTTATTGAGCATCCTGAATGGAATCAAGGTATCACTAATGCCTATAAGCGCCTTGATGCATTTACAAAGGATTATATCGCGAACCGGGGAAATTCTGCTAATAGGGCAGGGCAACCATATATTATCCCTGTCGTATTTCATGTGATCCATAATTATGGGGCGGAGAATATCTCAGATGGACAGATTCTGAATGCAATCGAAGTTTTCAATAGAAATTATCGCATGCAAAATGCTGATACTACAGACATAGTTCCGGCGTTTAAGTCGTTGGCTACAGACTGTGAGATAGAACTGCGTTTGGCGCGGATAGATCCGAATGGTCATTGTACCAGTGGTATCAACCGGATAGCTTCTGCGCTTACCTTCACCGGAGATCACGAAGTGAAAACCTTGATCCACTGGGATCCCTCTAAATACCTAAACGTTTATATATGCGCAGACGCAGCAGGTATTGCAGGGCATGCGCTGTTACCTGCGGATGCGGACACAATTCCTGAATGGGATGGTATAGTAATCAGGCATGACTATACAGGTGCTATAGGAACCTCTAGTAAGCTTCGCTCAGTAGTATTGTCGCATGAAGTGGGACACTACCTTAACCTACAGCATATATGGGGCGGAAACAATGTTCCAGGCTTTTATTACCTGCCTGTTGGTGATGCAGGTAACTGTGCTTTTGATGACGATGTGCAGGATACGCCCAACACTGTTGGCTGGAGTACCTGCAACCTTGGAGGAAGCAGTTGCGGTAGTACATTGGACAATGTTCAGAATTTCATGGATTATGCATACTGCGCCCGCATGTTTACACCTGGCCAAAAAATGCGCATGCATGCAGCCCTGAATTCTTCTGTAGGGCACAGGAACAATCTTTGGTCTCCTGCAAATCTTGTTGCCACCGGTACAAACGATACATATCTGCCCCTGTGCGCTGCGGCTTTCGATGTTTCTGCGCGGGTGATATGTGAAGGTGAAAGCGTAAAATTCACGGATAGGTCCTTTTTCAATACAACATCTGTTACATGGGATTTTGAGGGGGGAGCACCGGACCTGTCCACAGATTCCGTAGTTACTGTATTATATACCACGGCAGGCAATTATGATGTTTCGCTTACTGCTGCTAACGATACGGGGGAAATTAAGGCAACTCTTGCTGACTTAATTCACGTATTGCCGGCAGCTTTTAAACCTGTTCCCTTCTTCGAAAGTTTCGAAGGTTATGGCACACTTACTAATGCAGATTTTGCAACCCGGAATATATATCCTGATTCCCTTACTTTCAAGCTAACCAACACCACCTCATATTCAGGCAATGAATGCGTCTATATTGATAATTTTCATTCCCCATTGGCTAAATCTTCGCATGAACTGATTACTCCTACTTATAATTGCTCCACTTTAAATGTGGACTCTGTAACTTTCCGTTATGCCTTCTCTTATCGCGATACTACATCAGCCGATAAGCTAAGGGTATATGCTAGTAGCGATTGCGGTAAAAATTGGATTTTGAAAAAAACTTTGACCGGAAATGGATTGATTACAGCACCGGGTAATAGCCTACCTTTCTTTCCTACTAAAAGCCAATGGGTACAAACAAGGNNNTACTGGTATTAGCGGGGCATTGCTTACAGACCAGTTTCGTATCAAATTTGTTTTCGATGGGGTTGGGGGCAATAACTTTTTTCTGGATGATATCAATATAGGAAATGGTGTTTATAATGGTGTTGAATCCGTATCCGGTGCCAAGGTTAATGTATTCCCAAATCCTGTTAGCGATGAACTTACAATAGTATTATCAGGGGGCAAAGGAACGCAATGTTATGCTACGATTTATGACATAGCGGGCAGGGCAATGTATAATGAAGACATTGCGTTGAAAAGGGATGGTAATACCTCTGTTTCCATTTCTGCATTACCTACCGGTATCTACATTTTAGCGATAAATACCGGTAATGGTATAAGCTATAAGAAGGTGGTGAAAGAATAGTGTACTAGATATATAGTGCCAACGAAAAAGGATGTAGGGCCGCCTTCATAATATTGTTTGCCACAGCAGGATCATTTTTCATAATTTCTTTTGCGGAGTCTTCATTTTCTACGGCTAGTATTACGATGCCTCTGTTTTCCTTATGGTCTATATCGTAGTCAGTTTTTCCCGCTAGTAATACTATTTTCTCATCCCTCAATTTTTTCAAATAGTTGAAGTGCAATGAAATTATATCATTGGTATGATCTGACCAGTGCTCTTCTGTCTGGTATTCCGGCAGAAGTTCAAGAATATAAATGAAGTGAGTGTTTCCCATGCTCTTAAATTTTCAATTTACACAAAGTAGGCAAAATTTATGTGACAAACAGGAGTTAAAAAAGCCGCAACATCCATGCAGGATGTGCGGCTGTACTTGGGCATTGGGGGTTAGCCGTAGGTAGTTATTTTTGAGAAAGCAAACCTTTATCATTTGCTGATTTTACTACTTGTATAAACGCAGCACGGTATCCTTCATTGTCTTTCCCCAGGGAATTTTTTGCTATTGCTATTACTTTTTCCATACTAAAGTCACCTTTGAATTTAGAATCCTTCAACAACATACCAAAAGACGCTACAGCTGCAGAAAACCTGAAATTATCTGATGATTTGTCCAGCGTTATTCCCTGGTCTTTTATATCCAGTTGGGTCAGTTTGCTTACATTGCCATCAGGTGCTTTAAATCTAACCTTAACAGTCAGCCATTCATCGCTGCCTGTCGTTGCCACCCCTATCGGTTTTTGGAATTTTAATGAGTCCACACTGCCTATGCTTTTCATTTCAGCATCATCGGTTATTATCTCATACAGTGCGGTTACTCCTGCTCCTGCGCCTATCTCTCCGGCATCTTTGGTATCATCGTTAAAGTCCCTGTCTGCCAGTAACCTATTTTCGTATCCAAGCAGCCTGTATCCTTTCACCTTAACGGGATTGAACTCTATCTGTATTTTTACGTCTTTGGCAATAGTAAGCAGGGTGCCGCCCATCTCTTTTACCAATACTTTATTTGCCTCGTTTTCACTGTCTATGTAGGCATAGTTCCCATTTCCTTTATCTGCCAGTTGCTCCATTTTATGGTCCTTGAAGTTGCCCATTCCATAGCCAAGCACAGAAAGGAATACACCGCTTTTGCGTTTGTCTTCTATCAGCGATACAAGGTCAGTTTCAGATGACACACCTATGTTGAAGTCTCCGTCTGTGCAAAGTATGATGCGGTTATTGCCCTGTTGCAGGAAGTTCTCCTGTGCCACTTTGTAGGCAAGGTTAATGCCGGCTGCGCCTGCTGTACCGCCACCTGCCTGTAGGTTGTCTATTGCCTTCAATATCTCTTCTTTTTTATTGCAAGGTGTTGACGGTAAAACCAATCCACTGGCACCAGCATATACTACAAGTGCAATTTTATCGCGCTCATTCAGTTCATTTACCAATAGGCGAAGCGATTGCTGTACCAAACCCAGTTTTGCCGGGCCATGCATAGATCCGCTTACATCTATAAGGAACACCAGATTAGATGGTGGAAGGTTCTCTTTAGCTATGTCTTTGCCTTGTATGCCTACATGCAATAGTTTGTGCTTGGTATTCCATAGTGCCGCACTTATCTCTCCTGTTATGGAGAATGGATTTCCGTCCTTTGGCTGTGGGTAATCGTAGCTGAAGTAGTTGATCATCTCTTCCAGTCGTACTGCTTCTTTTGGAGGGCGCATTCCCTGGTTCAGGTAGTTTCGGATAAGGCTGTACGATGCCACATCTACATCTATGCTTAGGGTTGAAAGCGGCTTCTGTGTCACCTTTTCAAATTCATTTTCATGCACTATCCCATAATCATCTGTTACCGGCTCTTCTTCTGTTTTTACTCTTTTTCTTTCCTCAGTTTTTTCTTCTATGTCTCCTGTAGAGGCAGTGCTGTTCATGCGCGCTCCATCTATAAAAATAACGGTGCTGTTCAATCTTCCTCCACCAATATTCGACCCACGTCCCTTGTCGGATTGATACGTGCCGGAAGGCTTTGAGGTAATTAAAGGAGAGCGGTAAACTGCTACTTCATTTAGAACCGGACTCTGTTTCAGCACAAAATTTACCATTGTCGACTTAAATGGCGTTACCCTTATGCCAGTCATTACTTGTGATATAGAGCCAACATAGCTGCACTTAAGGTTTACTTTCCCGGAATCCAATCCGCTTAAGGTAAAATTGCCTTCATAATCTGTCTGAACGCCTTTGCCTGTTGGCTGGCCTTTATCATCGACTATAGCAATTACGGCTCCTATAATCTCTTCCTTATTCTCATCTGTTACCTTTCCCTGTATAGTACAGGTTCCTGTTTCAGGTTTCAGCAAAGCAAACGAAGCCGCAGAAGTAAATAGCAACAAACCCAATGTTGCTGTATGGAATAATCTGTTCATAACATACCAATTTTAAAAAGTGAACGAATACGGTTTAGATGTTGCAGGGGGGATAATTCCACAAAAGCCTCATCTCTTTTTTGGTAAGTAAGTGGCCACTTTACTTTTGTATAATATAAAAATACAACTGCTTTTTAACTCAATTGTCAGGGTAATGTAATGGTTGCTTTCGCTGTCTTTTTATGGCACTCTTATGACAAATCGCCCTAAATGAAAAGCCCCTGTAGAACGCAATCTACAGGGGCTTTTTATAACTAAGTGGAGGCTATTACTTAGTCTCCAATAATTTAAAGAACTGATCCAACTGTGGCAATACGATGATACGTGTCCTGCGGTTCAGCGCACGGTTAGCCGGTGTGCTGTTGTCTGCTACAGGCTTGTATTCGCTCCTGCCGGCAGCGCTTATCCTTGCAGGGTCTAGCTTGTATTCTTTCTGCAAAATGCGCACTATAGTTGTAGCTCTTTTTACGCTCAGGTCCCAGTTGTCTTCCAGATTAGCATCGCCTTTGTAAGCTACGTTGTCAGTGTGTCCTTCTACCATAAACTCCATATCCGGCTGGTTCTTCAGCACCTTAGCTACTTTGCCCAATACCTCTTTGGCACGTGCAGATACTACATAGCTGCCGCTGTTGAACAATAGCTTGTCCGATATATCGATGTATACCACGCCTTTATCTACTTTTATGTTTATGTCCTTGTCATCCATGTTGCCTATTGCGCCTTTCAGGTTCATTACTAGTGTCATGTTCAATGAGTCCTTGCGCGCTATAGAGCTTTGCAACTGTTGTATATATTGGTCCTTAGAGCCGATATTTTCCAGCGACTTGTTGATGCTCTCTGCCTGCTTGGTAGATATTACCGAAAGATCCTGCAATTGCCTTAAGGCAGAGTTGTTGTTGTCTTTCATAAAGGCTATCTGCTTGTTCAGCAGGTCCACTTCATCCTGCAGCGTTTTGGCTTTTGTAGCCAATGCAGATTTCTCATCATTGCAGTTTTTCAGGTTGCCATTCAGCTCATTGTTCAGGGCATCCAGTTTCAGTTTTTCGGCATTAAACTTTTTGGTGCTTACACAAGCTGTAAGGTTAATAGCGATAAACGCTAATGCAATTACTTTCTTCATCATATAATATTCAATTGGGGGGCAATAATAGCACCCCAATGCTAATTAAGCAGTTATTGTTGGCTATTTGCTGCTTTATTTAACAAAAAAAGCACTGCAAACCAAGGCTTGCAGTGCTTCCTAAGAGTTTTGGCTATTAGCGCAATATCGTTACGCTGCCTTTATAAGTATTGTTTGTGTGGTTGTTCACCCACGTTATGCTCAGTATATATACATAAACCCCGGGCTGCAAATATTTACCATTGTATGTTCCGTCCCATTTAAAATCACGGTCGGTAGACTGGTACACACGTTCACCCCATCTGTCAAACAACTGTATCTCCATTTGCTTCCATGCCTCCTTATTACCGAATATTTCGAAGAAGTCATTTCTGCCATCTCCACCCGGGCTGAACAGGTTCGGCACATATACAGGATACTCCGGTATCACGGTTATGTTCACGGTATCTGTAAACTGGCATCCGTTTGTGTCAGTAGCTTCTATTATATATAGTGTAGAGTTTACAGGATTGGCTACCGGATTAGGGCAGTTGGTGCAGCTCAGTTTGCTGGCAGGCCTGTAGAAGAAGCTGCTAACTTGCGTACCCGGGCTGTTGGTTATATTGATAGGCACTTTGCCTCCCAATAAAATGGCGGTGTCCGCTGGTGTAGCTACTATCTTAAATATCGAATCGTTCAATACGGTGAAGCTGCTGTCTGCACTGCAATTCCTGGAGTCAGTTACGGTTACACTATAGATACCTGCATCTATTCCTGTCTGGTCTTCTGCAAATGTATTGTCGCTCCATTCGTATTTTACGGCTCCCACAGCACCAACTTGGGTCAGGTCTATAAAGCCGTTTTTCAATGGTGGGCAAAGCACGTTTTTCACCACACCAAATAGCTCTATACCTGGCAGTTCATCTACAAAGATGGATGATTGGCTCGCTGTGCAATTGTTGGCATCAGTTACGGTCACATCATACAATCCTGTTGGCAATCCGCTCAGCACTTGGCCGCTTCCTGCCACTGGGCTCCATGTGTAGCTGTATGGCAGCGTGCCACCAGCAGGTACTGCATCTATGGTACCATCGCTGAATCCTATACAGGTAGCCGGTGTCGGTACAGGTGCTATGGTCAGTAGTGTAGGTTCCTCTACTGTTGCGCTTATTGTTTCTGTACAGCCATTAGCATCAGATACTGTAACAGTATAGGTACCTGCGGGTACATTGCAGTTTTGTGCCACTGTTACGCCTGTGCTCCATGCATAACTATATGCAGGAGTTCCACCGGCGGCAGTTACTGTTACACAGCCATCGCTGCCTCCGTTGCAGCTTACACTGTCAGTGGTTACAGTTAGTGTCAGGTCGGTTGGTTCTTTTATGCATATCAGGTTTATGCCCACTCCTGTACAACCTGCTGCATCGGTCACAGTCACATTAAAGCAGCCTGCTGCTTTGTTGCTGATGTCCTCTGTGGTTTCACCACTGTTCCAGATATATGTCCATGGGCCGGATGTTCCTGTTACTATAAGGTCTACGGATCCATTGCTCAGACCAAAGCAGGTAACATCTGTTACCGCTGTATCCAGAAATGTGGTTTGTGGTGGCGATGGTACGGTTACTGGTATAGTATCTGTGCATCCGTTTGCATCGCGCACTACAGCAGTGTGTGGTAGTCCACCTTGTATATTGCTGAATAAGCCGTTCGCCTGAAATGGTCCGTTATCCAGCGAGTATTGGAATGCACCTGTTCCGCCCGATGCCGATACTGTAGCAGAGCCGTCGTTGCGGCCAAAGCATGAAGATGGCGTATTAGCAGTTTGTACCAGTATCACTTCTGTAGGTTGTGTTACAGTGGCGCTTGTTGTTGCCGTACATCCGTTGGTGTCTGTCAGCGTAAAGTTCTGTGCTGCTGCACACAGGTTGTTGAATGTAGTGCTTTGTTGATTAGTGCCTCCTGCATTGGAATACAGGTATGGGGCTATACCGCCGCTGGCGCTCAGGGTTACACTTCCGTTACATGTTCCAAAACATGTGGCAGGCACTGTATTCACTACATTAAATACAAGTGCTGTTGGCTGTGCTACGGTTGCTGTTACAAATGTGTCGCATCCTGCTACATCGCGCAGCAGTATGGTATACGTTCCTATCGCAAGCCCTGTAAATGTTGAATCAGTCTGATAATTCAGGCCATTGTCTATGCTGAATTCGTATGGCCTGTTACCACCCCTTAGTGCTACGGTTATTAGTCCGTCATTTCCGCCAAAGCAGCGCACGCTGTCTACATTCAGTACAGATGGATTCAATGGCAATGACTCATTTACCGTAGCTGTTACCGTATCGGCACAGCCTTTAGCATCTGTTACGTATGCGGTATAGATAGCGCCTGTCAGGTTATTGGCAAAGCTGTCTATATTACCGGCTATCTGCGGCCATGCATACTGGTAAGGGTATGTACCTCCCGCTACGGTCAGCACTATAGCTCCGTCTCCTCCCACGCAGCTCGCATTTTTTACCGATAGGGTATCTGCTATCAACTGTGCGGGCGATGCTATTGGTACTGTTGTAGAGTCAATACATCCGTTTCTGTCTTGCACGTACACTTTATAAGTACCGGCTGCAAGGCCTGTAGCTATGTTGGTCTGCTGCTGCGATGGAACCCACAGGTAGGCATAGGGGCCTACTCCGCCTACTCCGTCTGCACGGGCCGAACCGGTGTTTTGTCCAAAGCACAAAACATCAGTGGTATCCAGCACATCCACCTTCAGGTCTGCCGGTTGTGTTATGGTGGTTCTTGTGCTGGCAGAGCATCCTGCAGCATTGGTTACTGTCACCGAAAACGAATCTGCACATAGGTTGGTCGCGGTAGCAGTCGTTTGCCCGTTGCTCCACTTGTAAGTGTAGTTGCCACCTGCAGGCAGTCCGCGTACCCGCGCTACCCCATTGCATACACCAAAACACAATGGAGATGATGTACTGTCTATAAATGCCTGTATGCCATTACCGGGGCCAACTGTTCCGCCGCCTGTGGCGGTGCAGCCTGCAGATATATCTGTCACCGTCACTTGGTATCCGCCTATGCTCAGTCCTGTTACTACAGAGTCTGTGCTGGTTATCGGCGCAGCCCATGCAAAACTATAGTCAGTTGGCACGGTTGGTGTCACTGTTATAGTGCCTACCGGTCCGCACTCGGCTGGTGTGGTAGTTACTGTCAGTACCGGTGGTGCTTTCAGTATTACATCCAGCGTAGTATCTGCTGTGCAGAATCTTCTCGGGCTGTATCCTGTCAGCACGTATGTAGAACTGTTGGCTGGTTTTGCCACTACCACATTAGATGTGGTGGAGCTTAGTCCCGCAGCCGGGCTCCACTCATAGCTGTTTGCTCCCGATGCTGTCAGCGTTACACTGTCGCCCGGGCAAAATGCCAATCTGCCCGCTACGCCCAACTTAGGCTGTGGCTCTACTACCAGGTATATCGAGTCGTATGGCGATGGTCCGCAGCATGATGTGCTTACCCTTACTTTTATTTTGTAGGTACCCGGTGTGTTGAATTGCTTGTTGTTTATGTTCTCGTATTGTTTACCGTAGTAGGTGTTTGGTGTTATAGCTCCGCCAAAGTTCCAGTCAAATGTATCTGCTCCGGCTATCACTCCCTGAAAGTCGGCAAAGCTGCCTTCGCAGATAATAAATGTATCCCCGGTAAGTTGTGTGGCCGATGTGGCAATATCCGGTACATAAGAGTTGGCATCTATGGCTATATAGCCAAATCCTGCGTAGGTGAATGCGCCATATCCTATATCCTTTCTGCCAAATGTATTGTATTGGGTAGTTACTGTGCTTCCGTTTGCATTCAGTGGCGTACCACCTGTGCCGAATCCCCATGTGGCAGATGATGGCGAAGTATAGGTTACAGTTCTGAATGTGCAGTTTACATTGTCCACGCTTATCGTTGGTTGTGTGGCCAGGCTAAAAGTGCTGTCAACTGGTGCTGTTAGTGGCAATCCTCCGTTTATATATATACGTGCTCCTACTCCTGCTGCTCCGCTTCCTCCGCTTCCTCCGTTGCCTCCTCTTCCTCCGTCGCCTCCTTTGCCGCCATCACATGCGCTGCTGGTTGCTCCTGCTGCGCCTATACCTGCTGCACCTCCCGTGCCTCCGGCACCTCCGGCACCTCCTGTGCCTCCTACAGCTGCGGCTATTGTTGTTTGGGTAAATGTTCCTCCGGCTGCATTGTTATACAAAAATACACCGAATGAAGAGCCTCCTGCCGTTCCTCCCGTGCCTTTGGTGCCCTTGGTGCCACCGCCGCCACCGCCGCCGCCTACTCCTCCGTTCGATATCAGGTTACCTGCACCACCGCCACCGCCACAGCCGCCCGTACCATCAGTACCGTCGGTACCATCAGTACCTGCTGCTCCTGGTATAAAAAATCCTGAGGCAAAGCTTGATGGGAATGAGGTTCCCGGTACTCCATCTGTGAAAGTGCCGTTTGCACCCGGGCTGCCATCCGTGCAGAATAGGCTGCCCGGTCCTCCGGCGCCGCCACAGGTTGATGGTGAGTTGGTTCCCGGTAATCCTGCTGATCCGCTGCCAAATCCGGATGTGCCTCTGGCGCCTCCTTGTCCTCCCGGTATGGCACCGCCACCTCGGGTTTGTCCGCTGGCGTTGCCGCCTGCTGTTCCGTCTACTCCTTTTGTTCCGGCTATGCCGTTTCCTGCCCTGCCGGGGTTTATTACGCAGCGCACAAAAGAATAATTGCTGCAATTGGTCATGTGGAATACATAATTGCTCATGCCTGCGCCTGATGTAGTTGCCGGGCAATCTGCTGTTTCAAATGTCACATCCTGAAAGCGGAAATATGCGCTGCTGTTAAAGTAAAAGCCTACTATTCGTTGCGCATTTACAGGGCCTTCCGGGTTTGCTGCTGTCCTGCGTATGGTGGTCAGTCCGGGGGTCGATGATTTTACCCATGTTGCCGGGTTGTATCCGCCTTCTATAGTCGTATAGCTGGTTATATTGGTTATGGCAGAGTCTATCAGGTATACGCCCTGTGCCAGCCTTATCAGTCCGTTGTTACATTGTGCTTTTGCTATCGCGCCTTTCAGGTTGGTAGGGCTACCTATAGAGCCATCTCCTGTTCCTGTTGTGGTAGCATATATCACCGCGCAGCTTTGTGGAGGCGGTGGTGGGCTGGCCGTTATGCTCGATATTGCCGTGTCGCTCGGGCATCCGTCAGCATTATATGCTACTGCTTTGTACACCGTGCTGGTACTTGGCGATGCTATCGTTATGGCGCATGTATCGCAGCTCAATCCTGCTGATGGGAACCATTTTAGCCTTGCTGCCCCTGTAGTGTATGCCGCCAGTTGTATGCTTCCTCCTGAGCATACCGTGGCATTTGCCGGAAACACGCTTATCGTTGGTTTTTTGCTTCTGGTCACTACTACCTGGTCTGTTTTCAGGCAACCGTCCTTATACCTCAGTGTTATGGTGTACACCGTTGTGGTAGCCGGGTTTACAGCCCATGTGTAGCCTGGCTGGGTTGTGGTGCCATCGCTCCATTCTACCGATTGTATGTTGGCAGGCAGGCCTGTTGTGGTGGCCGACAGCGTTGTAGTTTGCCCCGGGCACAGGCTTACATCCGGCCCTGCCACTATTGGTGGGTTCGGGCATGGCAGCACGTTTATTGTGTACGAGTAGGTATTGCTACCTGTTATCGGGCAGTTGTTGTCTTCTACCGTTACGGTAAATGTTTTTATACCTGTGTCCAGTGGTGTCGTTTGCCAGCAAAATGTACCTGTTGGGTATGGTGCGCCTGCTGCCGTAAAGGTAGCTCCCGGTATCGCCTGGTTCCAGTCCATTGTTACGGCATTGCCTGCATCCTGGTCATTCGAGTTTACAGTAAAGCATATATTCTCCCCTGCATACACCGATGTAGTGTAGTTGGTGGTGCCGTTTATACCTGTTGCTGTCGGGTTTTTGTTCGAGCAGTTAAGTATCGTGTATTGTATATCCCTTACTATAGTGCTTATCAGTTGTCCGTTCCTGTACTCTTTTACCTGCACAGCCAATACGCCTACCTGCACTTGGGTAGGGGTAAAGTTCACGTCACCCGTTACAGGGTTTATGGTTATTGGTCCCGATGTGGTTAGTGGTGTCGTGGCATTGTATGGGTTCTTGTATACCACCGGCCCTGCGGCTTGCTGTGGTGTGGCAAAGGAGAATGCCAGCGAGTCACCGTCTATATCCACTCCCCCGGGGTTAAAGAATACCGGCTGGTTGGCACAGGTAAATGGTACGGGTGGGTTCAGGAACTCCGGCGAACTGTTACAGGGCGAGAGCGTATTGTTTATCGTGGTGGCCACCGCCATATCCTGGTTGTCGGCTCCGTTCAGTGTTGTTATCGCAGCATTCCGGCAGCAGGTATTCCATCCCAGTACCCAGTCGCTTCCGCATCCGGCCGGCAGGGTCAGTATCCCCTGGTATATATATTCCTGCACACCGTAGCTCAGGTTGCCTCCCGAGCATTTCGATTTTTGCCCCGGGCAGGTCGGTGTTATGTCTATAGGGTAGCCTTGCAAAAGGTTTACTACAAATGAGCTCGTTACGCCGCACTGGGCAGACGAGTAAGCTACAGATGCCGCGCTGCCTGCATCCACACCACCGCAGTCGCGGTATAGTTTCAGCGTTACCTTATACGATCCGTCGGGCTGGCATTCGTAGGTAAGGTTGGCTCCCATCAGGTGCGATGCATTGGCACGCTGATAACCCATAAGTGAGAGGAAACAAATGAGCAGGTATGGTAAAAATTTCTTCATTGGACTGGTGTAAAGCTTAAGTTTGGTGTTGTATTCTCGTTGTTAGTTTTTTCCTGTTTTATTATCGTCTTCTGCGGGTAGTGCTGCCAAAGCCAAACACGCCCAGTAATCCCCGCGTTACTTCGCGGAGTATTACCTTGCCTGCACTGCTATTGGCTACATCCGATATAAATCCTCCGGCTTTCTCCAAAGCAGATGGTTCGTCATTGTTTTTACTTGATGTGTTATTTGCCTTTTGGGTTGCGTATGGCTCATTTTCATTGGGTTGTGCAGTACGGTTTATTTTACCGCTTAGTATTTCAAAAGCACTTTCCCTGTCTATTTCCTCATTGTATTTCTTCACCAGGTACGATCGCCCGTTTATCTCGTCTATCTCCTGTTTGGTCAGTATGTCCATCCGGGAGCCGGGTGCCTGTAGCAGGGTGGCCGCCAGTGGGGTAGGGGTTCCCTTCTCGCTCAGCACGGTTACTATGCACTCGCCTATGCCCAGGCTGGTCAGCAGTGTTTCGGTATCGTAGTAGTCGGTCAGCGGGTAGTTTTCTGCCGTCAGTTTTATCTGCTTCCTGTCTTTTGCGGTAAAGGCCCTCAGCGCATGTTGCACTTTCATGCCCAGTTGCCCCAGCACCGCATCCGGCACATCCATCGGGTTTTGGGTACAGAAAAATATACCTACTCCCTTCGAGCGTATCAGCTTTATGATCGTTTCTATCTGATCCAGCAAAGCAGGAGTTGCTTCATCAAATATTAGGTGCGCCTCGTCTATGAATATCACCAGCTTAGGCCTGCCTGTATCACCCTCTTCGGGAAATGTAGCATATATCTCGGCCAGCAGGCATAGCATAAAGGTCGAAAACAGCTTTGGCTTGTCCTGTATGTCTGTCAGGCGTATCACGCTCACCAGACCCTTGCCGTTTTCATCTACCCGCACCAGGTCTTCTACTTCAAATGAACGCTCGCCAAAAAACTGGTCTGCCCCCTGCTGCTCCAACTCCACTATTTTGCGCAGTATGATGGACGTAGTAGCCGTGGATACCCGTCCATATTCTGCTTCTATCTTTGCCTTGCCTTCCTCGGTTATGTAGGTCAGCACCTTTTTCATGTCGCGCAGGTCCAGCAGCGGCAGCTTATTGTCGTCGCAGTATTTGAATAGGATGGTCACTACACCTTGCTGCGTATCATTCAGCCCCAGTATCTTCGAAAACAGCACCGGGCCGAATTCCGAAACCGTAGCCCTAAGCCTTGCACCCGATTCGCCCGATAGGGTCAAAAATTCCACCGGGTTCGATTTTGGTGTCCATGCTTCGCCTATTTTCTGGTGCCGCTCGTCTATTTTCTGGTTGCTTGCGCCTGCTTTGGCTATGCCGCTCAGGTCGCCTTTTACGTCCATCAGCAGCACAGGCACGCCTTTAGCCGATAGTTGCTCGGCTATCACCTGCAGTGTTTTTGTCTTTCCCGTTCCTGTTGCTCCGGCTATCAGTCCGTGGCGGTTAAAGGTTTTCAGGGGTGCCTTTATCGGCGTTTGCTCTACAGCCACGCCATCATAGATAGCGGTGCCCAGGGTTATGTACTCACCTTTGCAATCATAACCAGTGGTTATTTGCTGCTTAAAATCATCAAGTTTTGCCATGTTCAGAAACGTCCTTCAAACCTGCACATTTTTTTTGATTTGGTAACATAAATTTAATCCTGTTTTTGACCATCTTTTAGTACAGGCGTTCTAATCTTTAAAATGTCACATTTCATATCCTAAAAATTTGACTGCTAAAGAACTAAACAGCATAGTTATTTTTATGAAAAAGGTAGTTTTTATCTGTGATATATACCTGCTTTTTGTCCCTGTTTTGTCCTTCCTTTTTGTCCTGTGCATTTTCGCTGATAAAAGAGGTTTTCATTCCTATCTGTATCTGTTCCTGCACCTCTTTTTTTTGGGTCTGCAAACACCTGCCTTGCTACCGCAAATTGTAAGCTTGCAAACTGTTAAAAAATGGCGGTGGTTGGCGGAAATCGCGGTTTTTTAGGGGGGATACCATTTTTTGGCGCTGTTTTAATCTATTGAAAGGATGATGTACCAACACTTCTGTAAACATAGCTGAGGGTATTTTCTTGCGGTTTTTTGTCGCTTATCTCCTCCAAAAAGTGGCGGTGGTTGGCGGAATTCGCATTTTTTCAGTGATTCTGTGGGGTGGGACAATTGTTAAAATATAATCTTAAAAATTACCCCATTTTCAGCAGGGTTTTTATGGCATCTGTCCGCAGCTTAAAGTCTGCGCTTTCTTTCAGTTCTACCACCTTTCCTTTTACCATCACATTGCGTGTCCTTTCTTCGCCCAGTGCTATCCTGCTCAGCTTGTCTTTTATCTGCATCTCGTCCAGCAGTTTCAGGTTGTTACGGCTTATGTCATCCACCATCAGCATCTGGCTTATTTGTTTGCTCATGTCCAGCTCGCTTTTTATGCGCGCCTTTGCATCCACTACACGTCGCTCAAATGTCCGCAGGCTGCATGTCGGGTATTGCTCAAAAAAGACTGTTTTTAGTTGGCTGTAGCTGGTTCCCTGCTTCAGCTTTTGCTCTATAAAAGAGACCTGTAAATCGCGCATTACATTCATGGGCTTTGTGGTTTTTTGTTGCCCCGAAAATAAGCTTCCCTTTAATTTCCTGTTAGCCAAAAATTATGAAATTATTTTAGAGCCTCAACAGTCCTGGCTTTCAGCGCATTTTCTGTTTTTCCATTTTTTACTTTGGTAAAAGATCTTTCACTATTGTCAAAAATACTTACCACCTGCCCCGCGATTTTTTATAAGATTACAGCTATGTACAGACGCGATTTATCGCGTCTGTGGTCTGGGGGTAGACATTATATTTCTGCCCTCTGTGAATCGTTTCATAATATTGCTTTTTTCTCCTGCTCAATCATCCGTATGGTGCATTCTGTAGGGGCAACCCTTGCGGTTGCCCTTGTCGACAAATAGACCAAATTACATAGGCAGGGTCTTTGCCGTATTCCACCGCATCGTGTGAAAGCTTTATATCGTATGCCATAATCTATTTATTGCTGCGTTGCAGCAAAACCTGTTTACACTTGCCGCAACCAACCCATCAATAAATTTTCCCTAAATTCGTTTTAAGCCATATTTACTAAACTCATGTTACACTATGAAAAAAATCCTACTGCTATTGATGGTGGTCGCTATCGCCTCCTGCCTCCACGCACAGAAAAACACATATAGAACTCCGGCCAACATGCTACAGGATAGCATGGCTATGAAAGATGATGCCAGATATTACAGCCGTGGAGAGTTCGGAGAGTATCCATGGTGCCTGCAAACCAATGATACCAGCGGTAATCCTATATTGCTCGGCACTTTCAATGAGCCTGAACTTGAATTTTATGAGCTATTCCATACATACTATTCTGCTGAAAAAAAGAGAATCTCTTTCTGCCTGTATGACCAGCGTTTGTTCGAGCGCTGGGTGAGAAAATCTGAGCTGCACGAATTGGAGGATGCTTTTATAAGGGAGATTGATGTTGAGCTATTGAATATTACTGAATATATACGTGATAAATAAAAACGTTCAGATCCATAAACGGAACGATTGATTTGTCATGCCATTGTTAAACCCCATCCTCTCTTACAACCTACCTGAGCCGTGCCAAGTCATATAATAAACAGTTTAAATTTTAACGTTATTTCAGAATCTTCGCGAAAATTTCTTTATTTGCTTACTCAAAAATTGGTGTAAATGACCAATTGCAGACTTAAAACCGGTTAATCAACAGTATTTTATTAGTAACTAAACAGTGTATTCGGGCCTATAGCAACAGTTCTACTTTTAAACTTTTTTAAGATAACTATCTTCGCGAATTAACGCGGATTAACAAGTATGATTGCTTACCTGAACGGAAAACTGGCATATAAGAACCCTACCTATGTCGTAATAGACATCAATGGCCTGGGCTATAAAGTCAATATTTCCCTTAATACATATTCCTCAGTACAGAACCTGGAGTCTGCACGCCTTTTTACCTCTATGGTGGTAAAAAACGAAGGGCAGAACCTAAGCGGCTTCGACTTGTACGGCTTTGCCGAGGAGAGCGAGCGCGAACTGTTCGAGCTGTTGATTTCGGTAAATGGTGTAGGCGCGTCTACCGCCCGTGTTATGTTGTCCAGCTTTAAGCCCGAGGACATCCGCAACGCCATACTATCCGAAAATGAAGGTTTGATACAGAGCATAAAAGGCATTGGCCCTAAAACAGCCAAGCGCGTAATATTGGAATTGAAGGACAAGGTTGTTAAATCGGGTGGCAGCACAGGTTTGGGCGCATTGCCTTTAACAAATACGCCACACAATACAAACCGCGACGAGGCGTTATCTGCACTTGTTGCACTAGGCTTCCAGAAACAGGCTGCCGAAAAGGTATTGATGAAGATAGTGGTTTCCAACTCCGGCGCAGCAGTGGAAGTATTGATAAAAGAAGCATTGAAACAGTTATAGATTGAAAAGACAGCCGAAGGCACTGCCAACGGTTTTCTGATAAAAAAAGAAGTGTAATTACAGTTTTGAGTAGTAAAAAGAATATCCTTACAAGTGTTGCTATTGCTGGTACGATGGCGATATTGGCAAGTAGTTATACGAATAAGTCAGCGTATCGTGTTATAGTGCCCGAGCCGGCACCCCTGCCTGCTATCATAGCTCCGGCAGCGCCCGACTCTACCAAAAGCACAGGGCTGAAATACCAGATAAAAGACCGCACCGGCGACCACGTTACCGATGATCAGCACAATCCCTTTTACCTCGAAGATCCTAAAAACGTAGTTAAGACCGTTGAATACGACCCTGTTTCGGGTAAATATGTAGTAACAGAA
The DNA here is from genome assembly GCA_002482725.1 of Bacteroidetes bacterium UBA7692. GTDB lineage: Bacteria > Bacteroidota > Bacteroidia > Chitinophagales > LD1 > UBA7692. The sequence continues at coordinate 1,138 of DLGO01000132.1, read as the reverse complement.
AAAATAGGCAACCAGGATTACCGCGCACCGACTTACCTTACCTACGACGAATACCTGAAATATACCGAAAAGCAGGAGCGCGAAGCTTATTGGAAGGCTAGGGCAAATGCCATTGGGCTGGTAGAGGATAAGAGCATTATTCCACCTATTCAGGTTAAAAAGCAATTCTTCGATAAGCTTTTCGGAGGCAGTAAGATTGAGATAAAGCCGCAGGGTAACATAGAGCTTACCCTGGGTGGTAACTACCAGAAAGTAGCCAACCCGAACATCCCTATCCGTAACCGCCGCACAGGTGGTTTCGACTTCGACATGAACATCAACGTGAGCGTTATCGGTAAAATAGGTGACAAGCTGCAGATGGGCATCAAGTACAATACCCAGTCGGGTTTCGACTTCGATAATCAGATAAAGCTGGAATATGCCGGCGACGAGGATGATATCATCAAGAAAATAGAAGCAGGTAACGTGAGCTTACCCCTGCCTACCCGTTTGATCAATGGTAGCCAGACCCTGTTCGGTTTCAAAACCCAATTACAGTTTGGCCGTTTGACATGGACCAGCATCCTATCTCAGCAGAAGTCAAAGCGCGAAAGCGTTACAATACAGAATGGTACGCAGCTGCAGACCATAGAAGTGAAGAGCGACCAGTACGAGGATAACAAGCACTATTTCCTCGGCCAGTTTTTCCGCGACCAGTACGACTATGCCAACAGCAGCATACCGGTTATCAAGTCCAATGTGAACGTAACCCGTATGGAGGTTTGGATAACCAACCGCACAGGGGCTACCCAAAATATACGCGACGTTGTTGCCTTTGCCGATTTGGGAGAAGCCCAACCCTATGCGCAGAATGTGCAGCCTACCACCAGCGGCGATTTGCGCCCGCGAAACGAGATAAATGATATATACACCAGGTTGCAGAGCAACCCTACCAACAGATTTGTAGACAATGTGGTGAATGTGCTTATAGGCCCACAATTCGGCATGGTACAGGCTCAGGACTTCGAAAAAACCTTTGCCCGTAAGCTGAATACCACAGAGTATATCGTAAATAATCAGCTTGGCTATGTATCCCTTAATACCCAACTGCAACCGAACGAGGTGCTGGGTGTGGCGTACCAGTACGAGTACAACGGCC
>DLGO01000086.1 GCA_002482725.1 Bacteroidetes bacterium UBA7692 | reverse complement strand
TCCCTTCGGGATGATAATGCCAGGCCGCCATAGCGAGAATGGATATAGGTTTGGGTTCAATGGTAAGGAGAAAGATAATGAGGTGAATGGGGAAGGAAATCAGTATGATTATGGATTCAGAATTTATAATCCCAGAATTGCTAAGTTTTTGAGTGTGGATCCGTTGTTTAAATCTTATCCATGGAATAGCACTTATGCGTTTGCTGAAAATGATGTCATTAGATGTATTGATTTAGACGGATTAGAAAAATATATTGTAATTGCTAGATGTTTTATACCTGCTGAAATGCTGAGAAATCCACAATATATTCCTTACCTTAATGATACCAAACATTTTGCTGGTGACAACCGAAACTCCTTTACAGTTAATAATGCATCTTCTAGAGCAGAACAAATTGTCACAATAGATTTTGATGCGAAAACTTTTACTGTTGACAAAAATATGGCAAGTGGTAGTATCGCATATAATTCGAATGGTGACCAAACAAAAACATCAGATCCAGCACCTGCCGGACCAGAACCTTATTGCGATCAAACAGCTCTGCAAAATGGGACATCGACAACTATACATTTAGAAATAAATGCAGTTAATAAACTTGTACCTTTAGCGCCTGCTATAAACTATAGTTATGATCTTACTATTACTCAAAATGCTGATGGTCAAGGAGGTTTCACATACAATATTATAGGCAATACGGACGGATTTCCCGCATATGAGGTTTGGATAAAAGACATTACAAATGAGCAGTCGTATTTAGTGCTTCATAGAACGCCAACAGAAACAGGAGAAAAGCCATTTCCATCATTATTTCCTCCAATGGAACACTGTTATGATTTATCTGGTAATAGTTGTGAAAGTAGGCCAGCAACGGAAGTTAAATTTTCAGAAACTAAAAACTCCCAAGAGTGTAAAGATGAATAAAAAATTATATGATTTTTTTATTAAATTATTAAAAGGTCTTAAATACTGGTGTATTCAGGGTGTGGTTGAATTTATAATAATTTTATGTCTTGAATATTTAGGGTTTGGCGTTTTAAATGAGTTCTCTAAGCATAATCTTTTTATTGAAAACGCTCAGTTTATCATTTGGATTATTGCATATAAGACAATTGTGCTAAGTGGCTTCTATTTATTTCTATTTTTAATTTTAAGCTATACATTTAAAAGAGTCAAATATTGCTATTTGAATTTAGTTGTCGCCCAAATATGGTTTTTATTGATGGTAACGGACGGATTTGAGCAAGCAGTAATGCTATTTGTTTCTTGTATGTTGTCCTCTATAATAATATTAATGGTAGCAAAATGGAGCAAATTCTATCGTCTGCGGTAGTGTTCCAGATATCACATGGCATTAAAGGTATATAAGTGGTTGATTTAATTGTAAGTGGTAAGTTTGTAATTGAGAATGGTATCTGATAAAAGTTTCTTGTGCCATGCGTGTTAATAAAGCATGCTAAAGTAACATCATCTATTTTTTTGTCTAAGTTAGATAAACTGCTTATACCATCGTGTACGCGCAAAACTTTGCCCTTCTGGGTGTAAGCTATTGCCTATGTCGTATGTGATTGTAGGCCGCTCCTACGGCGTATATATATATCAAGGTATACTTGTTATATATTACTCGAATGCTTTTATCATCTACTGAAGATTGGAACTGCTATTACTATCCCTGTAAATACTAAATCTGAAATAGACTAAACCCTCACCGCCATATTCTCAAAATAACTATCAGTCTTTTCATCTATCAGTGTTTGTGAATAGGATACATAGCGGTAAAACTCTTTGCTGCCCGCGGCATGGCCCGATATTTTCCTTACTATGCTTTCATCTACCTGGTGTATCAGCATATTGGTAATGGCTGTTTTGCGCATCATGTGCGAGCTCATCAGGTCGCAAAAGCGATGCGTTTGGCTGGCTGTATTGCTTAACTGCCCTTTGCGGTACTGCTGCTTGTTTACTGTGTAAGTCCACCCTGCCAGCTCGCCTATCTCTTTCAGGTGATTATTAAAGGTGTTAAGGTATATGGCGGGAAATAGCTTAACACTCCTGCGGTCCTTGTATGCAGCTATTATATCTACTGCATAGGCAGGTAGCTTCACCTGGGTAAAGGTGCCTGTTTTTATAGAGTTGGTCCTTATATACCAATACTCGTTTATCTGTATCAGGTTACTCTGTTTCAGGTTAATAAGGTCAGAGAACCTGAGCGCCACTGTGCAGCCAAATACAAATATGTCTTTCACCCGTTTTTGCATTACATCCAGCTTATTATGAAACGGTTCATCAAATATCAGGAAGCGGAGCTGATTGGCATCTAGGGTAAATATCGGCGGATCCCTTTTGGTAACAAAGAAAGACTTGTGCAAGCCGCTAATACTGATGTTCTTTTCTGCTTCCAGATAGTTAAAGAACGTCCTGATTGTTTTGAAAACAGAACCCACATAATTGTCATGCGCGCCATTGGCAAAAAGGTAAGAAGAGAAGCGGGTATAAAAGTTTTTCCAGTATGCCTGCTCGGTTTTGAAGCTTCGCTTCTTTAGTGCGGTGGTAGTTACAATCTTCAATTCAAACTCTTCTGCAATACAAAACTTTTGCAATAGCTTATATACATTGGTATAATTTCCGATAGAGCTTTGTTTTATCCGCGATCCATTTTTCTGCAATCGCTTGCCTGTTTCAGAGGCTTTTATAAATTGATGGAACAGGCGCAGAAAATCCAGTTTTCTACCAGTGCTTACTATTGTTTTAGGCATAATGGTTAAGGTTAAATTTTAGATGCCGGCACGCGGTCTAATAATCATTACTGAGCAAGGCAAAAACTTCTTCCAGAGATGTAGCTCCATCAGCAAACAGCGCAAAGGCATTATCGGACAGTCGCAGTATATCCTTACGGCGCAGTACCTCATCTACCTGAAAATTGTTCAGCTTAATAGCATTCTGCAATTCGCTGTCTATGGGTATTATCTCATATATCGCTTTCCGGCCTTTATACCCGGTATAGTAGCAGGCAGCACAGCCTCCTGCCACATAGTGTGTAGCAGGCATAAATGGTGCCTTGAATGCGCGCGGCAAAAGCCGCTCATCCAGCGGAAGCTGCTTTTTGCACTGGGGGCAAAGCAGCTTTACCAGGCGCTGCGCTACCGACAGGTTCAGTGAGCCCGACAGCAAAAATGCCGGTATGCCCATATCTACCAGGCGCGCCACAGTACCCCATGCCGAATTGGTATGTATGGTAGATAGTACCAAGTGACCAGTTAGCGCAGCCCTAACAGCCATTTGAGCTGTTTCGCTGTCGCGTATCTCCCCCAGCATTATTATATCGGGGTCCTGGCGCAGAAATGTCCTGAGCGCGCTGGCAAACGAAAGCCCTATGTTTTCCTTTACCTGTACTTGATTTATCCCTTTCAGGGTATACTCTATAGGGTCTTCTACCGTAAGTATATTGGTATAGTCCTTGTTCAGCAGCTTCAGTGTAGCATACAGGGTTGTTGTTTTGCCGGAGCCGGTAGGGCCACTTATCAGCACAAGTCCATGCGGCTTTTTTATGCCCTCCAGGTAGTTCGCCATTTCATTTTCGCGGAAGCCAAGCAACTTAAGGTCTATTTCTGTAGCATCGTTGCTTAGCAGGCGCAGTACCAGCTTTTCGCCATATAGGGTAGGTAGCGATGACACGCGGATATCAAATTTCATACCATCGGCATTAAAAAATATCCTTCCGTCCTGGGGTAGCCTTTTTTCGGCTATATCCAGGTTTGCCTGTATCTTAATAATGTTGATCACCGATGGGTAGTCGGCCTTTTCTATCACCATGCGTTCTATCAGGTTGCCATCTATGCGTATGCGCACCCTGCATTTCTCCTCATAGGTTTCTATATGTATATCGCTGCTACCCAGCTGGCGGGCATCGCTTATCAGCGATTTCAGGAAGTCGCCCGAGCGCACATTCAGCCGGGCAATTTCGTTCCCCGAATATTGGTCGGGCTTGCGATAGTAGGTATCCAGCAATTGCTGTATTATTTCCTCTTCCGACTCTACAAAGTGAATATTAAATCCAAGCAGCATTTCCAGCTCATTCCGTGTTTGCTGCTGCTCTTTTCCTTTCTCAAAGAGTAGGGTAAAATTCCGGTCTGCCTTGCTGTAAGGCACTGTTTTATAGTGCCACGCCTGCTCCGGTGTCAGCAGGTGAATAAGGTCGGGGGCTATAGCTGCCGGACTTGTCATAGGGGATAGAAGTTATATAGTACCCGATAAATATAATCATCATTGCAAATACAGAAAGCCCCTGAAACTATATCCGCTATAAATATGGGAATAAAGCAGATGCCCATCATGGCAGCAAAGGGTATAGTGATATTTTTTGAAGGGCGAATACTGCTATATATAATCCAGAAAAGTAAAGATATAATACAGCTGCACAGTAAAAATACCACGAACCAATAAATATTGAAAACAAGGCAAAAGGACAGTAGCATTACGATATCTCCCCAGCCAATATAAGTGTCGAAAAATGAAACTGCTTTTTTGTGTTTAGCAGAGAAATAACTCCATACAAGGAACAGCTCTAATATAAGAACTACAACGTTAAGCCCTGTACGCTGCAATATGGCAGAGAGGCTTTGCTGACCAAATATCCAGCATGATAAACCTACAACAAGCATAAGCAGGCAAAGTATGCTCACCGACCTATGGCGGACATCATCTACAATGCTCCACAGGCAAGCTGAAAAAACAAGTGCAATAAAAAGCCACTGCATTAATCAGGAGTTACCTCTTTCAGTTGCTTATCCTGGTTTATCTCCCACAGGTTATACACTCCATCTCCATCAAAATCCACTACTGCTGTAGCCGTAGCTTTGAAGGTGGTATTGCCAGCATCCTGTATGTCGATCTTATAATTAGCACCGCCACCCTGCGTGCTTAGCTTTTCCTGCTCAAATCCTATTTCGGAAATGGTGGAGCTGTATTTGGAGTTGGTATAGAAATAGCTTTTTTCCAAGGTGTATACATGGCCCAACTGCAGCTGCGCCTCAGTACTTTTTGTCTTAGATATCAGCGGCATCAGGTTGGGCAGGGCTACCAGTATAAGTATGCCAATAATAACCAGCACAATTAATAATTCCATTAATGTAAATGCCTTTAATCTGTTTGGTTTCATTTGAAGGATTAATAATGTTGATTCAAAACTACTAATCAAAAATAAAAGAAAAATATAGACTTGGCTTAAATTATAAGGTGAAGCATTTAGAGGATTTAATTGCTGGTAAATAAAAACTTAACCATTTTACAACTCCCAAGTTATAAGCATTGTTCTACCTTCACTCATTATCTTTCCCACTGAATCTAAACCTATACCCATTCTCGCTATGGCATCCCGGCATTATCATCCCTAAGGAACTTAACAAAGACATGTATTCGTTTAGTATTTATATGCCGTAGGCACAGCCTACAATCACATACGACGTAGGCAACAGCCTACACCGAGAAGGGGATAAAAGTACGCTTATCTTATTTTTTAGCATTAAGTAATCTGTAAAAAATAGAATCCATAATTTTATTAAATGGTTTTAGTTTATAAGCAGAACAGTTATTATAAACTATTTCTATGTCTCTATTTTGTATTTCTCTCCAGTACAAATTTGATAAATCGACTTTCCCTCTTCTATCAATTATTCCTTTTGGATTATTCACCTTTGTTTCTTTATAAATTGTATCCTCCATACAACATTCAAACTTTGCATTAGGGCTAATATAATTTAACCTAAAATAGCTTGAATCATTTAAAAATAGAAAATAGAAAACATATCCTTCATATGAATTTATAGTATCAACTTTAAATGGCTCTTCCTCAAAATCAAAAGTAACGCTATAGTCAAATATTTTATGCGTCCAAATGTAGGTGCTGTTTTGTGCATTAAGTTCGTGAAAAAGACCTATGCATAAGCTTATGAAAATAATTATTCCTTTCATTTTTTCTTTTTTATCTCTTCAAATTCCAATACCTTTTTCTCTAATGCTTTTTTCCACTCTTCGCTCTTAGAGTTCTTTTTGTAATTTTCTTTTGCTTCACCAATTGCTTTCCAACCTTGCTTTTTAAAGTCTTCATTTCGCTCCTCCCTTGCAGGGCCATAATCGTGGTATGGGTTCACATTCTCACCGTTACGTTTCTTTGCTCCTAAAGCAGCATGGCCATAGCCTTCATGCGCTACGAGAGGAACTAAGCCCTCTTCGGTATTCGGTTTTAAGATAACATAAACATCATTATCTGGAGACATATGGGTTTTTGGTAGCCCAACAACCTCTGCTTCGCTCTTAGGAAAAAGAGTTCGTCCATAAACACCCTCCGAAAGTGTTACTTCTCCATCTAAACTTTTATAAGTATTTGAAGTAATAAAATTATGATTAGTTTTAGAATCAACCAGCGTTCTTAAATTTTGCAAATTTGTACTACCTAAACCTTCGCCTGTAATCCTTAAAGTTCCATCTTCTTCATTTATGCATATTCTATTAATCTCTTCTTCGGTTAGAGTTCCAAGGACTGCCTTATAAGAACTAACATCTTTTATAGTAACTATTTTTCCATCAGGGTCAATAAACAATATGGGATTATCCATTGTAAAATTATACGCATTCCAACTTGGATACTTTGCCTGTAAAGGGTCAAGGCTTAGCCATTTCCCCAATCTTGGATCATAAATTCTATTGCCAAAATTATTCAAGTTTCCTTCCCCCTTCACCTCATTATCTTTCTCCTTTCCATTGAACCCAAACCTATACCCATTCTCGCTATGGCGCCCTGGCATTATCATCCCGAAGGGA
>DLGO01000029.1:22160-22281 GCA_002482725.1 Bacteroidetes bacterium UBA7692 | reverse complement strand
ATTCCTGTGCGCTACCCTGCATTCTCCCCAGTTTGTGTCCGCACAAAACGGAAACAAACAAAATTTCCGTTTGCATCTTGGCTGTAAAAATCCGTGTATTTCCGTGTAATCTGAGTAATCA
>DLGO01000029.1:3311-22075 GCA_002482725.1 Bacteroidetes bacterium UBA7692 | reverse complement strand
TCTAGCAGAAAAGGCGGCAAAATATTTTAAACCGCTCAATGCATGGGCTACCAAGGTTTAGGACCATCATCAAAAAACGTTAAGGCGTTTTCTCCGAAAGTAACTTAGTGGTAAAAATCCTCTACGGATTCGGCGTCGTCCTCGGGTCCTGGTCGTCCACCATTTGCTTCTTGATGAACATTACATCTATCAGCCATGCCGTTTCATCCGGGTTGGCAACATCCGTGCGCACCCACCAGGTATTATTTTTCACATAGCATATCCATTTCCAGCCCGAAATCTCATCCTGGTTATGGTTCGTTACTGTTCCTGCTATTACGGCGCTCCAGTCTGTTGCGCTATATCCTGTATCGTTGTCACGGTTGTCTGCTGCGCCTGTATTGCAGCAGTACCTATACCTTTTTATGACAAAAGGCTTCGAGTTATTTACAAAAATATCGCCGTTTGCCTCTACGCTCATGCGGTTGGTGTTATTGGTAATAAACACAAGTGGCTGCGCACCTGTCTGCCCTATGTTATTGCTGGCAGGGTTAGTATTGCCACCCGTAAGCCACATACCTTGCGTGGTAGTCAGCGTGCCGCCTCCATCTGTTATAGCAGCAGTTCCGCTTGTGTTCAGGGTAAAGGCCGTATTGTAGCTGGCTGCACCCGTTGGTCCCGTCGGGCCGGGTATACCCTGGCCTCCTGTTGGTCCTATTGGGCCAATGGGCCCTATCGGTCCCACACCGCCTGTAGCTCCTGTAGGGCCGGCAGGTCCTACTCCCCCTGTAGCACCGGTGGCTCCCGTAGCGCCTGTATTTGGCGGCAATACCACCGAGTTGCCATTGGCTATGCTCAGTGTGTTGGTCGCCAGGTCAAATGCCAGCGATTGGTTATCTGTAGGGAAAGGTACCCAAGCCACATCTTTCCAGAAATAGAACAGCTTATCTATCGGGTCAAACACCAGCAGTCCGTTATCTGTAGCCGAAAGCGAAGCAGCCAAAGCCACACGCTGCGCCTGGTTCAGGCGGGGTGCCAGAAAGCCCTTATCCTTAGCAGGCGGGTTCAGATCCAGTATAGCGCTGGGCAGTGGTGTGCTGGTACCCACACCTATATTATTCTGGGCGCTTACCTGTAGTATGGCACAGGCTGCAATCACGAGCGATAAAATTTTCTTCATTAGTTTCTGTCTGATGTTATACGAATGTAAACTTAACCTTATAGAGATAGAATGTTTATAGCGGGCAACCGAAATATTTTTTCACATTCTGCAAATTATATTATCAAATATGGTTTAAAAAATTACTTTTGTTATGCTCGGTTTGTTAATCAGAATAACAATCAATTGAAAACCTGAATAAAAAGCCTTCGCAACCGGATTCCTTGTAAAAACCGTTTTGAGTAAATAAAAATTAGTTGAACATGGCTAAAGAAGTAAAAGAAACAAAGGAAGCCAGCGCGCTTTCAGAAAAGCTGAAAGCACTACAGCTTACTGTAGAAAAGCTCGATAAGGCTTATGGCAAAGGCACCGTAATGAAACTGGGCGACTCCAAGATCCTGGCTGCGGAAGTTATATCTACGGGTTCTATAGGGCTCGATATAGCATTGGGCATAGGTGGCTTGCCAAAAGGCAGGGTAGTAGAAATATACGGGCCGGAGAGTAGTGGTAAAACAACCCTGGCCATACACGCCATAGCCAGCTCACAAAAACTGGGTGGCATTGCTGCCTTCATAGATGCAGAGCATGCATTCGACAAGGGCTATGCCGAAAAACTGGGCGTAGACGTGAGCAACCTTTTGATATCGCAACCCGACGATGGCGAGCAGGCATTGGATATTGCAGAGCACCTGATACGCTCCGGCGCTATTGATATTATAGTAATTGACTCGGTGGCAGCATTGGTGCCGCGTGGCGAGATAGAAGGTGAAATGGGTGAATCTAAAATGGGCCTACAGGCTCGTTTGATGAGCCAGGCGCTTCGCAAGCTTACCGGAACTATTAATAAAACAGGCTGCTGCTGCATATTCATCAACCAGTTGCGCGACAAGATCGGTGTTATGTTCGGCAGCCCCGAAACTACCACAGGTGGTAATGCGCTTAAGTTCTATTCATCCGTTCGTCTGGACATCCGCCGTATAGGCCAGATAAAAGATAAAGATGATATCGTAGGTAACCGTACCAAAGTTAAGGTGGTAAAAAACAAAATGGCGCCTCCTTTCAAAATCACCGAGTTCGACATTATGTACGGACAGGGCATCAGCAAAAGCGGTGAGATTGTAGACTTGGGTACAGACCTGAACATATTGCAAAAGAGCGGTTCATGGTACAGCTACGAGGGAGCAAAACTAGGGCAAGGCCGCGATAGCGTGAAGCAATTGCTGGAAGACAATCCTGAAATGCTTGCCGAGCTGGAAGCAAAGATCAAGGCCAAATACCTCGCGGGCATCGAAGTCGTAAAGACCGACGAAGTGGAAGCAGAAGATTAAATACTGCATTTTCAATAAAAGAAAAAGCCATGCTGAATAATTCAGCATGGCTTTTTTTATGCCTGTTAACCACGCCTCCGTTAACAACTGCCAAAGCCTTTATACAAGCCCATGCAACACATTTGCGCTTCTTTGCCACTATAATACTTATATATTTAATGCAAAATAAAATCCGGATAGGGATGACCTCAATATTTATCAGGCTTATCAATGCCGCTTTTTGTGCATTTGCTACGTTGTGCATGTCAATACTTACCCTGCAGCAAGCAAATGCCCAGCAGGCACTTAACCTGAATGCCGGCATCAACTGGGTAAACATTGGCGACCTGGATGTAACAGGCAATCAATTGACAGTAGAAGCATTGATCTATTGGACCGGTGGTATAAATGTACTCAGCAAGCATACAGGGCCACCCAATGTAAATTACCTGCTACGCCCTACCACATTTGAGCTGACTACCTCAAACGGATTTAACCTGATGAGCAACCCGTATACCTTGCAAAACAACGTATGGTACCATATAGCCGGAACCTACGATGGCAGCTTTATACGCTACTACGTAAACGGATGCCTGGTAATAGAGCAAGCATGGACCGGAAATCTGGTTACTAATAATATAACTTCTGCAATAGGCAATCAGGCCACGGGCCAGGCCGAACAGTTCATCGGGCAAATAGATGAGCTGCGCATCTGGAATGTAGCCCGCACCCAGGCACAGATCCAGGCAAACATGAACAACCTGCCCAACCCCACGCTACAGGCAGGCTTAATGGCTTACTATAAAATGGAAGGTAACTATATAAACTCACAGGGCAACGCCACGTTCAATGGCACGCCTGTGGGTTCTCCGGGTTTCGTTGCTGCCAACGTTACCATTTCTCCATTTGCTATCACAGGCGCTACGGTAGTTAACACGGGCTGTGCAGGGGTAAATGATGCGAGCATCACCCTCAACTCCAACAATCCAGGGGCTACCTATTCCGCCACCGGCAGCAACTATACAGCTACCAATACTTTCGGAGGACTTACCCCGGGCAATACATACACTTTGTACACCCGCTCTTCAGAGGGCTGCGTCCTCGACACCACCATTACTATTGCTGCACGTCAACCATTGAACATAACCAGTGCAGTAGTAACCAATACAGGCTGCGCAGGGGTAAACGACGCCAGCGTTACCATCAACAGCAATGATGCCACAGCTACCTACGCTTCAGATGGTGTCAACTTTACAGCCAACAATAACTTTACCAATCTTACACCCGGCAATACTTACACCTTCTCTATCCGCGCACATGGCTGCACAAAGGATACTACCTTTACCCTAGCCACCCGTGCGCCATTGAATATTACGGGAGCTGCTGTCACTAACACAGGATGTGCAGGGGTAAATGATGCCAGCATTACCATCAGCAGCAATGATGCCACAGCCACTTACGCTTCCGATGGTGTCAACTTTACAGCCAATAATAACTTTACCAATCTTACGCCCGGCAACACTTATACCTTTTCTATCCGTGCACATGGCTGCACAAAGGATACAACCCTCACAATTGCTGCACGGCCGGTATTGGATGTAAGTGCCTCCAACAACAATCCTGTTTGCATAGGCGCTACAGTAAACCTGTTTGCACAAAGCAGCATAGCAGGGGCCACCTACACCTGGACAAATGGAAATGGCTATAGCTCCGCTCAGCAAAACCCAACCATACCCAATGCCGCACAAAGCAACACAGGCATATATATCGTAACCCAAAGCTTTAATAATTGTACCAGGCAGGATACCATTCAGGTTATCGTTACCGATTGCCTGGACAGCGATGGCGATGGCATACCGGACACATCCGACCTGGATGATGACAACGATGGCATACCCGATGCCATAGAATGTGGCGGTGCGCTTTCCAATATCCTCATCAATGGATCATTTGAAGCCCCTATTATCAGCGGCTCAAATGTATCGTACCCGAATGAAGCAGCAGTGCCCGGTTGGGAAACAACCTCAACCGATGATATCATAGAGCTGTGGGGCAATAGCTTCAATGGTGTTACATCTTATGATGCTAACCAACACGCAGAGATTAACTACACCCAGAATTCCGCCCTGTACCAGGACGGTGCCACAACTCCGGGCGATGTATTGTACTGGTACGTTCATCACCTGGCACGCTCAGGTACCGATGTTATGGAAGTCCGCATAGGCGCTCCCGGCAGCACTATACCGCAAGGGCAATACGCCACCACTACAGCCGCATGGGCAGAATACTCCGGAGTGTATGTAGTTCCCGCAGGGCAAACCACCACCCGATTCGAGTTCCAGGCTATCTCCACAGGTAGCGGCAACCCGGGTGCAGGCAATTTCATAGACGATGTGGCCTTCTACAAAGTAAATTGCCTTGCCGACTTCGACAACGATGGCATACCCAATTCACTTGACCTGGACAGCGACAACGATGGCATCTATGACCTGATAGAAGCAGGGCACAGGCAAGCCGACGGCAACAGGGATGGACGCATAGATGGCGCACCAGCTGCATTTGGCGGCAATGGCCTGTTCAACACATTAGAAAATAACGACAAAATAAATGCCGCTATCAACTACACAGTAGCCAATACCGACAATGCCGCAAATCAGGATTTCCTGAGTCTGGACAGCGATGGCGATGGCTGCTTCGATGTGTTCGAAGGGCCATATCCGGATACAGACAATGATGGTATAGCAAGCACCTCACCTGTTTCTGTATCACCAACAGGCACCGTATTGAATGCAGGTAATGCCTACACAGGTATTCCAAGGCAGATAATCCCCAACACCTACGATTTTCAGACAACAGCCATCCATACCTGCAATTGTCCGAAAGACACTTTCATTATATCTATCTGCAATGGTGGCAGCTATACCAGACCGAAAGGCGGCGTGGTAAGTACTGCCGGTTTCTACAGCGATACCTTTGCCCTTGCCAATGGCTGCGACAGCATAGTGGTTTCTGACCTGCGCGTCTTCAGTCCGTCCATTCCGCAGGAGTCCGACAGGCGCATTTGTTTTGGCGACACCACACAGTTTAGTGCCAGCGGTGGAGCATTCTATGCATGGCACCCACGCACAGGGCTTAGCGATTCTACTATCGCCAATCCACAGGCATTCCCTGCAGTAACCACTACCTATATAGTAGATGCAGGCGTTCCGGGCAACTCTGTCATCCTCAATGGCGATTTTAGCCAGGGCAACACACAGTTCTCCAGCTCCTATACCTATAGCAACAATACGCAACCGGCCGCCACATATTTCATAGGCCCCAACCCAAACAGCACGCACCCGGGCTTCACCGCATGTACCGACCATACAAGCGGCACAGGCAATATGATGATTGTAAACGGCGCTGGTACTGCTAACACTACCGTATGGCAGCAACAGATAAGCATCACGCCAAATACTACTTATATCTTCAGCGCATGGGCTACCAATGTTTCCAGCAATACTACCGACCTGGCACAGTTGCAGTTTAGCATCAATGGCACACAGATAGGCAACATATTTACCATAGACCCGGTACAGTGCAACTGGACGCAGTTCTACATAACATGGAACTCCGGCTCGGCCACATCTGCCAACATCACAGTCCTTAATCAGAATACCGTGGCAGGAGGTAATGACTTTGCCCTAGACGATCTTCTGTTTGCACCCTATTGCACCGCACACGACACCATAGTGGTAGAAGTAGTGCAACCAAAACGCACAACAGTAAATGCAGTAATATGCGATGATGCTACCTACACGCTGCCGGGTGGCAGCATTGTAAATGCCACAGGGATCTATATCGACACCCTGCAAAATTTCCAGGCCTGCGACAGCATCATTACTACCAACCTCACTGTCAACCCGACCTACCGCGATACCATCACTCCGGTTATCTGCGCCAACGAGTCTTTCACACTGCCCGACAACACCGTGCAGAACACCGCAGGCACCTACATTTCTTCGCTAAAAACCATCAATAACTGCGATAGCATCATTGTAACCGAGCTTACGGTACTGCCACTATCATTCACTACGGTAGATACCATCATCTGCTTCGGCCAATCTTACCAAAGGCCCGGCGGCGCATTGGTAAATACTTCAGGCACCTATTCCGATACTTTAGCCTCTGCCAATAGTTGCGACAGTATTATTACATCCATTGTGCGGGTAGTACAGGTGCAGTTGGCAGTCACTACAACAAATAATACCTGTAACGGCAATGCACTTGGCAGCATCAACACCAACCCAAGTGGTGGCGACACTCCTTACACCGGTACCTGGATCCCAAATGTAAGTTCCGCAACCAGTGCCATCAATCTGCCAGCAGGCACTTACGATGTTACCATTACAGATGCCAATGGCTGCACAGCAACTAACACCTCCATTATCACCGAACCCGCATTGCTGGTTATAGACTCTGTGGTTAACGATTCTGTCAATTGCTTTGGCGAGTGCAATGGCGCTTTCAGCATATATGCCGGCGGTGGTGTGTTACCCTACTCCTACACTGTAGATGGCTCAGCAGCTTCTGTCATCAATACAAACAAATGCGCAGGCAACTACACCATCCTTATCACCGATGGCAATGGCTGTACCACTGCCGATGTGGCCAATGTTTATCAGCCGGATTCAGTACTGGTATTTGTAACTCCATCTGCACCATATACCGACATGGGCAATAATGTACTGCTTATCGCTTCTTCCAACTATAGCGATGCAGTATTCCGTTGGAGCCCGGCTACCAATCTTAGCTGCACCTTATGCGACTCTGCTTCTGCCTACGGCACACAAAGTATTACTTATACACTTAGTGGCTCGGTAGATATCCACGGCAACACTTGCGAAAGCAGCATTGAAGTACCTGTTACAGTTATTCCAAACCATGATGTCTATATCCCAAACCTGTTCAGCCCGGATGGAGATGGCAACAACGACTTCTTCCAGTGGTTTGGCAACCTGAATGGTATTCAGCAAATGAGCATACAAATATTTAACCGAACCGGAGAACTGGTGTACGAGAGCCGTGACAAAAATTTCAGATGGGATGGATACTATGGCGGCAAAATGGTTGAGCCGGGTGTATTTGTATACCAGATAAAAGTAACCTGGCTCGATTACCGCAGCAAAACCGATTATAAAGGCACGATAACCATTATAAGATAAGTATGCGTTCCGTTAAAAGAACGAAACATATCTTTAACCAAAAGCAACAATTTGCCAAAGCCAGCGTTTTATCGCTACTTTTGCAGCCGTTTTGAAAAGACTATTCTACCATATTTGTACTGTAGCAGCCCTACTGGTTGCACAATCCGGCTTTGCACAAGTGCACGAGTTTGGCATATTTGGTGGTATGGCCAATTACCATGGCGACCTCAATCCCCTTTTCAGCTTCAAAATGCCCGGCCCTGCGGCAGGTGCTTTCTACAGGTACAACATCAAAAAGCGCGGTGCTTTCCGTATAGGTGGCAACTTCGGCACAGTGCAGTTTCGCGACGATGCCACCAAAATAGAGCGTAGCCGCCAGCGCAATCTATCTTTCAAATCCAATATCATTGATATTACTTCGCTTATAGAATTTAACTTCCTGGAGTACGACAAATCCAAAAAGCGCAAATGGTTCACCCCATATATCGCTACCGGATTAAGCCTGTTTTTCTTCAATCCAAAGGCAGAATTCAATAATAAGTGGTACTATCTGCAGCCACTGGGCACCGAAGGGCAAAATGACCCAAGTTATAGTGGTGTTAAAAAATACAGGCTGTACAGTTTTGCCGTGCCTATCGTTTTTGGCTTCAAATTCTCCCTGAAAGAGTGGAATATAGGCATAGAAGGCGGCTGGAGGAAGACTTTTACCGATTACCTGGATGATGTAAGTGGCAATTACCCAAGCTATGCATCCCTGCCGGGCGGCTCCACAGGCCTTGCCGCGCAGCTATCCGACCGCTCCCGCGAGCTTGGCGTAGAGCCTACGGGCAAGCCAAATTACCAGCGCGGCGAATCGCCTAAAAAGGACGACTACCTGTTTCTGGGTGTCACCGTCAGCTATACCATTATGCGCATACAGTGCCCAAAACCTTTTAGTACGCGCTAAATTCTTATCTTCGCCACCTTTGTCGAAAAGTGATTAGGTATAATAACTTTAAAATATTGCGTTTAGTGTCTTTATTTTATAGTTACATATCATTGATTGCCCATAACAAACATGCACAACGTGAGTCTTAAAGAGCAAATAGATACCACCAGGGTTCCCCGCCATGTCGCCATTATCATGGACGGCAACGGCCGTTGGGCAAAGGAGCATGGAAAACTCAGGATATTCGGCCATAGCAATGGTGTAAAAGCAGTTAGGGACACTTCTGAAGCCTGTGCAGAGCTCGGCGTAAAATATTTGACGCTTTATGCGTTTAGTACCGAGAATTGGAACAGGCCACAGCAGGAAGTAGGCGCGCTCATGGAGCTTTTGCTAAAAACTGTGAAGCTGGAATTAAAAACATTAATGAAAAACGATATTCGCCTCCGCACTATCGGCGACATCGATTCTTTGCCAAAAGCTACGGCCAGGGAATTGAAGGACGCTATAGAGCAAACCGCGAACAACAAACGGATGGACATGATTCTTGCTTTAAGTTACAGTGGCAAAAGCGAGCTTACCCGTGCGGTAAAGCAAGTAGCCCTGGACGTTGAGAGCAAGAAAATATCCATAGAGGATATCAACGAAGGAATTATAAGCAGCTACCTGTACACCTCCGATATACCAGACCCCGACCTGCTGATAAGAACAAGTGGAGAAAAGCGCATAAGCAATTTTCTTTTGTGGCAGTTGGCGTACTCAGAGCTTTATTTTACCGACCTTTTCTGGCCGGATTTCAGCAAGGAGGAATTGTACAAGGCCATTTTAGATTACCAGAACCGCCAGCGCAGGTTTGGCAAAACAGGTGAACAAATAGATTCTACTAATCCAAAAGCTTCTGCCGAAGCAAAATGATTCACCACGCACACTGCATGAAGCTAAACACCTGTCATTTTTTAGGATTAAAGCAACTATTGATGCTTAACGTTATAAAGAGAAACGCTTTATCTAAAAGCACATTGCTTTTTTTAGTCCTTTTCTCCGCCATAGCCCATAGCCAGGTACCGGGTACCATCATGGACTATGCAGCAGCCAAAGAGTACGAACTCGGTGGTGTTAAGGTAGAAGGAACCAAATACCTGGACGAAAAGATCCTGCTTACCCTGGCCGGACTTCGTGTAGGCGACAATATTAAAGTACCCGGCGAACCCATCTCGAAAGCCATCAAAAACCTTTGGAGGCAGCGACTTTTCACCAGTGTGCTCATAGAAACCGAAAGCATAGTAGGCAACAAGATATACCTGAAAATAATACTGGAAGAAAGGGCAAAGCTATCCAAGTACTTCCTGAAAGGAATCAAAAACGGCGATGCTGAAGAGCTGCGCAAAAAGCTGGATATCCGTGTGGGCAGCATCTTTACAGAAAGCCAGGAAAACGTTTCTGTCAATACTATCAGGGATTTCTATATAGAAAAGGGATACCTGAATACTGCAGTTGACGTGAAACAATTACCTGACCCTCTTTTCCCCAACAGCATTAAAGTAGAGTTTTGGGTGAGCAAGGGCCAGCGCGTTAAGATCAACCACATCAACATCTACGGTAACAGCGCAATAAGCGAAGGCAAGCTGCGCAGCCAGTTGAAAGAAACCCGCGAAAAAGTAAAGTTTGACCTGGAGGAAATGTTCAAGTTCAAAAAGAACATGCGCGATACCAATTTCAGGTGGTACAAAATGGCGGACATTTCGCCTATCAAAATCTACCACTACGTTGACCGCTTCGTCAACCTGAACATCTTCAAGGCATCTAAATTCAAAGCAAAGGAGTACGAAGGCGACAAGCAAAAATTGCTGGACTATTACCAAAGCAAAGGGTACCGCGATGCCAGGATCGTGAGCGACACAATGTATCAGACCGATACGCGCAACCTGAATATTGACATAAGGGTAGATGAAGGCAGGCAGTATTACTTCAGGCACATCTATTACAATGGCAATACAAAATACCCGGACTCACTTCTTAGCCGTATAGTAAACATCCGCAAGGGCGACGTATACAATCAGCGCGAACTGGACGAGAAGCTTTACTCCAGCCCCAATGGCGGAGATATCAGCTCCCTGTACATGGATGATGGTTACCTGTTCTTCAGCGTTACCCCTATGGAGGTACGTGTAGATGGCGACAGCATAGACCTGGAGCTTAGGTTCAACGAAGGACCACAGGCTATTATCCGCGAAGTGCGCATCATAGGAAATAACAAAACCAACGAAAGGGTTATACGCCGTGAGCTATATACTTTGCCTGGCGATAAGTTCAGCCGTGCAAACCTTATCCGCTCACAACGCCAGATTACGCAGCTGGGATACTTTGACCCTCAGCAGCTGGATATGATACCTATCCCTAATCCTGAAAAAGGAACAGTGGATATAGAGTACCGCGTTACAGAAAAACCAAGCGACCAGCTGGAGCTGAGCGCAGGCTGGGGCGGCAGGCAAACCAATGGTGGCGCAGGCGGTCTGGTAGGCACACTGGGTCTTACGTTCACCAACTTCTCGCTGCGCAATATCATTGACAAGAAAGCATGGAGCCCGCTTCCTTCGGGCGATGGACAGCGTTTAAGTATCCGTTTGCAGAGTACAGGTCAGTCGAGCCAGTTCTATACTGTATCGTTTACCGAACCATGGCTTGGCGGCAAAAAACCTAACGCATTTACTGTGAGCTTCAACCGTACGCGATTGAACAGTTTTGACACAGAAGGAAAGATAGCCGGGCATTATATAGCTACTGCAGGTACTATAGCTTTGGGTACGCGTTTGAAAAAACCTGACACATGGTTTACTGTTGAAGCAGCACTGAGTTACCAACGCTATGACCTGAAGAACTATGTAAACTCCTTCTTTATCTTTAATGAAGGAAACTCAAACAACCTTAGCGCATCCTTCAACATTTCGCGTAATTCGGTAGATGCTCCCTTGTATCCTACAAGGGGTTCTAACTTCAGCTTTACGGTAAGCGCTTCATTGCCTTATTCACTGATGTTCAAAGGCCGCAAAAACCTTGATTACGCTACGGCCAGCAACACCGATAAATACAAATGGATAGAGTTCCACAAATGGAAATTCAGCGCAGAGTGGTACCTGAGCATCGCTAAGAATCTTGTATTCAAAACATCCGCTAAGCTTGGTTTCCTTGGATACTACAATTCAAGGATAGGTGTATCGCCTTTCGAGCGTTTCGAGATAGGTGGCGATGGTATATCCAACTCACAGATCCTGGGAAGGGACATCTTAAGCTTGCGTGGTTACCCTATCATATCACCTGACGGAGGTGCTCCGATATTCAACAAGTATACCATGGAGCTGCGTTACCCTATATCGCTTAACCCATCGGCTACGGTATACGTGCTGGGCTTTGTGGAGGCAGGTAACTACTGGATGTCGATGAAAGACTACCGCCCGTATGAGCTTAAACGAAGCGTAGGTGCAGGTGTAAGGGTATTCCTTCCGATGTTCGGTCTACTAGGTTTCGACTACGGTATAGGTTGGGATAGGGCGCCTAAGGCAGGCAACAACATCTTCAGCAAGTATGGTGAGTTCCGTATCATCTTAGGATTCGAGCCTCAATAAACACAAGAAAATTCAAGGCATAAAAAATGGCGCTTCTGAAATTCAGAAGCGCCATTTTTATTTTGGTAGCAGCTGACTTTAGCTAAGATAAACTTGTATAGCCCGTAACAATTGCTTTCTATTTCTTATACAAGAATGCTTATCAACCGGAAAAACTTAAAAGAAAAAAAATGCCGCTACTGAAATCAGTAGCGGCATTCCGTTCTTTAATTATGCCTGCAATTAATGCTTGAAGTGCCTAACACCTGTCATTACCATGCTCTGCCCGTTAGTATTGGCTGCATTGATAGAATCCTGGTCCTTGATGCTGCCACCCGGCTGTGCTATAGCAGTAATACCTGCCTGGTGCGATATATTCACACAGTCGGGAAATGGGAAAAATGCATCGCTGGCCATTACTGCCCCATGCAGGTCAAAACCAAACTCTGCCGCTTTCTTTATGGCATTCTGCAAAGCATCTACGCGCGATGTTTGTCCGCAGTTGCTGCCCACCAGCTGTTTGTTCTTTACTAATGCTATACCGTTGCTCTTCAGGTGCTTAACCGCTATTATAGCAAACTCCAGGTCAGAAACCTCCTGTGCTGTAGGTGCTTTTTCAGTTGCCTGTTTAAAATCCTTTTGTGTTTCGGCTGTAGTATCTGCTTCCTGCACCAATACCCCATTCAATAGGTTCTTGAAGGTATGCGTAGCAGCTACTGCTGCTTTTTTATTCAATAGCAATATCCTGTTCTTTTTACTTTTCAGTATTTCCAGCGCCTCCGGCTCGTAACCCGGCGCAGTCAATACCTCAAAAAACAGGCTGTTCATTTCGTTGGCTGTAGCTACATCTACTGTTCTGTTTACGGCTATTACACCACCAAATGCCGAAGTGCTGTCGCAGGCAAAGGCTGCCTTGTAGGCATCTGCCAAAGTAGCGCGCGAAGCAAGTCCGCAA
Source organism: Bacteroidetes bacterium UBA7692 (assembly GCA_002482725.1). Classification (GTDB taxonomy): domain Bacteria; phylum Bacteroidota; class Bacteroidia; order Chitinophagales; family LD1; genus UBA7692. Next base: position 8,962 of record DLGO01000029.1, on the reverse strand, counting down.
CTATTGGTGTGCTTAATTATAGCAACCGTTGGCTCGGTAAATTCAGCAACCAGGTTCACCGATGCATCCACATCTACCAGGTTGTTATAGGATAGCTCCTTGCCATTTAATGTATCAAAGACCTCTTCTATGTTGCCATAGAACCNNCTGGTGCGGGTTTTCGCCATAGCGCAAAGCCTTGCTTTGTTGTACGCTTTGCTTGAACACGGGCAATTGCTGCTCCTGGTTGAAATAGTTGAAGATAAGCGCATCGTAGTGCGAAGATGTATTGAATGCCTGTGCCGCAAAGGCCCTGCGGTCTTCTATATCCGTACCGCCATCTTTGGCCTGTAGTATGTCTACCACAGCGCTATACTGGTCGCGTGAGCTTATGATAAGCGTATCGTTGAAGTTTTTAGCGGCTGCGCGTATCAGCGATATGCCGCCTATATCTATTTTCTCTATAATCTCTTCTGCGGTTCCACCACCTTTTACTGTTTCTTCAAAAGGGTACAGGTCTACTATTACCAGGTCAATTTCCGGGATTTCGTATTGTTTCAATTGCTCCAGGTCCTGCGGCTCGTTGCGGCGGGCCAGTATGCCACCGAATACTTTAGGGTGAAGGGTTTTAACCCTGCCGCCCAATATAGATGGGTACGAGGTCAGGTCTTCTACCGCTACCACGTTTACGCCCAATCCTTCTATAAAAGATTGCGTGCCGCCGGTGCTGTAAATGGTTACGCCACGCGCAGCCAGTTCCTTTACCAATACATCTAATTTGTCTTTGTAATACACCGAGATAAGGGCTGAACGGATTGCTTTGCGCATGGCTTTTTAATTTTGCGAGCAAACATAACAAAGTGGCAGCAGGGTAAAAATGAAAAGTAGCTGTTGTTGAAATTTTAGACACTATTACGGTTGTTCTGCGGCTATTGGCAATAAATATTGATTTTTACGTTTAACCTTGCATAAAATAACTATCCATGCAGCAGTTTCTGCGCATACTATCATACCTACGCAAGTACAAGCTCCAGGCTATCAGCAATATGGTATTCAACCTGCTTACCATATTGTTTTCGCTGGTGAGCATCGTTATGCTGATGCCGTTCCTGCAATTGCTGTTCGGTAAAATACCGCCTGTGTACGAGCGCCCTGTTTTCAGCCTGCACCCAAACTATATAGTGGACTTCTCCAAGTACAAGCTGAGCATGATCATTCAGCAGGAAGGTACCGAGGCGGGCCTTATTTATATATGTATAGCCGTTGCCATTATCTTTTTCTTCAAGAACATGTTCCGCTTTCTGGCACTATACGCACTTAGCCCGCTGCGCAATGGCGTAGTGCGCGACATACGAAACGACTTGTACAACAAGCTGCTTGCATTGCCGCTTTCTTTTTACTCCCGCGAAAAAAAGGGCGACCTGATAGCCCGCATGACAGATGATGTAAAGGAAGTGGAAGTAAGCATCATGAGTGTATTGGAGGTTACCTTCCGCGAGCCGCTGAATATCATCATATTCCTGGGCGCCATGCTTATGTTCAGCGTACAGCTTACGCTCTTCGTATTTGCCATGTTACTGGTTACGGGCTTTTTCATAGGTCGTGTTGGCCGTACCCTAAAAAAACAAGGGACTGAAGGCCAGGAGCAGCTTGGCTTCCTTATTTCTGTGGTAGACGAAACCCTCAATGGCCTTCGTATTATACATGGCTTCAATGCGGAGCTTTTTAAGCGGACCCAGTTCAGCGATGTAAACCAAAAGCATTACCTGATATCCAAACGCATATTTGCGCGCAGGGAACTGTCCAGCCCCCTTACTGAGTTTCTGGCTATCTGTGTTATGTGCCTGGTGCTATGGTTTGGTGGCAAGCTGGTGCTACAACACCAGCAAATTGCTGCAGAGGCGTTTATCACTTTCATGGTTATTTTCTCGCAGTTGATACCTCCTGCCAAGAATTTTTCCGCAGCATTCTACAACATCCAGAAAGGACTTGCAAGCAGCCAGCGCATACTGGAAATTCTGGATGCCAAAGTGGATATACAGGAAAGCCCCGATGCTATGCCTATCAAAGAGTTTAACCACACCATAGAGTTCCGCGATGTACAGTTTGCCTATAACCGTATAGATGACAAGGTAATACTGAAGAACATAAACCTGAAAATAGAAAAGGGTAAAATGGTAGCGCTTGTTGGCCAGTCCGGTGCAGGCAAAACCACTATTGCCGATTTGCTTCCACGCTTTTATGATGTTACCGGCGGAGGTATTTTTATAGATGGTAAAGATATTCGCGAATACAAGCTGTTTGACCTTCGCAGGCTATACGGCATAGTAACACAGGAAGCCATTCTATTCAATGATACGGTATATAACAACATCACTTTTGGGGTGGGCAATGCCACCATGGAAGATGTAAAGAAAGCCGCCGAGATAGCCAACGCACATGAATTTATTCAAGGCCTTGAAAATGGCTACAATACCATAATAGGCGACAAGGGCAACAAGCTGAGTGGAGGCGAAAGGCAACGCCTGACGATAGCACGCGCGGTACTGAAAAACCCGCCTATACTGATACTGGACGAAGCCACATCATCGCTGGACTCCAACTCCGAGAAATTGGTGCAGGACGCGCTGAACAAGCTAATGAAAGGACGTACCACCATAGTTATAGCACACCGCCTGGCAACCATACAATATGCCGACGAAATAATACTGATGCAGGATGGCAACATAGCCGAGCGCGGCAACCACATAGGCCTTATGGGGCACAATGGCCAGTACCGTAAACTGGTGGAATTGCAGGCATTTTAACGGCATAATACGGGGTTATAGCCGCTGTATGGCTTCATCACAAAAAATCCTTATCCTTGCAGTTCAAAATTTTTAAGCAATGGCAACAACCGCAGATATTAAAAACGGACTTTGCATAGAGTGGAACCACGATATTTTCCAGTTTGTAGAATTTCAACACGTAAAACCAGGTAAAGGAAACGCTTTCGTTCGTTGCAGAATGAAAAGCTTCAAAACCGGACGTGTACTAGAGCATACATTTCCTTCAGGACACGAAATAGTAACAGCCCGCGTATTGCGCAGGCCTCACCAGTTTTTGTACAAAGACGATAACGGGTACAACTTCATGGACCAGGAGACTTTTGAGCAGGTAAGCGTAGATGGCAAAACCATAGAGAACGTAGATCTTTTGAAAGAAGGTGACATGTGCGATATCATGTTGCATGAAGAAACTAACGTTATCCTTTCTTGCGAACTACCTAACTTCGTAGTATTGGAAGTAACGCAGGCAGACCCAAGCGTAAAAGGCAACTCTGCCTCAAACGTTACTAAAAACTGCGTTGTAGAAACAGGCGCTACCATCAAGGTACCAATGTTTGTAGAAGAAGGCATCAAAATTAAAATAGACACACGTACCAGGGAATACATGGACCGCGTATCTTAATACTTAACTGTATTATATATACAAAGGGCTTACTGAATATTCAGTAAGCCCTTTGTTTTTTCTGCTCCTCATTTATAACTTATAGAGGCCGCAAAAAAGCCGGCAGGACTTAATCCTGCCGGCTTTGACATTTTATTAGTTAGCGTTTATTGTTCTTATCTTGATAGCACTACACGTTTGGTGTAATTCCTTTCTGCTGTGCTGATGGTTACCATGTAGGTGCCTGTAGCGAGTTTGTCAAAGTCGAAGTACATCGTGTTATCTCCATTGCGTATTGTCTTGGTTTGTTCCATCACTACTGCTCCAAGGTAATTCACCACTTGTGCTTTAACGTCCTTGTTCGCTTTCGTTTTGAACGTCAGGGTTGACCTGCCGCTTGTAGGGTTCGGTACAAACTCCCCTACGCTGAACGCATCATCTATATCCAGTATCGCTGATACTATAGGGCTGTACTCATACTTGCCATCAAAGTCTATCTGTTTCAACCTGTAGTAGTACCGGATACCTTGTTTCGTTGTCAGGTCATTGTACAGGTAGTCTTGTCTTTCAGTAGTTGTAGCATGGCCAATAACCTCGCCTATCTTCGTAAAGGTCTTGCCGTCTTCACTTCTTTCTACCTCAAACTTCCAGTTGTCTATCTCTGTAGATGTAGCCCAGCTTGTACGGATGAACGTGTTGTCTACGCCTTTGGCTTCTACGAACAGCATCTTAACAGGTAGCGGTGAGCCGCTTCCGCTGCCATGCAACCAGAATTCGCTGAACTCCGTTACGTCCAGCTCTACATAATTATGTCCTGTAGGTGTTGATGGTGAGAATACTGCATCAAAGCCTCCTGCCTGGAAATCGCTCACAGTACCGGCATACGTAGACGCACTGTTAGGACGGCTAGGGCCAAATACTTTATAGATACCTGAAGCAGGGTCGTTGTCGCTGTATGTACCATTCTCTGTTCCACTGAAGGTATTGTCCGAGTATTTGGTGATAAACAACTGGGTCATATCATCTATGTTATCATCCAATGTACAGCTATTGGCTGCACTGCTATCATCATTGGCTATCGACCTGCTGCTCAGGTCCGCAAAATCTGCATTGGTAAAGTACAACCTTACCCCTACGGTTCCTCCTCCTGTAAACGGATCGCCCGGGCCAAAAGCCGAGGATGTTATCTTGTAGTGCCTGCGCATCGCTGCCTGTTCGGTACCGGTACATGCAGCTCCTGTATTGGCTACCGATATGCCGGCTGCATCCACATATGAGGTTACTGTTACCCTGCCAAGGTCTATTCCCTTAGGGTTTACTGACATGATCACCTCATTCTTGTTGGCCGTATTCTGGAAGTGTTCCCACTCATTCCAACCTTTCAGCTGGCAATCATTCACAGTTGTTCCTGAAGTACTCGTTGTTACAAGCTGCGCAGGATAAGTTGTTTCCCTGCTAAATGTAGATGTAACTGAACATCCATTAGCGTCTGTTGTGGTAAACACATACACATTATTCGTGCCGTCCTGTGGCAATCTGTAGATTACTACAGTAGTATCTGCATCTGCATACATCTTCACTGCACCCAGGTTTGTAGAGTCATCTACATGGAAAGGAGTAGCCGATCCTCCATTGGCCAGTATTATATAGCTGTACTTAGTACCTGCTAGCTGCGCTGCACAGTCATCAAATTCCGGTTCTGCTGTTGGTTTGGCAAAAATGGTTATATCCAATTGCGATGAGGCTCCTGCTGGGCACCCACCCCCGCTTGTAGAATATACCACCCTGTAAGATGCTGTTATATCAGAGCTGCCTGTATTAGGCACCTGTCCGGTGCTGTAAGTAGATGTTGCAGAGTTAGGGCCTATGTTTGTCCATACACCGCTTAAATAGCGCTGGAACTGATAGCTGCCCGTACCTATACCTCCACTACCCATACCTACAAGAGAGAAAGTATCTCCTGCACAACCGCCTACATCTCCCGTAGCTTCACTGATAGTTGCGCTTGGGCCGGCTATTACTGTTAGTGTCGCAGGTCCTCCCACTATGGTACAACCATTGCTATTTGTTACTGTTACACTATAGTTAGTTGTCGAACCAGGGGATACACTACCGCTGGCAACATTGCCAAGGCCACTTGACCATGTGTAAGTTGTTATTGTTCCGGACCCTGCTATTGCATTCGCACTCAATGTGCTGCTGCCTCCTGCACACACTGTTGTTGGCGATAAGCTTGGTGCTGC
>DLGO01000029.1:0-3274 GCA_002482725.1 Bacteroidetes bacterium UBA7692 | reverse complement strand
CTTGGTGCTGCTGTTGGCAGGGCATTTATAGTTAATGTTGCAGGACCGCCGACAATAGTACATCCATTGCTGTTGGTCACAGTAACACTATAGTTAGTTGTTGAACCAGGGGATACACTACCGCTGGCTACGTTGCCGAGGCCGCTTGACCAGGTATAGTTGGTAATAGTTCCTGATCCCGCTGCTGCGTTGGCATTCAGCGTACTGCTACCACCTGCGCATACCGCTGTTGGCGATAAACTTGGTGTAGATGTTGGTTTTGCATTTATAGTAAGTGTCGCAGGACCACCTACTATAGTACATCCATTGCTGTTGGTTACTGTTACACTATAGTTAGTTGTTGATGCCGGCGATACACTACCACTGGCTACGTTGCCAAGACCGCTTGACCAGGCGTAGTTTGTAATGCTGCCAGAACCCGGAGCAGCATTCGCATTCAGCGTACTGCTGCCGCCTGCGCACACTGCTGTTGGCGATAGGCTTGGAGATGCTGTTGGCAGGGCATTTATAGTTAATGTTGCGGGACCACCTACTATGGTACAACCATTGCTGTTCGTCACCGTAACGCTATAGTTAGTTGTTGAGCCAGGGGAAACACTACCACTAGCCACATTACCCAAACCACTTGACCATGTATAATTTGTAATGCTGCCGGAACCCGGAGCAGCATTAGCGTTTAGTGTACTACTGCCGCCTACGCATACCGCTGTTGGCGATAAGCTTGGTGCCGCAGTGGGCAAAGCATTAATAGTTAATGTTACAGGACCACCTACTACTGTACAACCATTACTGTTTGTTACGGTTACGCTATAGTTGGTTGTTGAGCCTGGGGATACGCTTCCACTGGCAACATTACCAAGACCAGACGACCATCCATAATTTGTAATGCTCCCGGATCCTGCTGCTGCATTGGCATTCAGCGTACTGCTGCCACCCGCACATACTGCTGTTGGAGATAAACTAGGTGCAGCTGTCGGATTAGCGTTTACAGTCAATACCCTTGTTACCGAACTTGTACAGCCATTATTACCTGTTATTGTATAGGTAATGGTTGTTGTTCCTGTTGTACTTCCTGATGTTATAACTCCTGTCGTAGCATTTACTGTAGCAACACTAGTATTACTGCTTGACCAAACTCCCACTACAGGGAATCTGACAATCACTATACCGGATCCACCTGTACCTCCGTTTCCACCACCACCGCCACCGGTATTGGCAGCAGCAGAATTGCCACCTGCCGCACCACCTGTACCACCCGCGCCATAAGTGCCGGGCGCACATGTAGGTCCACCACCACCACCACCTGCGTAGGCTACAAATGTTCCTGTTACCGCAATATCATAAGACAATCCATTTCCCCCATTTCCACTTGTATTATAGCCTGCTGAACCACCTGCTCCACCTGCTCCACCGCCTCCTGCTCCTGCAGATGGGCAACCATTGTTATAACCGGTTCCTCCATTATTACCTTGACCGGCAGTACCGGCAGCTGCGGTTGGAAAACTTCCACCACCACCACCACCACCCGAACCTCCGGATAATGCGTTTCCACCATAGTCACGTGATGCACCACCACCGCCACCTGTAGCAGTTATAGAGCCAAAAATTGAGTTGCCGCCTCTTGTTACACCAGCAGGAACACTTGAAGAGTTTACAGAAGGCGTACCACCAGCTCCTACTGTTACAGATGTGCTGGTTCCTATGTTTACATTCGAATTATAAATAAGCCCGCCGCCACCGCCGCCGCCGCCGCCATTCTGACCACCGCCACCGCCGCCGGCGACTACAAGCACTCTCGTGCTAATCGGATTTGGTACACCTAATGTTGCCGTACCGCTGGTGAACGTATGAACCCTGTCATTTCCGTTTTGAGTTATAGTTCCACCTGTAGTAGTTGGTAAAGCGCTTGTCCAGGTTGTTGTCTGCCCCCCTGCACACAAAGAAGTTACACCACCCGAAATAGCTGTTGGAGTGATTGCCCCCGGATTTACCGTTACAGTTGTTGCCTGGGTTCCGCTCCAGCACCCATTGTTATTAGCATTGTAATAAAAGAATGAGGTGCCGTATGGCAACGCTCCTGTAGAATTAGGAGATCCCGGCGTACCGGTAGAGGTTCCTCCACTTGTTGTGCCTTGCCAGTAAGCCGTTCCGTTGGTTGCGGCACCGGCAGATATAGAAATTGAAGTGCCTTCACAAGCCGATGTTGTAGCAGGGGAATTGGCAGCGAGACTTGGTGTTGTATGCCTGTATGTCATTACGCATGATGTAGCAGACCATGTTGCGAATGTAGTAGAGGTTCTGTTCGCAGCAATTCTTAACACCGTGGTTGAGCCTGAATTCCATGCAGTCTGGTTGGTAGTAAAAGCACTGCCTGATCCATTTTGCGGAGTGCCACAAAAGGCTGTTCCTTGTCCTGCGGCAGTCCAGGTAAATACATAATAAGTATTTGCTGTAACCGCTAAATCATAATAGTTTATTACACCTAGTTTAAACGATCCATTGCTGCAACCCGATGCAGCTACAAATGAATTATTCTCATATGTAGTTCCGCATTGCCCAAAAGATTGATTGCCTCCAAAAGACAACAAAGCCAACGTAAGGATAAAAAGTACCCTTACCGTTTTTACTGTTTGGATGAGTTTAATTTTTTTCATTCGATATCTGTTTATTAACTATCAATTCTATCTTAATCGCAACTGACATTTATGCAGATGCTTTGTTACCAATATTATGCCAACACCGTTTATTGTCAAGTTATACCAGCAAACTGCTTTATATCTTGATGAATAATCATTTGATTTTAAGCACTTTCAAGCTTAAAACATTATTTTTATCTATTATGCCCAAAAACAGAACAATTATTCCGAGTCGTATACTTGTATATACAATTTAGACGCACGATAGATATTTATCATACACTGTTAAAAGCACTATACAAATACGTATGCTCCCGCGCAATGAATAGCTGCTATCAATAATCAAAAAAGGAATTCCATGTTAGCCAGACTAAATGTACCGAGAGGGTAGACTTAATCTATAAGTACTTTACGTTTTGCTATAACATTTGTTACATTATGCAAAAAAACACTATTTGTTCAATACAAAAACCAGACATACAGCAAATAAAAGAGCCATACGGGTATTCCGTATGGCTCTGTATAAATGAGTTGTATGTCTGGCCTTGTCTTACCTGGTCAGCACCACACGCATGGTGTAGTTCTTCTCGGCCGTCCTGATGGTTACCATGTAGGTGCCTGCTGCAAGCTTGTCAAAG
>DLGO01000011.1:26025-27473 GCA_002482725.1 Bacteroidetes bacterium UBA7692 | reverse complement strand
AGCCCGACCCGAAGGGGCGCGCAAAAGTGTGAGAGGAGAAAGAGAGCGTAGAGCGATGGGAATGCCCGAGTGGGTGTGACGAATGATGGATGTGAGGGAAACAGCTAAGGGAAGTGAGTTAGAAAACATAGCGGGGGAGCGGCAGTTAATGACTGATGCCAGCTGTAAGAAATAACAGACGGGTGCAGTAAGAAAGATACAAACTCTAAATTCATGCATACCTAAATTATAAAATTAGAAAACTTGTACTAATTTCATTTTCCACAAAAACAAATGAATGAGCAGTTACTATTTTAATCAGGACCACGATCTTTTTCGCCAGGGGTTAAAGGATTTCTTGCAGAAAGAGGTGGCACCTTTCATAGACCAGTGGGAGGAGGACCAGCGCATACCAAAGGACCTTTGGAAGAAGTTTGGCGACATGGGGTACCTGGGGTTGAACTACCCTGAGCAGTACGGTGGCGCAGGTGCCGATTTTTGGTATTCGGTTATATTCAGCGAGGAGGTATCCAAGCTCTTCAGCGGTGGCTTTGCTATAACGCCTACGGTAACGCAATACATGAGTACGCCCTACATATACAAGCATGGCTCGGAGTTCCTGAAACAGAAGTACCTGGTGCCTACCATAAAGGGTGAAATGGTATCCAGCATAGGCATTACAGAGCCGGGCGCGGGCAGCGATGTGCAGAACATAAAAACCAAAGCGATTCGCGAAGGCGATTTCTATATCGTGAATGGGTCCAAGACTTTTATCACCAACGGTGTATATGGCGACTTTATAGTTACTGTGGTAAAGACCGACCCTACCAAGGGTTTTGAAGGAGTGAGCCTGCTGGTAATAGACAGGAATGCACCGGGCGTATCGGCCAAAAAGCTGAAGAAGCTGGGATGGCATGCTTCAGATACGGCAGAGCTATTCTTTGACAATGTAAAAGTACCTGCAGAGAACCTGATAGGCGATGAGGGGCAGGGCTTTATATACCTGATGGGTGGCTTGCAGCTGGAGCGCCTGATAGGTGGTGTAGCAGCCATAGCTGGTTGCGAAGCAGCCATGGAGTATACGCTGCAGTATATGAGCGAGCGCACGGCATTTAACCGTACACTGGACAAGTTTCAGGTACTGCGCCACCGCATGGCGCAGCTAACGGCAGAGATAGAAACCGTGAAGTTCTATGGCTACCACTGCTGCCGCCTGCACAACGACGGGCAGTATGCCGTAAAGGAAAGCTCCATAGCCAAGCTGATGGCATCGGAACTGAGCGACAAGGTGGCATACCAATGCCTGCAAAACTTTGGTGGCTATGGTTTTATGGAAGAATACAAAATGGCGCGTATGTACCGCGATAGCCGTGTTTTAACAATAGGAGGCGGCAGTACAGAGATAATGCGTGAAATAATTGCAAAAATGGTGATAGATGATAAGCAATATAAAAATAATGGGCTTACAT
>DLGO01000011.1:0-26018 GCA_002482725.1 Bacteroidetes bacterium UBA7692 | reverse complement strand
TAACTACGCAAAGGGCGATAAGCCGGCAGAGGCTGCCGGTGAAGACAGTAAACAATTAAACAACAATACAAACAAATCAACCATGTCATTTGAAGCAACAGTAGCAGGCTTTACAGAGAAAGCAGCAACAGCACCGGCACTAGGAAAAACATTGAAATTCGATTTCGGTGAAGGCAAAAAAGTTTACATAGACGGTACAGGCGGCGGCAACGTAGTATCTACAGAAGATAAAGACGCAGACTGCGTTATCATCGTATCTGAAGAGAACATGGCTGCACTTATAGCAGGTACGCTAAACCCGATGAGCGCATTCATGGGTGGCAAAATAAAAGTGAAAGGTGATATGGGTGTTGCAATGAAATTGCAAAGCTTGTTCAGCTAAGCTTAAAAGCATTTTTGCTTACAAGCAAAAAGCCCTGTATGGAATCCATACAGGGCTTTTTTATCTTATAACCCTAAGGTCTTATTTAGAAAGCGATTGGGAGAAAGCAAACAGCTTCTCTTCCTCAAAATGATTGGCCAATACCTGAACACCGATAGGCAAGCCTTCGCTGTCTTTGGCCAATGGCAGGGATATAGCAGGTACACCAGTGAGGTTAGCCAATACAGTATATATATCTGCCAGGTACATAGAGATAGGATCATTGCTCTTCTCTCCTATTTTGAACGCCACAGTCGGCGACGTAGGCATAATGATGAAGTCGTATTCAGAGAATATCTTCACTAGGCCGTCGCGCAAAATGCGGCGTACTTTCTGTGCCCTGCTATAGTAGGCATCGTAGTAGCCGGAGCTTAGTACAAATGTGCCCAGTATTATCCGGTTCTTTACCTCGCGGCCAAAGCCCTCGGTACGGCTTAGCTTGTACACGCTGTCCATCTCCTGCGCATTTGGCGAGCGGTAGCCGTAGTGCACACCATCGAAGCGCGCCAGGTTGCTGGATGCCTCGGCAGTTGTAAGCACGTAGTAAGCAGGTATCAGGTATTCCAGCAGGTCGAAGCCTACTGTTTCTACCGTATGGCCTTCTGCTTTTAGCGAATCAAGTGTTTCGTCCAGTTTGGCTTTTACATCTGCACTTACACCTTCGTGTTCCAGCGTATTGGCAAGCACCGCAATCCTAGCTTTGCCATTGAAAGCAAGCCCTGATTTATAGTCGGCTACTTGTTTGGAAGATGTTGTGCTGTCCATAGGATCCTTGCCGGATATAACTTGTGTTATAAGGGCATTGTCCTCTACCGAATGGGTAAAGGCACCTATCTGGTCAAATGAAGAAGCGTATGCTATCAAGCCATATCGCGATATGCGACCGTAGGTAGGTTTCAACCCAACCACACCGCAAAAAGATGCAGGCTGGCGGATAGAGCCTCCCGTGTCTGACCCAAGCGAAGCATGGCACAGGTAAGCCTGCACTGCCACAGCAGAGCCGCCTGATGAGCCACCAGGCACGCGGGTATTGTCTATAGCATTCAGCACATTGCCGTAGGCAGAGTTCTCGTTGCTGGAGCCCATGGCAAACTCATCGCAGTTGGTACGGCCTATGATGATGGCATCTTCGGCAAGCAAGCGCTCGATAACCGTAGCGGAATAGATAGAGGTAAAACCTCCTAGTATTTTAGAAGCTGCAGACACTTTTTTGCCCTTGATGCAGATATTGTCCTTAATGGCAATCACCAAACCATGGAGCTTGCCAAGGGGCGCGCCGCTTGCTATTTTTTCGTCCAATGCCTTGGCTGCTGCCTTGGCATCTTCGTCGAAAACTTCGAGGTAAGCATTCAGGTGCTTGTTCGCTTCTATATTAAATAAATAAGCATCTACGAGTGTAGATGCTTTTATAATGCCTTTAGAAATATCCTGCTGTATAGCAGACAGGGTACTGTATTTTTCAACCAAAACAGTCAGTATTAAAATGATTTTAAATAACCGGAATTACGCTTTGCTTTCAGACTCAGTTTCGGTCTCAGTTGTCTTTGTCACCGTCTTTGTCTTCATGCCTTCTTCTATTTCAGACTTAACACTCGCTTTCGCTGTGTTAAACTCACGAACGCCCTGGCCTATTCCGCGCATCAATTCAGGTATTTTTTTACCCCCGAATAATAACAAAATCGCCAAAACAATAAGTATAATCTCCGTCGTTCCTAATCCAAACATAACTCAAATATTAAATGTACAATGAAACAAAATTAAATAAAAACCACTGATAATGAAGCTAAATGTATGTTAAACAAGCTAATCAGCCATTATGTTCTACTCTTTCAGCAGGCCTTTTATAACCTTACCTACGCAACCATTGGGTTCCTGGATTTTTAGCAGGGCAGCTATAGTGGGCGCTATGTCCATCATATAGTTCTTATTATAGTTTTTGCCGGGCTTTACGCCCCAACCGTAAAACAGCAATGGAATATGCGTATCATAGGCATAATTAGTGCCGTGTGTAGTGCCTTTCTGGAAGTCATCCAACGTAGCAGGCTTAAACACCAACTGCACATCGCCCGAGCGGCCCGGCAGGTAGTGGTTGTTCAGGCACTCGCGCTGCCAATCGGTAAGCGTTGTTTGCTGTACTTCTTCCAGGTCTATTACACGCTGTATGCCCGGTGCATTGGAAAAGTGCTCTATCAGGAACTCCTTCACATCGTGCAGCTCGAATTTAGAAGCGTGTATCAGGTCGTGGTTTAGTACTATCTGCTGGTTGATGACTTTCAGCACCAGCCCCTTGCGCTCGAAGCGGAAGGCCAGTACAGAATCAGCTTCTGCTTCCAGCTTTTTCTCGAACAGCACTTCGCCCGGCAGGTGGTGCTCCTGATTAAAGCCTACTGCATGTGCAGCACCGTGGTCGGCAGAAAGGAATACCAGGTAGTTGCCTTTGCCCACAGTTTCATCCAGGTAATTCAGGAAGCTTTCAATATCCCTATCCAGCCTTATGTAAGAATCTTCTACCTCAATTGAATTTGGTCCGAACATGTGGCCAACATAATCGGTACTGGAGCAGCTAACCGTAATAAAATCTGTAACGCCCCTGCGGCCCATGGTATCTCCTTTTATCACTGACTTGGCAAAGTCGAAAGTCATAGAGTTGCCGAACGGCGTGGCTTTTATCAGTTCATAGGGCGATTGCTTTACCTTGCTCAGCATGTGCTCAAATACAGGTTTATCCTCGTTGGCATAACTGCTTTCGTACCATTTATCGTCTTCTGTGCTTTCCCAGTATTCCGATATTTTCAGCAGGGTGTTCCAGTTATTTTTGATGTAGGTATCTACCGTCTTTTTATCATTGAAGGCGTTGATATAAGCAGGCAAAGACTTCATGTAGTAAGTACTGCTGATCCACTTGCCCGTAACACCATCGTACCAATAAGCTGCATTGGCCGAATGGCCGGCAGGTAATATGCCTCCGCGGTCTTTTATGGCAATGCCGATAGTCTTTGACCTGAAGTTGTTCGACAAGCGAAGCTCATCGCAAATGGTAGTGGTAAGCAATCTGTGCGGCGACTGCTGGCCTACAGCGGAGTCTCCTCCTACGCTGCGCACAGAGGTATCCTTAGTGCAGTATACAAGGCTCTTTTGCGCGCGCTGGTACCAGTCGTTGCCCACTATGCCGTGTACCGCAGGCACAGAGCCTGTGTAGATACCTGTGTGGCCGGGTGCTGTGTACGAAGGAAAGTAGTTGATATAGGTATTTTCGCAGGCATACCCCTGGTCCAGCAATCGGTTAAAGCCGCCCTGACCGTNNTCTTACCAGTCTTTTAAATCCCCCCTCGGTATAACGGTTTTGAAACCTGTACAGGTAGTCCCAGCGCATCTGGTCTACCACCAGCCCCACTACCAGCTTTGGCTTAGTGGGTGTGGGCTTTATAGTGCCGGGCTTTTGTGCATTGGCAGAATAAAAGAAACACAGGGTAAGGGTGAGTAGAAATATCCTTTGCATGAAAATGAAAAATTAAGAACTGCGAAAGTGGCAAATAGCCGCCACAATCATGTTATATAAATGAGAACAATTCCGTGTTATGATTTCTTTTTTACCACATACAGATGGATGCCAAACCTTGTCTTATCAAACTTTATCAGGGCCATTTCTACTTCCATGCCATCCTTTTCGGCATTGTAGTAGCGTATCTCTTTAAAGAATTTGGTGGTGCTGTCGTCCTTTTCGTATGGTTGCCAGTCCCACTGTGGTGGTGGCAAGCACGCTGCTACTTTGGTGGTCATGGAGTCCAGCACATACGCAGCCCGTGCAGAATCCATGCCCGGCAGTATCTGCGCTATGAACCGCTTGGAATTATCTACGGTTGTATTGGTAAAGCCGGAAAGTTGAAAGCCTACTTGTGGCAATGGCAACAAGCCTTTGCTCATAGTGGTGAAGCTTTCTACGGCATCGAAATCGTTATCATGCCCGCTGCGCACTACCCACACCAGCTCTTCGCAAAAGGTGCGCTTGGGTGCACTTGGCGCCAACAGCAACAGGGCCATTAAAACAGAAACCGCTTTGACCATAGTTTACGAACTAAATAAAACCTTTTGAATATTTGAACAATGCTAACATCTATTATCAGAAACTAAGGATAGAGAAAATGTCGTTGCTGTAAGCCTCCAGCCGTTCTTTGCCCTTCAGGAATTCCAGCTCTATCATAAAGGCAAACCCCGCTACCATGCCACCCTCCATTTTTATCAGTTCCGATGCAGCTATTGCGGTGCCGCCAGTAGCCAGCACATCATCGTGTACCAATACGCGCTCTCCGGCTTTTACAAAGCCACGGTGTATCTCTACTGTGGCGCTACCATATTCGAGGTCGTAGCTGTAGGAAACGGTTTCTCCGGGAAGCTTGCCTTTCTTGCGCACCAGGTGAAAGGGGATATTCAGCTTGTTGGCTATAAGGGTGCCAAACAGGAAGCCCCTGCTCTCTATGGCGCAGATGCTGTCTATCTTGCCCCTGTATTGGTTGGCAAACTCCTCCGCTATTTTATCGCAGAGTTCAGGATGCAAAAAAACCGGGGTGATGTCCTTGAACAAGATCCCTGCCTTGGGAAAATCGGGAACATCCCTTATTACTGCGCTTAACTCTTCTCTGAGCATGGTGAAATTGTGAAGCGTGAAAATAAGGTTCCTGCCACCAAAACAGGTATTAATTTTCTGCCTGCGTATTTACTATTTGGATTTACTTTGCCGCCGATGAAAAGAGGAGATAAATTCATATTGCCGATACATGCGCTATCCAGCGAAGGCATGGGCGTGGGCAGGATAGACAACAAGGTGGTATTTGTACCCTATACTACCACAGGCGATGAAATAGAAGTAGAGATAACCAAGAGCAAGAGTTCTTTTGCCGAAGGCAAAGTGTTACAGTTGCTAAATCCATCGGAGTTTCGCGTGGAACCCGTTTGCCAGCATTTTGGGGTATGCGGTGGCTGCAAAACACAGCATGTGGCATACAGCGAACAGCTGAAACAAAAAGAGCAGAGTGTTACCGATGCCTTTGCCCGTATAGGCAAGGTAGAAACACCGAATGGCATAAATGCAATCACGGGCTGCGATGAACAGTTCCACTACCGCAATAAGCTGGAGTTTGGTTTTACAGACAGGCGCTGGCTTACATGGGAGGCTTTGCAGAGTGGCGAGGAGTTTGACCGCAACGGAGTGGGCTTCCACGTGCCCGGCAGCTTCTCTGCTGTGCTGGATATTGAGACTTGCTACCTGATGAAGGAGCCGGTGAACGCTATCCGCAACGGGTACAAGCATTTTGCCATAGCCAATGGCTACACATTTTTCGACCTGAAAAACCAGCATGGCTTTTTACGCAATCTGTTGGTACGTATTACCTCTATCAATGAGATACTGGTACTGCTGAGCATACATGAAAACGATGAAGAGAAGATACAGGCCAGCATGGATTACTTCCTTACTACCTTCCCCGAAATAACATCGCTGCAGTATGTGGTGAACCCCAAAAGGAACGATACCATTTATGATCTGGAGCCGGTAGTGGTAAAGGGCGAATCATACATACACGAGCAGCTGGGCAACTATAAGTTTAAGCTGGGGCCAAAATCATTTTTCCAGACCAATAGCCGCCAGGCAAAAAGACTATACGATATAACCAAAGAGTTTGCCGACTTGAAGGGTGATGAAATAGTGTATGACCTGTACACAGGCGTGGGCAGCATTGCGCTATATGTATCCGATAGCTGCAAGCATGTAGTGGGCGTAGAGCAAATAGAACCAGCCATAGCAGATGCCAAAGAGAATGCCATATTGAACAACGTGACCAACTCATCCTTCTATGCAGGCGATGTACGCATGATAGTGAACAGCGACTTTATAGCCAAGCATGGCAGGCCGCAGGTAGTTATCACCGACCCACCACGTGCGGGTATGCACGAAGACGTGGTAAAAACGCTACTGGAACTTGAAGCGCCGCGCATAGTCTACGTAAGTTGCAACCCCGGCACACAGGCACGCGACCTGCAACTGCTGAGCGAAAAGTATATAGTGAATAAAGTACAACCGGTAGACATGTTCCCGAATACAGCCCACATAGAAAACGTGGTACAGCTGGAACTGAAGAAAGATTAACTATCATGTATATAAAAACAGAAGAGGCCCTGAAATTCAGGGCCTCTTCTGTTTTTTACTGATATGTTCAGTTCCAATTATTTGAATGCTTCAGTAAGGATAACATCCTGCTCTTTTACGTGCTGCTTCTTGAAGCCTGTAGCCGGAGATGCGGAGTTTTTTCGGCTGATTACTTTCAGCGGC
This sequence comes from Bacteroidetes bacterium UBA7692, assembly GCA_002482725.1. Lineage (GTDB taxonomy): Bacteria > Bacteroidota > Bacteroidia > Chitinophagales > LD1 > UBA7692. Next base: position 19,272 of record DLGO01000011.1, on the reverse strand, counting down.
AATACCTCATACAGCCTGCTCAACAGGAAGTTCCACGCACCCATGTTTTGCGGTTCCTCTTGTACCCAAACTACTTCTGCGCCTTTGTATTTGGCTATTACATCCTGCATTTGTTTTTCAGGTATAGGGTATAGCTGCTCTACGCGTGCTATCACTACATCCTTGATGCCTTCTTTCTCTTTTTTCTCCAACAGGTCGTAGTAAATCTTACCGCTGCAAAAAAGGATCTTGCGGGCTTTTTTGCCTTCTATATCATCCACTATCACTTCGCGGAACCTGCCTTTTGTAATCTCGTCGGCACTCGACTGGCACCTTGGGTGACGCAGCAAAGATTTAGGACTCATTACAATCAATGGCTTACGGAATTCCCATTTCATCTGCCTGCGCAGTGCATGGAAGTAGTTAGCAGGGTCGGTTATGTTTGCCACTACCATATTCAGTTCAGCGCAAAGCTGTAAGAAACGCTCCAGACGCGCACTTGAGTGCTCAGGGCCTTGTCCTTCATAGCCGTGAGGCAATAGCAATGTAAGGCCGCTGTTGCGCTGCCATTTGCTCTCTGCAGATGCAATGAACTGGTCTATGATTATCTGCGCACCATTGCTGAAGTCGCCAAACTGGCCTTCCCATATTACTAATGCATCGGGCGATGGCAATGAGTAGCCAAATTCAAAACCCAATACACCGTATTCGCTTAGGTGCGAGTTGTAGATAAAGAACTTACCCTGTTTGTCGCTTATGTTGCTCAGGCGATTGTACTCTTCGTCCGTGTTCTCATCATTGATTACAGCATGGCGGTGTGTAAACGTACCACGTTTCACATCCTCCCCGCTCAATCGTATGTTGTTGCCATCATTCACTATCGCAGCATACGCCAGCAACTCGGCTGCAGCCCAGTCAAGCGTATTGTTTTCTATCATCAGCTTTTTACGCTCTTCCAGGTACTTCTGCATCTTCTTTATCGGCGTAAAACCTTCCGGTATAGTAGCCAATGCCAATGCCAGTTTTTTATACAATGCCTTGGTTATCGATGTATCCGGGCTTTCTTCAAAATCTTTTCCTGTAGCCCTTCTCAGGTTTTTCCAGGCCAGTTCATTCGGCTGTATTTTGTAAGGCAGCGGCACTTGCTTCACGCTGGTAAGCCTTGCCTGCAAATCATCCCAGAATTCTTTTTCCAGACGCTTCGCCATTTCAGCTGTTATAGAGCCTTCATTTTCCAACTGGGCGGTGTAAATATCCCTTGGGTTGGCGTGCTTATCTATCAGCTTGTACATTACAGGCTGTGTATATTTCGGATCGTCGCTTTCATTATGGCCCCATTTGCGGTAGCACACCATATCCACAAACACATCTTTGTTGAACTTCTGGCGGTACTCGGCAGCCAGCTCGCTTACAAATACCACGGCTTCTATATCATCACCATTTACGTGAAACACAGGAGCATTAATAGTAGCAGCTATAGATGTAGAATAGTCGCTCGAGCGCGCCTCTTCGAAGTCTGTAGTAAAACCTATCTGGTTATTAATCACATAGTGGATAGTTCCACCTGTGTAGTAGCCATCCAGCTTAGCCATTTGCAACACCTCGTAAACTATACCCTGACCTGCTACCGCAGCATCACCGTGTATGGTTATCGGCAATATTTTGTCGTAGTCGCTATTGTATATTGTATCTGCCTTCGCACGCGCAAAACCACCCACTACAGGGTTTACAGCCTCCAGGTGCGATGGGTTCGGTATCAACTTCAGGTATACGTTCTTGCCGTTGTCGCAAGGGTACTGGTGCGAATAGCCAAGGTGGTATTTCACATCACCATCGCCACTGGCAGGGTCACCCACTGCATTGCCTTCAAACTCGTTGAATATCTCTTCGTAGGTCTTGCCCATGATGTTGGCAAGCACATTCAGCCTGCCGCGGTGCGCCATACCGAATATTACCTCTTCCACCTCCAGGTTTGCCGCTGCATTGATGATAGCATCCAATGCAGGTATAGTTGTTTCACCACCTTCCAGCGAGAAGCGCTTTTCACCTATATATTTTGTACCAAGGAATTTTTCGAATACCACTGCTTTGTTCAAGCGGCGTAGAATGCGCTCTTTCTTTTCTACGGTAAAATTTACCAGCTTTTCAGTCTGCTCTATTTTGCTCAGGAAGAAATCCCTCTCTTCTTTTATCCTGATATAGTCGTACTCAAAACCGATAGTCCCGGTATACACACGCTGCAACTTGGCAAGTATGTCTTTCAAAGTGCCATTCGGCAAGCCTATTTCGCTACCTATGGCAAATTTCTTGTCAAGGTCTTTATCTGTCAAACCAAAATGCTCCAGCTCCAGGTTGGCACCACGGTCTTTGCGCGGTTTCAACGGATTGGTAACTGCCACCAGGTGGCCTTTGGCCCTATAAGCATTTATCAGGGAAAATACTTTGAACTCGTCGGTAGATACACCAGCGGTTTTTCCATTGCTCTTATAGGTAATAGAGGCAACATCAAACCCTTCAAAAAATCGCTTGAAGTCAGGGTCTACAGAACTTGGGTCTGTCTGATAATCCCTGTATAAATTATCTATATACTCCGGAGTGGCATTAGAGAGGTACGAATAGCTATCCATTCTTTTATTATGTAGTTAAGTTAAAAGCCGTGCGAATCTATTGAAAACACTTGTAAGCGCAAGGCAGAATCGGCTTACTTACGAAAATTTATGGCACAATGTTTTATTTTCATTTCTGTGAATGCAGCAAAACCGCTGCGTCATATTTAAAATTCCTATAAAATGAGTCGTTTGAAACTGAAAGATATTGCCACCACAGCCCCTAAAAAGGTGAATAAGGAAACTATTAAAAAAGAGAATACCAAGCTGCAATTCCGCATGGAGGAGCTTCAAAACCTGCTGTATGCGCAGGGTAAATACTCTGTGCTGGTGATATTGCAGGGTATGGATGCTTCGGGCAAAGATGGTGTAACGCGCAATGTGTTTGAGGCCGTTAATCCCCAGGGCTGCCGCGTTTTCTCTTTCAAAAAGCCTACAGAGATAGAAATGAAGCACAATTTTCTGTGGCGCATCAACAAGGTGACACCGGAAAAAGGCATGATACATATATTTAACCGCTCGCACTACGAGGATGTGCTGATACAGCGCGTGCACAAGTGGGTAGATGAGGATGAGATCAAACGCCGCTTTACCCAGATAAACAACTTTGAAAAGCTCCTTACTGAAACCAATACTATTGTATTGAAATTTTACCTGCACATATCGCCCGAAGAACAACTGATAAGGCTTACAGAGCGCCTGACCGACCCAACCAAAAACTGGAAGCACAACGAAACCGACCTGCAGGAGAGAAACTACTGGAACGAGTACCGTAAAGCCTACGAAGATGCCATAAGCAACTGCTGCGATGTGCCATGGCACATAATACCCGCCGACCAGAACTGGTATAAAGAACACCTGATATCGAAAACTGTGGTAGAGGCTATGGAAAAGCTTAAAATGCAGTATCCGGTTATGGATAAAGCCCTTTTGAAAAAAGCCCTGGAAGCTAACAAGGAAGCACAGTCTAAATAAAGGAAGGGCAAACCACGCCTTTCTTATTTATCTTCTTCAACCTGCTCAGGATATAGATGGCGCTTATTTCAAAGCCGCCATTGTTACGCGTGGCCATGGCAAAGCTACTCAGGTTAACGTCATAGCTCAGGTGTACCTGAAAGTTATTGTACTTAAGGCCTGCCATCGGATATATGGCATCGCTCCTTTTGTTGGAAGTGCTTACACCCTTATTCCTTGGATTGAGCCTGTAGAACAAGCCAAAATCCAGGCCTACCATGCTGAAATTCTTTGCAGGTAAGTAGGATGTGGCAAATGTTCCTATCTGGTGTTCCTGTAGCGTCACCTTGCCCGAGCCATTGCTGTAGAACTGGCTGCAAAAGGCAAGACTAATGTCCCACTTAGCTGCCACCTTCACCTGTGCATTGGCGCTTACTGCATGCCTTATGCCCAATCGCTCACTCTTATTGCTAAAGAATGAATACTTCTTTGGCATATTAATGTGGCCTGCATTGTAGCCCAGCAGGAAATTAGTTCGGTCGTTGATGGCATATTTATATGCAACCCCCAGCCCCAGGTCAAATACTGTAAATGAGGTTCTGCCAAAGCTTTCATCCGAATTAGCGGTAGAGTCGAACCTGTCACCATTGAACTGATTGTCGAAGTACAAAGCCTGATAACTGAAGCTACGGTTTATAAGTCCCGGCTGTATACCCAGGGATATGGTATGCTTTTCAGCCACTTTCATAGCTACGGAAATAGGCACCCCAACACTTAGAGATGATAATTTAGAATCCCCGGCCCTGTCGTACAACAATATCAACCCTCCGCCCAATCTGCTGCCTTTGCTAAACTCTTTGAAATTCATTTCGGCACTGGCACCTACTGTATTGTAGGCAACAGGCACGCTCTGCCACTGGTTGCGGTAGTTGACCACAAAGCGGTAGTCGCCATCGAACAGGTTGGTGTACCCTGCACTTGTATTTACAGGCGAAAAATTGAACTGGGAAAAATGTATGTCCTGAGCTACAGAACTGAATGAAAGGGTAATCAGAAAACCTAAGGTAACTAACCACATACAACGGTATGAACATTCAAAAAGCCTCTGCTTTTTGACATCAAAAACCGGATTATCAAGTTGTAGAATTCCTTTGCTCACCAATCGAATTTACCTATAAAAAAGATTAGACAAGCAAACTATTTAATCAGTTGCTCAAATGGCTTTGCATTTTCGTAAGCCTTACGCTCTTTCCAATCGTGCCACTTTTCACCTATCAGGCGGTTGAACCCCTTGTCTATAATATAATGCGCTGCAAAGTTGAAGCTGCCCCTTACGGCAGTCATGGGTGAGTTTTGCGAGCGTATCGCCAGGCCAAAGCTGAAATCGAGGTATTGCATATAGTGCCAGTACCTGGTAGGCATAAACAGCGTTTCACCATGGGTCAGTACCGTTTCATAGCCCGTCACCTGTTTTAAAGCAGGGAATTTTTCAAAATCAGGGCTTTGTGGCGATACAAGGCTTTTTACCGTATATGGGTGGTGGTATATTTTCTCCGATTCTTCCGGCGGAAACAGTATTACGCGTTTATTACCCACAAACTGCGATAGGAATACATTAGCACAATCTATATCATAGTGCATAGTAACCTCTGCCCCTACCCCACCAAAAAACATCAATGGGATTTTTACCCATAGCTTCTGGTAATCAGGAAAGCTTATATCCTGTTTCAACTCAGGGGCCTGCTCAAAAATATCGAACAGGAAAAGCCTGTAATCTGTATTGCCTGCCGCTGTTATATCCAGGAATTCACCAAAGGGCATCACCTTGTCGTGCGTCATGTAGCCCTTGCCCGGCTTTGAGTAATTATTGCTGAATACGGGTGCTTTTAACTGGCCATAGTTGCTTTTAAAGAACTCCAGGTTCCACTTATCCATAGCACTCCAACCCTTCATGAAGTCGGTAAATACACAAGGCTTGTTCTTCCATTGGAACTCCTCCTTAAATTCACGGGGACTAATCCCACTTACTCGTTCTATAGGAAGTAGTTTCATACCTGCGCCATTTGTAGGGTGCCATTATTGATACCCGGTTCTCTGTCAATCACCTTACAAATATAATTGTTTTCGCAAAGATGGTATTCTATGGTAGACGTTTTCACATTTCACTATATGATTTAAAGGTATGCTTAACATTCAATTTTTGCATCTTTGATAGTATGCATATAGGTAAATCCGCATTTCTTATCGTTATCCTTATATTATTCTGCACTATGCAGGGTATCGCGCAATATACCTTTACCGGCAGGGTACTGGAAGACAGCACTGCGAAAACGCCTGTTTACCAGGCTACTATTGCAGTAACAGAAAATAACCAGCCGATAGGTAGTGTAAGCACCTATTTCGATGGAGCTTTTACCATTGGGGTAAGGGCAGGCAAGAGCTACACCCTGAAAATATCCAGCCCGGGCCTAAAAGACAGGCAAATATCTTTTTTGACAGATAAAAAAGGTAATGCAGATATAGCGCCCCCTACCATAATCCTGATAAAAGATGGATTGCGCCTGGTAGGCAGAGTGATAGATGATAAAACCAACCTGCCGATAAGCAGGGCCACTGTAATACTGAAAGATGTGCAAACGCGCTCCGAAACTTACAGTACATCGGGGTTGGATGGCATGTATAACCTGAAACTGAATTTCGAGACGAACTACAGGGTATATGTAGATAAGCGCTCGCCCGGCATCTTCAACCAATATGAGGACACGTCATTCTTTATTTCAACAGTTGGCTTTACTATGCCATTGGACTACCGACTGGATATACGCCTGGAAAAAGCTGAAAAGCTATTGCCATCGTACGGCGAGTATGAGGATCCATCGCAAAGGATCATTAAGGAAAAACCAATAATTGATGTAAAGGCTATAAACGATTCGCTGATGAAACTGAAGGCTAAAAACGATAGCCTGATAGCACTGAGCCCTACCCTGAAACTGGAAGAGCCTAAGGCTAAAGGTGAGCAGCCTTCAGTTAAAATAGATACTGCAATAAGCATAACCAAAGGAGATAAAAAAGAGATGAAGCTGGCAGAGGCTAAACTGAAAGCCGCACAGGACTCCATAGAAAGAGAAACAAAAAAAGCAGAACTGATATATACAAGGAGAATAACCGATTCGCTGGCTGCAAACAGGCAAAGGGAAGATAGCATACGCAAGGCAAGGCCCGAGATAAAAAAGAAAACAAAAAAAGATAAGAAAGCTGAAGAGATAAGGGAAAAAATCGTAGCGGACTCTATACAGAAATTGAAGCTACAGATAGAACTGGACAAAAGGACTTCCTTTACGGATTCGCTGAACAGGATAAGGAGAACACATGACAGCATACAGCTTTTGAAAAAAGCAGACCAAAGGGCAAAGGATTCTATTTCCAGGGTAGCTGCCGATTATGCGCTAAAGGTGAAGCAGGCAAAAAATGATTCCATCATTGCCAGCAAGTTCACTTCAAATAAAGCTGCAGACAGACCTAAATTAACCCCTGCACCGCCAAGAAGCAGTTTGGATTCTTTAAAAGTTACAAATGTACCGGTAAGGCAAACAAGATTTGATTCGATACCCAAAAATCAAAAGCCTGCTACCCAGCCTGTGGTAAATGAAAAAGTACTACCCCAAAGCGTGGAAAAAGCAAAACAAGATACAATTGCGAAGGTAAAAGTCGCAACCCCGGCAACGGTGGTGCCATCCTCTGCACCTGCTGCAAAGGAAGCCCCGGCTACCACTCCGGCAGGCAAATCCAAATCATTAGGATTGGTATACTTCATAAAAAACAACAGCGGTGTAACCTCCTTCTCCAAAACTAAGCTGAAAACAATTGCTGACCAGCTAAAGGCAATGGGTAACTATACCGTATCGCTGGAGGGGTACGCAGGATATGAAGAGGACAAACAAATAGATCTGTCGGACCAGCGAGCAGCTTCAGTAAAACAAGTACTGGTGCAGTTTGGGCTAGATGCCTCTAAGATAAATATGTCGGCAAATGGATTCAGCAAACCGTTGAACGATTGCCATACCACAAAAGATTGCCCGGAGCAAAAAATGATACTGAACCGCAGGGTAGAATTAATACTGAAATAGACCAATGGAGATTTCTGAACTATATGTGCACTATAGCAAAAGCACAGGCATAACTACAGACACCCGGAATATACAAGCGGGCAATCTATTCTTTGCCCTGAAAGGGGACAATTTCAATGGTAATCTGTTTGCTGCCAAAGCCATAGAAGCGGGTGCATTGCTGGCTATAACAGATGAGGATACCGATGCTAATGATGACAAGATAATAAGGGTAGAAAATGTGCTGCATACTATGCAGCAACTGGCACTCTATCATCGCAGAAAATTTACAGGTAAAGTAATAGCCCTGACAGGCAGCAATGGCAAAACTACTACCAAAGAGCTGGTAGCATCGGTACTAAGCTCCACTTATAAGACACAGGCTACCAAAGGGAACCTGAATAACCACATAGGTATTCCGCTTACGCTACTAAGCATGCCAGCAGACCTGGATTTTGCCGTGGTAGAAATGGGCGCCAATCACCAGAAAGAAATAGCAGGATACTGCGAATATGTAGAACCGGATTTTGGATTTATAACTAATGTGGGCCTGGCGCACATAGAGGGATTTGGTGGTTTTGAAGGGGTGGTAAAAGGCAAAACCGAGCTGTACCGATATCTGGCCGCACATGATGGCAAGATATTCCTGAATGCAGACAACAAAATACTTGTAGATAAAGCTAAAGAGATATTCGCAGATGCTTATGACAGCAACCATGTGATACAATATGGCAGCAATGGTAAAGGTATATTTTGCCAGGGAAGCTTGTTGCCGGAACAGGAATTCCTTACCTTTTCGGCAGGAACTACAGGCGAAACTGCAACTTCTGTTACTACCAATCTGGTAGGTAATTATAACTTTGAAAACGGGCTGGCAGCATTCTGCATTGGCAGGTATTTTGGTATACCGGGAGCCAAAATAAAAGAGGCGCTGGAAACCTACCTGCCGAACAACAACAGGTCGCAGCTGGTAAAGAAAGGAAGCAATACAATTATACTAGACTGCTACAATGCCAATCCATCCAGCATGTTAGCGGCACTGGATTCGTTTGAAAAAATCGCTGCTAAAAATAAAATCATCATATTAGGCGAAATGATGGAAATGGGTGATGCAGCAACTGAAGTACACCACCAGATAGCCGACAAGGTTTTTCAATCGGATGCTGCTATAAAAGCATTCGTAGGCAAGGGATTTTCCTATCTCGCTTCTAATAAAGATGTATTGTGGTTCAGCACTACAGAGGCTGCGGTAGATTGGTTTAAAAACCTGAATGCAACAGATGCTACAATACTGATAAAAGGCTCACGTGCCAACAGGCTGGAGCTATTGATGGCCTAGTGTTTATTGTGCCTTCGATTCGGCTTCGTATTGATACACCGTATATAATACTGTTTTACCTACGGCCAGCAGGGTAGTCTTGTCTACTGTTTCCATATTGTCGCGGTGCGTGTGCCAGTACCATCCGAAACCACTATTGGTATTAGCATCAAAATGGATGATATCTACCATCGGGATTTTAGTTATTTCCATGATGTATTTGTGGTCGTCGATTATACCCCCTGTAAGCGTATTATTGAAGAAGCTTGAAAAGCCGATTCTGTCAGCATTGGCCCACACCCTGTCCTGCACCCAGCCACCGCTACGCGCCGATGTGCCTTCGCGGGTAAATATTGCCCCCCTGGCACTAGCCATATCCAGTAATATTCCAAAGCTCGCTTTATATCCCGGTACATGCGGTTGCTTTGCCCAGTGCTGCGAGCCCAGGCAATAAGAATCATCCATAGGAGGAAACTTGCTATCCTGCGGCTGACCGTAGTCCTCCACATCTATAAACATAATATCTACTCCAATGTTGGTGAGCTTAGCACTTTGTATAGCACGCGCCACCTCCATCAGTATACCAACACCACCGGCACCATCGTTGGCACCATCTATAGGCTTATCCCTGTCTATTGTATCCTGGTCGGCAAACGGCCTTGTGTCCCAATGGGCACAAAGTAAGATCCGCTTTGCAGCAGCAGGATTAAAAGATGCAATGATATTTCTTCCGTTCAGGTTCTTGCCATCAAAAGCCTGAGCTGTGAACTGCTGCACATATACAGTATCGGCAAAGGTTTTTGCGGTAGCTATCATCCAGTCACCACAGGCCTGGTGTCCTTTGCTATTTGGCACCCTTGGACCAAAGGCAACCTGCTTTGCTGTATAGCTGAACGCAGAATCCGAACTGAAATCGGGAGCAGTGACCACTACTTCAGGAGTTTCTGCTACAGTTGGCGTATCACTTTTCTTGCCCCAGTTGCATGATGAAACAGATATAACCAATACTGTCAAAAGGACAGGCGCTAAATATTTTGTATAGGTAGACATAGTTGAAAGAGGATTTTAGGAAAGAGGAATTTTAGAAACCCTGGTTTGGTGCCGTCCCCCTTCGAAGGCCGCAGTAAGGAAGGTGTCCGCAAATTCCTTAGCTTCCTCTATACTAATAAAACGAGCAGGCAGGCATAGTATGTTGGCATCGTTGTGCTGGCGTGCCAGGGCAGCCAATACATTTTGCCATACTATAGCAGCCCTTATACCCTGGTGCTTATTGGCAGCCATGGCTACCCCGTTTGCGCTTCCGCATATCAGTATACCCAGCTCAAATTCCTTTTTTTCTATGCTCTCTGCCAATGGATGCGCCACATCGGGATAATCGCAACTGGCTGTGCTGAAGGGGCCGAAATCCTTCACCTCGTATCCTTTACCCTGTAGGTAATCTATCAGTATAGCTTTGTATTCAAAGCCTGCGTGGTCACCACCTATTGCGATTTTCATCTCTAATTTTTGTTCAAATAAATAGAAAATACCTTTCCCTAAAAGCCAAATTTATGCATACCTGCCAATTACTTAGGAGTATTTGGCAAATCAATTGCCTCTAATTTTGCTTAGAACCCCTTTTATAGCTTTCTTTACAGGTCATTAAGGCCGCAATTTTTATAGTTGCAAGCCTAAAACATGTCAGGATATTATTATAATGAGCAATTCAAGTACTTTACCACCATTGCGCCTTTCGGGATTGGAACCATTGGTGATAACTGAGGAAACCAATTTTGTAAATATAGGCGAGCGGACCAATGTTACGGGCTCGGCCAAGTTCCTGAAGCTGATTCAGGAAGGTAAGTTTGAGGATGCACTAAGCGTAGCGAGAGAGCAGGTTGAAGGCGGTGCACAGATTATAGACATAAACATGGATGAGGGCATGATAGATGGAGTAGAATCCATGGCGCGATTCCTGAACCTGATAGCGAGTGAGCCGGATATTTCGCGGGTGCCGATTATGATAGACTCCAGTAAGTGGGAGATAATAGAGGCAGGGTTGAAATGCGTGCAGGGCAAGTGCATCGTGAACTCCATTAGCCTGAAGTCGGGAGAAGAAGAATTTATTCGCCAGGCAAAACTGGTAAAGCGATATGGAGCGGCTGTGATAGTAATGGCCTTTGACGAAGACGGACAAGCGGACTCGTACGAACGCAGGATAGAGATATGCGAGCGTGCATACCGGGTGCTGGTAGATAAAGTGAAATTTGCAGCGCAGGACATCATATTCGACCCGAATATATTTCCGGTGGCGACAGGTATGGAAGAGCACAGGCAGAACGCCATGGACTTTTTCCGTGCTACAAAATGGATAAAAGACAACCTGCCGGGAGCGCACGTGAGCGGAGGGGTGAGCAATGTATCCTTCTCTTTCCGAGGCAACAACAAAGTGCGCGAGGCAATGCACTCTGCATTCCTTTTTCACGCTATAAAGAATGGTATGGATATGGGTATAGTAAACCCATCGCAACTGGAAGTATATGATGAGATAGAAAAGGGCTTGCTGGAGCATGTAGAAGATGTGCTGCTGGATAGAAGGGACGATGCCACAGAGCGCCTGCTGGAATATGCAGAGAAGGTAAAAGGCAAAGGCAAGGTAAAAGTAGAAGACCTGGAGTGGCGCAATGGTACTGTTGAAGAGCGGCTAAGCCACTCGCTGGTAAAAGGAATAATAGAATATATCGATGTAGATACAGAGGAAGCATACCAGAAATACCAGAAGCCACTAGCTGTGATTGAAGGGCCATTGATGGCAGGTATGAATGTAGTAGGAGAACTTTTTGGTAGCGGAAAGATGTTTTTGCCGCAGGTAGTAAAGAGCGCACGGGTGATGAAAAAATCTGTGGCATACCTGGAGCCATACCTGCTGAAAGAGAAAGAAAACGGCCGCAGCCGTGGTGCGGGTAAAATACTGTTGGCTACGGTGAAAGGCGATGTGCACGACATAGGCAAGAACATTGTAGGTGTGGTATTAGCGTGCAACAACTACGAAATAATAGACCTGGGCGTAATGGTGCCGGCAGAGAAAATACTGGAGGCCGCCATAAAGCACGATGTAGATATTATAGGATTGAGCGGACTGATAACACCATCGCTGGATGAGATGGTATACGTGGCCAAGGAAATGCAACGCATGAACTTTACCAAGCCATTGCTGATAGGTGGTGCTACGACGTCTAAGATACACACCGCTGTAAAGATTGCTCCTGAGTACAAAAATGCAGCCATATATGTGCTGGATGCTTCTAAAAGCGTAGCCGTGGCGAGTAGTTTGCTAAGCGCAACGCAGAAGGACGGATTTGTGGAGGAAACCCGCAAAGAGTATGAAGAGATGCGCGAAATGCACGCCAGCAGAAAAGCCAGCATAGATATGCTGACCATAGCAGATGCGCGCAAAAACAGCTATAAAATAGATTGGAGCAAAGAGGAGTTCACCACGCCTGCAAAGCTGGGTGTAACTGTGATAGACGACTATCCATTGGATGAATTAGTACACTTCATCGACTGGAGTCCGTTTTTCAGTACATGGGAAATGAGCGGCACCTTTCCGCGCATATTTGAGCATGAGCGCTATGGCGATGAGGCACGTAAATTGTTCAACGATGCGCAAACCATGCTGCAGCAGCTGATAAAGGAAAAATGGCTGACGGCTAAGGCTGTGTTTGGCTTGTTCCCTGCGGCGACTACTGCCGATGCCAATGAAATGCCGGAGGCAATTTCGACCCTGCACTTTATGCGCCAGCAGACAAAGAAACAAGGCAGCCAGCCAAACTTTTCTTTGCCGGATTTTATAAAGCCACTGCACGAAAACCAAAGCGGTGAGTTTGTGAAGATACTGCCAACCGATACCAAGGGTACGGACTATATAGGAGCATTTGCGCTGACTACAGGCATAGGAATAGACCAAAAGGTAGCAGAGTTTGAAGCAGACCATGATGACTACAAGAGCATACTGATAAAAGCCCTGGCAGACCGCCTGGCAGAGGCATTGGCTGAGCGCCTGCACCAGCGCATACGCAAGGAATACTGGGGCTATGCGGCAGATGAAAACCTGAGCAACGAGGAAATGATAGCAGAGAAATACCGTGGTATAAGGCCTGCGCCGGGCTACCCTGCATGTCCAGACCACACAGAGAAGCCCGTGATATGGGACCTGCTGGATGTAGAGAAGAATACCGGTATAAAGCTGACTGAAAGCTATGCGATGTTCCCTACAGCAAGCGTAAGCGGGCTGTATTTTGCATCGCCGCATATCAAGTATTTCGGGATAGGCAAAGTGGGTAAAGACCAGGTGCAGCAGCTAGCTGACGCAAAAGGGCTTACCTTAGCAGAAATGGAGCGCTGGCTTAGCCCGAATATCGGGTACTAAACATGGCATTAAATTTGTACAAACGAGAATATGAAGCAACTGCATAAACTGATATTGATACTGGCAATGTGCCTGGTAATGACCCAATCATTTTCGGCAACTGACGGATATGTAACCGTGAGAGTATTTGATACGACCAAGTTTGTAGGGGCGGGCAGTTATTATGTGGGTGCCAAAATCATCATTACCTACGAAACCGGTGAGCAAGAGATAAAAGAGCTGTTGCCTTATTCTGAAAAGAATGAGCCTGCCAACCTGAAATCGGTATCGGAGGTATTGAACATGCTGAAGAAAAAGGGCTACCTGCTGATGAGTTCCAGCACCGTGGGTGAGCAAGGCTCGCTTGTGTCCGACTACGTTTTCCTTAAACAGTTTTAATCTGCCGACAGGGAGTTTAGCTCCCACCGTGCCTTTGGCTCGGAGTCCATTGTGGCAAATTCTCCTTTCAAATATTTGTGGTAGGCCGTAATGGCTATCATGGCGGCATTATCCGTGCAGTATTCAAACTTTGGGATAAAGTAATGCCAGCCATTCTGCTCCGCCAGGTTTTTTACAGCAGTACGCAAGCCGGAATTGGCAGCCACGCCACCTGCTATAGCAATGTCTTTTACCTTATAGGTTTTTGCTGTATGACTTAGCTTTTTCATGAGCATATCTATGATGGTATGCTGGATGGAAGCGCAGAGGTCGTTCAGGTTTTCCTTTACAAAATCAGGGTTCTTTTTGGTTTCTGCCTGCAGGAAATAAAGGATGGAAGTCTTCAATCCGCTGAAGCTGAAATCGAACTCGCCTACCTTTGGCTGACTGAATTTGAAACGGGTAGGATTGCCGGTTTGGGCGTATTTATCTATAAGCGGGCCACCCGGGTAGGGCAAGCCCATCATTTTAGCAGATTTATCAAAAGCCTCCCCTGCGGCATCATCTATGGTTTCGCCAAGAATTTTTGTTTCTAAAAAATCCTTAACAAAAACGAGCTGGGTATGCCCCCCCGAAACCGTAAGGCACAAGAACGGGAACCTTGGCTGAGCCTCTATAAAATGCGCCAGAACATGCGCCTGCATATGATGTACTCCTATCAGCGGCAGGTTGTTGGCCAGGGCGAAACCCTTGGCAAATGAGGCTCCTACGAGCAAAGAGCCCAATAAGCCCGGCCCTTTGGTAAAGGCAACAGCACTAATGTCGCTCATGGCAATACCGGCCTTTTTAACCGCTGCTTCCACTACCGGCACTATATTTTGCTGGTGGGCGCGGGAGGCCAATTCCGGCACTACCCCACCCCATGCCTCATGAACTGCCTGTCCGGCGATAACGTTGGCAAGAATTTTGCCATCTTTGCATATAGAGGCCGAAGTATCGTCGCAAGACGACTCTATGGCTAAAATTACAGTACTCATTTGTACTGCAAGGTTAATACTAGTATTTAAATTATTCGTACTTGCGCTGGATTAAAAGGGGCATCTTAATATTCCTTGTTCTTATTGTACTGCTGATAGGCGGTGTAGTGATAGCATTGCGGTTTCCGGCGGTACAAACCCGGGTTGCTCAGGAGGTGGCAGCCACCCTTAGCAAATCGTTGGGCGTGGAGGTAAAGGTAGGCTCGGTAGATGTGGCTTTCCCAAAGAATATCGTACTGAAAGATTACCTGATACGTGACCTGCAAAAGGACACCATGATATATGGCGGTGAGCTGAATGTAAATATCAGGCTCTTCAGCCTGCTGGATAAGAAGCTAAACGTAAAAGAGATTACCCTGGTAAGGTCGCGAGTTCACCTGGCTACTGATAGCTTTGGGGTGCTGAACATCGCCGAAGTATTCAAATCAAAGAAACCGAAGAAAGTAGATACGACCACCACCAAGCTGGATTGGGGCATATCGCTATCGGCACTAAATCTGGAGCAGACCAATTTCGATTTCCTGGACAGGAAAAACCAAACGCACATAAAAGTGCGCGTGGGCATTGCAGAAATAGGGATAAAAGACCTTGGCATGAAAACAGGCAAGCTGGATATAAGCTCGCTGCTGCTGGAAAAAGCGGACGTGGCCATAATCACCAACCCGAATGGAAAGCCTAAAGTTGACGATGGCAAGTTCTTTCATCTATTACCAAAATCGTTCAGCATAGCATTTGCCGATGTAGAGGCAAAGGAGGTAAATGTGAGCATAGACAATATCACCAAGCCGAATGCGGAAAAGGGTATTGACTTCAACCACATGCTGATAAAGGATATAATGCTAAAGGCAGACAAGGGAAGCATAGTGGAGGATTCGGTATTTGCCAAAATAGCCAGTATGAGTGCCACCGAGAAATCGGGCTTCCGGATAAAGAGCCTGGCAACGGATGCCAAGGTATCGCCAAGCGGCGTGATACTGAAGGACCTGGACCTGGTAACGCAAAACAGCCATATAAAAGACTACCTGAGCCTGACCTACGAGCATTTTTCGGATTTCAAGGATTTCCTGAACAAGGTGCGCATCACAGGTAAGTTTGACAATACCAGGATAGCACTGAAGGACATTGACTTTTTTGTAAAGAAGCTGGATAAGGTAGCACACAACCACATCTACATATCGGGCGATATAGATGGCAGGATAAATAACCTGAGGGGCAGGGACCTGAAGATTCGCATCGGCAAATCAGTTTTCAACGGAAGCTTCTCTACGCGCGGGCTGCCAAAGATTACAGAAACATCCATCAACTTCCGGGTAGATAAGCTATCGACTACCGTAGAAGATATACGCCGTATATACCCGAGCCTGAAGCTGCCGGAGAATTTCAATACGCTGGGCAACATCAACTTCAAGGGAAACCTGGATGGGTTTGTTACCGACTTTGTAACCAACGGCACACTTACAACGAGCATAGGCAGTGCAGTCACTAACCTGAAATTTGCCTACAACCCCAATACAAAAAATGCCAATTACAAAGGAGATCTGACACTAAACAATTTTAACCTGGGTAAGTGGTTCAAAAGTGAGCAGAACCTGGGTAGCATAACGCTGAATGCAGCAGTGAAAGGATCGGGGCTAACGCTGCAGACGCTGAACATAGATATAAAAGGAAAGGTAAACAGTGTAGGGCTGAAAGGCTACACCTACAAGGATATAGCAGTGGATGGCAGGATAGAGGATGAGCGCTTCAAGGGTAGCCTGGCGGTACATGATAATAACCTGGATCTGGACTTCAACGGTATGGCCAACCTGCGCGGCACCACGCCTGAGTTCAGGTTTGTGGCCAATGTACGCCATGCTGATTTCCGTGCGCTGAACCTGATGAAGGATTCATTTGTGCTTAGCGGAAATATAGATGCCGATTTCATAGGTAAAAAGATAGACGACCTGCAAGGATCGCTTAGGTTGCGCGATGCAAAATTTACCCGGCTGGGCGTAACGGCCCCTATCAAATTTGCATTGATAGAGTCGAACGTATTTTCGCCTACGCAAAAGCAGCTGATAATTAAGACAGATGAAATAGTCGGCACCATGACGGGCAACTATACCTTTACCAATCTTGTGCCTACATTATCAGACTTCGTAAAAGCAACACTTACACGTTCCAACACCATCAACGTAGCACACGTTTCATCGCAGGACTTTAAGTTTGAGCTGATGGTTTACGAGCCGGGATTACTTACACGGATCATCCATCCTAAGTTCAACCATATCAGCAATTCGAAGATTGAAGGAAGCTTCAATTCGCAAACAAACCGTTTTGTTTTTAAGGGGGCAATTCCTGAATTGCAGTTTGCCAATATACGAGCCAGCAATACCGATATAGACATAGAGGTAGACAAGCAGCAGGTATATGCCATGCTGTCGAACGATAAACTGTATATGAAAGACAGCCTGTTGCTGGACACGCTCAGGCTTACCGCTGTTAACGACAATGAAAGCTTTAAGCTAAACCTGCTGGCTGCGGATAAGGTGAAGAAGAATACAGCAAATATCACGGCCTTCCTGACACCACAGGAGGGTTCTGCTTTGGTAAAAATAATGCCATCGGAGGTAGTACTGGCTAAGCAGCTGTGGACCTTTGCGCCGGACAACAGCATACTGATAGCAGGCAAGAAAATAACTACTACCAACCTGGCGTTCGTAAGCAGCGACAACCGCTCCATAAAAGTTGACAGTTACTTCAAAGGGGATTCATCCACCTGCTTCAATGCACATTTCGACAACATTGCCATTAACGATTTCATCAAGCCCTTTACAGCAAAGAATTCGGACATGTCGGGGTTGATAAACGGCTCTGTGAAAATCGAAGATGTATTCCTGAAACCTGCGATACTTGCGGATGTTACCATAAAAAGCTTTGCGCTGGGCAAAATAGCGATAGGCGATATCATCGTTAACTCGGACCTGGATAACAACAAAAACAGGTTGAACATAAATGCCAATATACTTGGCTCCTCCAACGATATACAGGCACGCGGCTACTACTCGCTGGATGCAGCAAAACCGGAAATGCAGATAGATGCTTTCATCCATAACCTAAGCCTGGATTTTCTCAACTATCCCTTCTTTGCCAAGTTCGTAAAAACAGTAGCGGGTAATGCAACAGGTAAAGTAACACTAGGGGGCACGCTGCAAAAACCAACGCTGACGGGAAGCCTGACGGTAAAAGAAGCTGACCTTTTTGTCAGCTACCTGAATACGCACTACGCCATAAAGAACGAAGAAGTAACCCTGACAGAAAATGCCATAGAGCTAGGCACCATAGAACTTTTAGATATAGGCGGTGGCCTGGGAGAAAAAGCCACAGGCACAGGGCGCATATACCACAGGAACCTGAAACGGTTTGGCATAGACGTAACAGTAGTGGCGAACAACCTGCAAATGCTGAACACTACAGTAAAGCTGAACCCGATATTTTACGGAACGGTATTTGCCAGGGGTACGGTGAAATTCAACGGGCAGTTTAACAATATGGTGATACGCGCCAATGCGCAAACGCTATCGGGCACGCACGTTGCGCTACCCATCAATTCATCTAAAGAGACCAATAGGTACGGGTTTTACCAGTTCGTAACCAAAGGCGCAGACTCGCTGACAGCAAGCAAAAAGGCCAACCTGAAACTGAACGGGCTGACATTTATACTAGAGGCGGATATAACCCCGGAGAGTCAGGTAGACATCATCCTGAACCCTGCGTCGGGCGATATAATACGCGCCTCGGGCCGTGGCAATATAAAGCTGGAAATACCGAAAACGGGCAACATAACCATGTATGGCAACTATGAGATAGAGCGTGGTGATTACCTGTTTACCCTGCAGAACATAGTGAACAAGCCATTCTCAATAAACCGTGGTGGCAACATCATTTTCTCCGGCGATATATATCAGGCGCAGCTGAATATAGATGCGATATACAATGTGCGCACAGCACCGTATGATTTGATTTCGGACTTGTTTGAAAAAACATCATCGGGCACAGCCCTTTCGGATGCAGAGACCCGCTCCAAGACCCGTATACCGGTGGAGCTGCTGATGAAGCTAAGGGGCGTATTGAAGCAGCCAAGCGTATCGTTTGACCTGCGCCTGATAGACCCGGATCCATCTATACGTACCTACGTAGACAACAGGCTGCAGATAGTAAGGAGCAACGAAACGGAGCTAAACAAACAGGTATTTGGCCTACTGATGCTAAACAGGTTTTTGCCTGCGGGCAATACCATCAACAACTCTATACAGGGCGGCAACGCAATAGGCGGTGGTGTGGCCAATACGTTGGGCGAGTTCATCTCCAGCCAGCTATCGCTATACCTTAACAACTTCGTGGGCAGCTTTGTACAGGGACTGGATGTAAACTTCCGCTTCAGGCAGTACGACCAGCAAAACGGCACTACGACCACAACAGGCAGCGGAGCAACTGCTGATGCTCATGATACGCGCAGGGAGCTACA
>DLGO01000126.1:42612-50868 GCA_002482725.1 Bacteroidetes bacterium UBA7692 | reverse complement strand
GGTTTCATCAATAGTACCAACCCAACACATAAATACACCGCAGGTGGTATCTATACCATCATCCAAATCGCCTATGGCCAATGCAATAATGATACAGCAACACAGCAGATAACAATTACCCTGCGGCCACCCGCTTCCGCAGTATTCGCAGCTGACACCAACAAGTGCAGCCCTGCCGTAGTGCTTACCAATTCATCTGTAAACACTACTGATTACAGGTGGTTCTTTGGTGATGGCGATAGCAGCATCTTGTTTGAACCCGCACATTCCTATAAAGATTCAGGGGCATATACGATCACTTTAATCGCATCGAATGCCTGCAGCAGCGACACTGATTTACTTACCGTTTATATTCCATATTTTGATACTACTGCTGCCGGTTTCAATGCTGCAACATTTCCATGTGACCCTTCACTTAGCCTGTTAAATTTATCTCAGCAGGTAGTAACCTATTCATGGGATTTTGGCGATGGATCACCTTTAAATACATTACCAAGCCCACTACATAATTTTACAAGTACCGGACTATACAACATGACGCTGATAACCTACGGAGTATGCAACAATGATACAGCTGTACAGAGTGTCAACGTATTACTACTACCTCAACCACAGTCGCTATTTACAGCAGACACCAACAAGTGCAGCCCTTCTGTAGTTATATCCAATGGCTCATTGAATGCCAGTGATTACAAATGGTTGTTTGGCGATGGGGACAGCAGCATACTTCCACAACCAACCCATAACTATCAGGATTCTGGTCAATACACAGTTATGCTCATTGCATCTAACACCTGCGGAGCAGACACCCTGCAAACCACTGTTTCCATACCGGTATTCGACACCACAGTTGCTAACTTTGATGCTACAAGCACAAGTTGTGACTCTACGGTAATTATCAACAACCGATCCCTTTATGCAGATACCTATTTCTGGAATTTCGGCGATGGCAATACATCAGTCGCCGATCCTTTAAATTCGTTTAACTATAACTCCAGCGGGCAATATACCATTACACTTATAGCCACTGGTGTATGTAATAGTGATACAACAAGCAGCCCTGTCAATATTACCATTGCGCCAATTCCTGTTGCTGATTTCAAGGCAGATACCGGTACATGCAGCCCGACAATCATGCTTAGCGATTCTTCTAAAAATGCCACAAGCTTTGTCTGGAATTTTGGAGATGGAGATACCAGCAGTTCTATAACTGCCACCCATAACTACAGCCAATCCGGCATATACACTATAACCCTGGTTGCATACAATGTTTGCTATTCGGATACGGACTCTGTGCAAATACTCGTTCCCGAATTTAATTTACCGCAAGCAGGATTCAGCATGACCAATTTGCTTTGTGACCTTAGCATGACTACCATTAACTCCTCACTATATGCAGACAGCTACTTGTGGAGTTTCGGGGACAGTACTACTTCTACAGACTATCAGCCATCGCATATTTATTTATACCAGGATAGCTTCCGGGTAATGCTTATAGCTTTAAATCATTGTGGTGCAGATACCAGCTATGGGATTGCCGATAAAAACTTCGCCCTTGGAGTAGCTAATTTTACATCGGACAACGACCCATGCTTCTCAGATGTTCAATACACAGACTTATCCAGCAATGCATTCAGCTATTACTGGGAACTTAGTGAGGATATAACAGACTCAATAGCATCGCCGTACATTACCTATCCGGCAGGCGGCAACTATGATGTTACCCTTACTATAAATAAAGGTACTCTATGCGAGTCCTCTACAACAAAAAAAGTACAAGTGGGTGACGGGCAGGGGCCGATTTCCATTCCAAACGTATTTACGCCAAATGGCGATAACAACAATGACCTGTTTGATTTTTTTGGATTAAAGGACTGCGGGCCGTACTATCTTACCATATTCAACAGTTGGGGTGAGCTGGTATTTAAGAGCGATGACAGAAATTTTAAATGGGATGGAAATTTCCTTGGTGCCATGCAACCCGCAGGTGTGTTTGTTTATGTTTTGAAAGTGAATAGCAGGACATATAAGGGATCGCTAACACTAATACGCTAGTATCTTACTTTTCAAACTCCAACTGCCTTATGGCTTTTGACGCTTTTATATTTCTGTCCTTTTTCTGAAGTTCATGGGCAACAAACGTATTCATATTATTTAATCCTGCCTTACCCTTTATAAGATAGGTGGCTGCCTTACCCAGTACTTTTGCTATGCCACCAGGTAGCCAAAGTGCAATTACAATTACCAGCAGCATTAGCTTTTCATAGACGGAAGGAAACATACCTATGTGCTGTAGTATATGCTTTCTAGTTTTACCCTTTATTTCTGCACTATCTACAAATATGCCGCATTGCAGTATATTAAACACCTGCTGTACCAGACTGCCCTTAAGGTAGCGCCTGCAGGCCTCCCAAACATGTATGTTTGTTATATCTCTTATGGCATCTGCAGACAATTGCAGGTCATAGTAACAGGTTCTCCATAAGTAGAGCGATGTGTATTGCATTACCTCACCATGCATGCTTTCGGCATGTATGCCTATCGATTGCATATATATTTTATCGGCAGGATTATTGAACAGACCCAGTATCTGTATCTGGGTTTGCGGCCAGCATTCATTAAAAAAATCATAGCCATACTGCCGCAGGTATTGCCTGAAGTAAGCAGTTCTGGGGATAAAGAAACCTGCGTTGCCCATGTTCCAGTAATGCCTTTCCAGGTACTCTGTCAATGAAGGAGTATCCCCGTCGTTTAATCGCCTGCGTTTAAAATCTTTATGGTCGATCAGGGTTCCGCAATCGGGATGAGAGCTAAGAAATTCAACGATTTTTTTTAACGCGCCTTTCTGCAACCGGTCATCATCACCCATAAAAATAACATACTGCCCCGATGCCATCTCCATGCTCTTCAGCACATTGCTTTTAGCACCTATATTGGTGGCATTCCTGTTATAATTTATAAAGGAATATCTGGACTGAAGTCCCTGAACCAACTCCTTTGTGCTATCCTCCGACGCATTGTCAGACACCATTACCTCTACCCGTGCCTCGTAGTTATTCACCAATATTTCATCCACTACCTGCTGCAATAGCTCTGCGAGTAAACCGGCCCTGTTCCAGGTGGGTATAGAAATAGTTAGTATCCGCTCCATACTACAAATTTAAACCAGCCAACCCGCGCAGGTGCTCCTGGCTGCCTGCTACACTTATGAACTTATCGGGAATACCTATTCGCTTTATCTTCGGAAATGATTCCAGCTCACCGCCTTGCACCAGGTCATTATATGCCTCCAGCACCACCGAACCGAAACCGCCACTTAGCTGATGCTCTTCTATAGTGATTATGTTATTGTACTCTAAAGCAATTTTCTTTAGCAAAGCACTATCAATTGGCTTTATAAAAGGAACGCTATATAACCCAAAACCTTGCTCATTTGCTTTAATAAAATCAGCTGCATATTTCAGCATGGCTCCACAGGTAAGCACCGCAGTGCCCTTACCTTTCAGCACTTCCAACCCATCGCCTATGTTCAGTGTGTCTATTTTGTCATGTACCAATGGCTCACCTGCCTTTCCTAATCTCAGGTAACATGGCCCGTTATGCTCTACAAATTTTGTGGTTATTATCCTAGCTTCCAACGGATCTCCCGGCGATGCCACTATCATATTGGGAATAGTCCGCATCATGCCGATATCTTCCGTAGCATGGTGCGAAGCACCCAGTGACGCATACGCATATCCTGCTCCTACCGATACTACCTTTACATTCAGGTTATGGTAGCATACATCATACCGTATCTGTTCTATACAGCGTAGAGTAGGAAAGTTTGCAATTGAGTATGTAAACACATTCCATCCATCCATAGCAAGACCGGCCGCTATACCTGTCATATTCTGCTCTGCCACGCCCACATTCAGGTAGCGCTCAGGAAACTCGTTTATGAATGGTTCTAATACAGAAAAGCCCAGGTCGCCTGTCAACAAAAAGACCTTCTCATCTTTCCTGGCTTCCTCTACCAGCTGCTGTATAAATGCCGTTCTCATTGGTCTATTTGTTTTATGGCTGCCTCAAATTGTTCTTCCGTAGGAGACTTATAATGCCAAAGCAATTCATGCTCCATAAAATCCACTCCCTTACCCTTTACAGTATGTGCTATTATAGCAGTAGGTATTTTGCTTTCTGATGCGGCTCTAAGCGCATTTTCTATAGCCGCATGGTCATGTCCATCTATCTCCACAGCATTCCAGCCAAAGGAGTCAAATTTCTTTGCAAGAGGCTCCAGGTTCAACACTTCTTCTACCGATCCAAAGCTTTGTATCTTGTTATAGTCTACTATCGCTACCAGGTTATCCAGCTTATGGTGCGGGGCAAATAATATAGCCTCCCAGTTGCTTCCTTCGTCCAGCTCACCATCGCTGAGCATAACATATACTTTTCGGGTGTTCTTTTTCCTTTTGAAGGAAAGCGCCAATCCGCAACCTACTGAGAATGCATGGCCAAGGCTACCCGTCGACAGTTCAACTCCGGGCACTTTGTGGCTGGTATGAGATAGCAGGCGGGAATCATTTTGAGAGTAGGTAAACAGTTCATCTAGGGTAAAGAAACCACTTAGTGCCAGTGTTGAATACAATCCCGTGCAGGCATGCCCTTTGGACAAAAGAAACATGTCCCGTTCCTCCCATTTTGGCTCTGCAGGCCTCACTTTTATGTACCCGTTGTACAATACCGCAAGTATATCCGTCATGCTCAGTGCGCCCCCGACGTGCGAAGCCTTTGCCTTGTACACCAGCTTTAAAATAGTTTTCCGTATCTCCTTTGCAAATGATATTGAATCCATTTCGGCCTATTTAAATTTTGCAATGAGCGCCTGATGCTTATCAGGATGCAGGAAGAAATAATTAGTATCCCTGGTATTTTCATCTACCAGACCAAAAGCGTTCAACTTATGGCCCTCAGCTACAAAACACCGGTAGCCAAACTGACCAAAATGGCTAATGATATCATTTGGGTGATAACCAAACTTAGCCGTCCATTTGCGCAGCATTTCTGTAAACACAATTGGTTGTTGGGTTCTGAGTGTTTCGCTTGCACCTTTAAATGCCAGCAGCTCTGCACCCTCCACATCGCACTTTATAAAGTCCACCTGCAACTTATGCTTAGACACAAAATCATCCAGCTTATCAACTGTACAAACCACTTTCTCTAGGCTTGCACTATCAGTTACTTTTGCCAGACTTGCATTTACTGACAATTTAGGATCATAGTAAAAATCAAAACTACCCTGAGCATCCGAAAAGCCAATGTTGTAGGTTTTTATATTCTCCAACCCGTTCAACACTATATTCCTGTTCAACTGCTGAAACGTGAATGGTATAGGCTCGAAAGAGTGTATGACAGAAGTAGGAAATTGCTTGGCTACGTGCATGGCATACCAGCCATAATTGCCACCTATATCCAGTATACTGAAACCATCCTGCATCAAGGCATACTGCATTTGCAGCTCTTCCTGCTCATACGTAGAGAAATTCAGCGTATCCAATGGCGCAAGGCGCTTGTCTCCTTCGTGCACTATGAACCTGATTCCCGAATCGCGAAAGGTCATTACAACCCTTCCATCTTCTATAGTTACAGAAGATATATTTGTTGAGGGCAGCAAGCTCGAATATTCAAATAACAATTGATGCTGCTCATACATCTTATCGATGTATTGCCATTTATCAATCTTACCGTCCTTAAATTCTTGTTTTATTTCTTTCAGCATCAAAAATAGCTTAAAATGGTTCGCTTAAAACCGGTTTCTATACTGGTGGTGGCCTTCCACCCCAATGCATTTATTTTAGTTGTATCGGGTGCATTCCTAAGCACCACGCTTGGCAGATAAGACCCATCTGTCGGCGCCTGCCAACGCTCTACTTCCAATCCCTTTTCAGGGAACAGCCCTACGAGCTTATCTGCCAGACCTATTATAGAGCTTTCGCCTGTACCATTGCCCACGTTGTATGCCTGACCGGCCTCTCCTGTTAGCAAAACAGAGAAAAAGCCGGCAGTAGCATCCGCTGAATAACAAAATGCCCTGATGGCACTACCATCGCTTTTCATTACTATATTTCTATTGCTTACTATATCGGCTATAAAATCTGCGTATACCCTTCCATCGTTCAGCTCCATTCCGGGACCATAAGTATGAAATGGCCGGGCAATGGTAACAGGTACGCCATACTGCTTCAGGAATCCTACACACAGGTTCTCGCCCAATCTTTTGCTCTCAGCATAGCATGCCCTTACCTGAGTAGGGTCTATATATCCGTATTGGTCTTCACGCGTAGGTATCTGGTCTTCCTTTACCGCACCATATACTTCGCTGGTACTGAAGAAGAGAAAGCCTTCAGCCTTGCTTTCTTTGGCACATTGCAAAAGATTATAAGTGCCGATAGTATTGGCACTGGCAGTACCTACAGGGTCTATGCCATAATACTTAGGACTTGCCTGGCTCGCTGCATGAATAATAAAATCGAAGCTACCTGCTGAAGCAGGAACAGGCGCCGAAACATCCTGCACCAAAAGATTAAAATCCGGCCTCAGTAATAAATCGCCAAATTTCTTTTGTGCTTTTGCTTCATTCCTTACCAGTCCTGTTACGGAAATATTATATCCTTTGCTGTCGTTTAGTTGCAGCAGTGTATACACCATATATGCCGGCAGAAACCCATTGGCCCCTGTAATCAGGACACGCTTGCCGTTGAACCTTCCCCAAGGTAAAGGTTGCGTAAGCACATGGTTTATATCTTCCTTTATTATCGGGTGCAGCACGTATTATTTGTTCAGTATTTTTCCGAATATTTCGATCACGTAATCCGTCATCGTATCGTTTATCATAGGTGTTACACCTATCCAAAAAGTGTTGTGCAATATGGTATCTGTATTTTTAAGATCACCTACACACCTATATTCAATATTCTTGAAGTATGGTTGTTTCCTCACATCACCTGCAAATAGCAAACGCGTATCAATTTTAGCTTTTGTTAAAGCCTCTATAATGTCATTTCTGGTGATACCTGAATCCTCTTTTACTGTAATCAAAAAGCCAAACCATGATGGCTCGGAGTTTGGTGTTGGCTCCGGTAGTATAAGCTTATCCTCAAACTGTTTCAAGCCTGCTTTAAGCCTGTCGAAGTTATGCCTCCTTGTTTCTACAAAGCCCGGCAGCTTTTTCATTTGGGCAAGACCCAATGCAGCCTGCATATCTGTTATTTTCAGATTATAGCCAAGGCGTGAATAGATATACTTATGGTCGTAACCAAACGGAAGCCCGCCAAGTTGCCATTCAAAACGCTTGCCACAGGTATTATCCTTGCCACTATCGCAATAGCAGTCCCTACCCCAATCGCGGAAGCTTTCCATCAGTTTTATCAGCCTTACATTCTTTGTGTATACAGCTCCTCCTTCACCCATAGTTATATGATGGGCGGGATAAAAACTTAAAGTCGCTATGTCACCATATGTACCTACGTGCTTGCCATTATATGTAGCGCCCAAGGCATCGCAGCAGTCTTCTATCAGCCACAGGTTATGCTTTTTAGCGAACGCGCTTACAGCCTCCAGATTATATGGGTTGCCAAGGGCATGTGCTATAATTATAGCCTTAGTTTTTGGTGATAAAGCTGCCTCCAGCTGGGTAACATCAATATTGTATGTAGGTATATCTACATCCACAAACACTGGTATAAGTCCATAGCTGATAGCAGGGTTAATGGTGGTAGGAAATGATACCGCGACAGATATAAACTCATCACCAGGCTTTAATGCCCTTTCGCCCAATTCCTCTGCAGTAAGTGTTGCAAATGCGACAAGATTAGCAGATGAACCGGAGTTTACTGTCATTGCCTTTCTTACCTGTATATAATCTGCAAGGGCTACTTCAAATTCTTTGTTGAACCGGCCTGTAGTAAACCAGCCATCCAGCGAAGACTCTACCAGGTATTGCAGTTCTTCATGGTCAAACACTTTACCACTCACAGGAACATTATTAACTCCCGGAGTAAAGGTTTTACCTGCAAATACCTCGGTATAATAGTCTACTACCAGGGATTGTATCTGTTGTTTTAGTTCCGAAGCTTTTTCACTCATTATTTCTTATATTCTTCTATGTCGTTTATACAAATCTGATATATGTCCGATTTCTTTTCAATCGCCTGCTTGTACCAGCCCATTGTTCTGGCAACAGCGGTTTCAGCATTCCATTTAGGTTGCCAGTTA
>DLGO01000126.1:3273-42580 GCA_002482725.1 Bacteroidetes bacterium UBA7692 | reverse complement strand
CAAAAGACCGGCTTCATGTGGTGCATTCTTTTGTGCAGGAGAATAGTACGATCCTTTGCCCCATGCATCTATGGAAAGCTCTACTAATTGCTGCACCGTAAGGGTGTCGCTAAGGTTTGGGCCAAAGTTATACGCGCCTGAAAACTGTTCTGGTTGCTTTTTCAATGCCGCTGCAAGCGATAAATAACCACTTAACGGTTCAAGCACATGCTGCCATGGCCTTACGGCAGTAGGGTTGCGTACTTCTATTCTGTTCTCTGCACTCAAAGCCCTGAAGATATCGGGCACTATGCGGTCTTTAGCGTAATCCCCCCCGCCTATTACATTGCCTGCCCTGGCGGTTGCAATAGATTTTTTGTGGATTGAATATGCGGCAGGATTAAAAAAACTTGAACGGAAGGAGTCCACTACAATTTCTGTAGCAGCCTTGCTTGCGCTGTATGGGTCGTAGCCACCCAACCGGTCCTCTTCGCGATACGGATAAGGCCATTCGTTGTTATGGTATACTTTATCTGTGGTAACAATAACCAACGAGCAAGCTTTTTTTACCTGCCTCAATGCGTTAAGCAGATTGGCGGTACCTATGGCATTCACCTCAAATGTTTCTACAGGTATCTCGTAACTTTCCCTTACAAGCGGCTGTGCCGCCAGGTGAAATATAAAGTCAGGTTCAAATGAAACAAGTTCAGCGGTCAGTTTTTCCTTGTTCCTTATATCCGCTATCACACTTTCTACTTTCAATTTTTTTGAAAGCGAATCAAACAACGATGGCTTGGTATTTGGTTTAAGCGCGTAGCCTTTTACTGTGGCACCCAACATCTCTAACCAAAGTGTAAGCCATGCCCCTTTGAAACCGGTATGGCCGGTCACAAAAACCTTTTTATTCTTAAATGTCTGGTTAAAATTCATTGTAAATCGGGGGCTAACCTAATGGTTTATTGAGGTAATTGAAAATTATGACCACACTTTCCACTCTGCTTTACCTTCTTTCCATAACCCATTCAGGTACTCAAAATCCCTGTATGTGTCCATGCATTGCCAGAAACCCGTATGCTCGTATATATTTAATTGCCCATCCTTTGCCAATTCCTCCAATGGTTTACGTTCCATTATACAGCTTTCATCTGCTTGCAGATATTTGAAAAAATCCCTTTTAAACACAAAATAACCACCATTTATAAAACCGCCATTGTGCATTTGTGGTTTTTCGGCAAATGATTTTACCACCCCATTTTCTGTTTCCAGCTCACCAAAGCGCGATGGAGGCAACACGCCTGTTACTGTACCAATTTTACCATGAGCCTGGTGGAATTTAACCAATTCCGCAATGTTAACATCGCATACCCCATCACCGTAGGTAAGCATAAACAAGTCCCCATCTACATATTTCTCTACCTGTTTTACACGACTGCCCGTCATTGCATTCAATCCTGTTTCGGCAAAGGTTATTGTCCAACTGGATTCGTCATGCTTGCTGTGTACCTCAACCTTTCCATTACCTAGCGTAAGCGTAAAGTCGTTACTGCGCATTTCATAGTTAAGAAAGTAATTCTTGATTACATCTCCGCGATAGCCAAGGCAAACTACAAATTCGTTGTAGCCATAATGCGCAAACGTTTTCATTATATGCCACAAAATAGGCATCCCACCTACTTCCACCATAGGCTTCGGCTTAAATTCAGTTTCTTCTCTAAGCCTGGTACCTAAGCCTCCTGCCAGTAAAACAACCTTCACTTTGTACTAATTTATAATTGTGTGTAAAAGCAATATCCAATTTTTCAGATGCATATTACTATTTTGCAAGCTGTAAATATAATACAATAGTACATTGGGCATTATTCAAAGGCAAGGGATTATAAACAGTATTATCACATATTTAGGCATCATCATCGGCGCACTGAATCTGGTAGTATTTCAGCCGTGGTTCCTTACAAAGGAGGAAATCGGGCTAACGAGGGTGCTATTTTCGCTTTCTGCCCTTATAGCCACGTTTGTGCCTATTGGTATGAACAGCATCACCTTAAAGTTCTTTCCAAGATTCCGGAATGCAGAAAATAAGCACTACGGGTATTTTGGCCTAATGATGATACTTCCGGTCATCGGCTTTCTTATCACAGCTATTGCACTTGTTGCGTTCAAGCCATTTATCACAGCCCAGTACAACAAGCAATCCCCTTTGTTTAATGATTATTTCAACTATGTATTTCCGCTGACACTCTTCTTATCATTTACCAGTGTATTAGCCGCTTATTGCTTTTCCCTATTTAAAACTTCATTTCCTGCACTGATAAATGATGTATTGATAAGGGTAGTGAGCATTTTTCTATTTGGCGCCTTCTTTCTTAAATGGCTTTCGTTGCCACAATTCATCACCCTTTTTGTTTGTATTTATGGTTTGCAAACCATGCTTTTACTTATTTATATATTCAAAATAGATAATCCGGGGATAAAGGTAGACAAGGCTTTCCTACGAGAGCAGAATCCAAAAACCATGCTGAAATATGGGTTGTTGCTTTCCTTTACTGCATTATCCTCTCTTGGGTTAAAATATATAGACGTGGTAATGCTGGGAAAATACCTACCCCTGGCTTATGTGGGAATATATTCCATCGCAGCATTTATGCCTACGGTAATAGAGGCACCATTAGGCGCCCTGGAGAAAATTGGCATTGCAAAGATTTCAGAAGCCTGGACCAACAATGATTTCAACGAAGTACGAAAGATTTATTTCCAGTCCAGCAGGTATCTTTTCCTTGCGGGCTGCCTGCTTTTTTTGGGTGTAAACCTTAATACCCACTCCCTATATCAGATGCTTCCTGATAAAGACTTTGCGCTGGGAGAATCAGTGGTGCTTATCATCAGTATTGGTACATTAATCAATATGGCAACGGGAATCAACGATTCGATAGTATACACCAGCGACAAATACATCTACGGTACCTACATGCTACTAATACTTTTTGTATTGGCTATCGGCAATAACTATATACTGATACCGCTGTACGGCATGAATGGAGCTGCACTTGCTACTGTGATTTCTGCTACCGTGTTCAACATTATGAAGTTCACCTTCATTTGGGTAAATTATAAGATACAGCCGTTTGATAAGCGTACCCTAATGATACTGCTTGCGTTAATTATCTCCGGTA
Source organism: Bacteroidetes bacterium UBA7692 (assembly GCA_002482725.1). Classification (GTDB taxonomy): domain Bacteria; phylum Bacteroidota; class Bacteroidia; order Chitinophagales; family LD1; genus UBA7692. The sequence goes on along the minus strand of DLGO01000126.1, from coordinate 39,431 downwards.
GCATCTGCTACTTTATTCCTGCAGTAGGACATCCCGCAGTGCAGATTATTTATCGCTCTATAGCTATCCTGATAGTATTTTTGAGCTGTGTAAAAGCACTCAACATCGTTCCCGAACTGGAAGAACAGGTTCTGTCAAAGTTCAGAAAATAGCAAAGCCCTAAAGCTTTATCATTTCTTTGCTGAAACGGCCTTTAGCTGATTTCAACTCAACTATATAAGAACCCTTAGCTAACTGGCTTACCGGTATCTTATCGTCGTGCAAACCCACCACATTACCATCCAGCAGTTTGCTGTAAGCTACTTTGCCTTGCAGATCTATAATATTAACTGTCACAGGTTCTGCTTCATTCAGGTAATACTGCAGGTACAATTCTGAAGTAAACGGATTGGGGAAGCATAACAAGGTTACAATATTGTTATTTACAATTTTCACCCCTGTAAGTGTTGCAGGCGCCTGTGCAGGCATATTGGTTCTTGGGGCCAATGCGCTTTGTGCTTTGCGTAGGAAGCGCTCATTGTTGTTTACATACCATGAAGTTGCTACAGTTGCATTGTAGGTTCGCTTGCCTACCGTATCCATGTGTATCCAATCGCCTTGTACGCGTTGCTGGTTGATATCCATTAAAACATAGCCACGCTTCTTTAAATCTATATACTTCATGTGCAGATTCTGGCCTTGCACCTGCGATGCAGATATGGGAATTTCACTTTTGCTGGTTACACTGGTACATACAAACTCCACTGCTACCGAATTAGCCCTTGTTGCAGTATCATAAGCTGCTTTATCATAAGGCAAATCATTTGCCCATGATGTATGAATATCTCCGGTCAGGAAAACATTATTCTTAATATTGTTATTCAATATATGATCGTACACTCTCTTCCTGTCTGCAGGGTATCCATCCCACTGATCGGGATTTACCACAAAACTGCCCGCTGTTAAAGGAGCCACCATCACTTGGTTTCCTATTATTCTCCATTTTGCAGAAGATACCGAAAGCTCATTCTTAAACCAAGACATTTGCCCGGCACCAAGCAACGTTCTGGTTGTATCATTTAACAAAGAATCTGTTAGTGAAGGAAATCCTGTAAGCTGCTTATCCCTACCCTCCAGCCTTGTATCTATCATTATCAGGTCAGCAAGGTTTCCAAACCTGATTGTTCTGCGTATAAGACTATCATTTCCTGCTGCTACTTCCCTTATTGGCATCCATTCAAAATAAGCCTGACGTCCGAAACTTTTCCTATCAACCCATGCACCTTCTGCGCCTTCAGTATGGTTTCCTGCACCATCCTTATAAGAGTTATTTGCAGTTTCATGATCATCCCATATCACTATAAAAGGATACTGCTGATGACATCCCCTAAGATCCTGGTCCAATTTGTACTGAGAGTGGCGCTGGCGATAGTCTCCAAGAGATAATATTTCTGCGTCGGGTGAGTGTGTTCTTGAGGTATCCCCTGGTATATCCGACTCGTTTTTGTACTCGTAGATATAATCTCCGAGATGTAAAACAGCATCCACATCGTTGCGCTGTGTTATATGGTTGTATACGTGAAAGTAACCCACAGGTAGGTTTGAGCAGCTAAGTACAGCAAACCTGAGACTATCCACACCTGTAGAAGGAGTAGTCCTGGTTCTTCCGGTAAGCGAATATTTAGTCCCTGATTTAAAACGGAAATAATACCAGGTATTTGGCTGCAGACCTGTTACATCAACCTTTACAGTATGGTCCTTTGCCGCTACTGCTGTTTCTATACCGCTATTTACTACATTGCTGAAATTCAAATCCGTGGATATCTGCCACTCCACTGATTCAGAAGCGTTCGTAGTGGTAATCCTCGTCCAAAGTATAACCCTGTCTGTTAAGGGATCGCCACTGGCAACTCCATGATAAAAAGGTTCCAAAGTAGGATCAACAGAAGATCTGTCCGGCCCGCCATGCTGCGCAACAAGGCTTAAAGAAAACAGTAAGCAGAAGAGTGTAAAAATCTTATTCATGAGAGAAATATATTTGGCTCGAATCTATACAATCAAAATCAGTTTATTTGTAGTTCAGGCAAATAAAGAAAAAATAATATATGCTCTTAATCGCGGATAGTGGCAGTACAAAAACACAATGGCTTACTTCAGACAAAAAATTATTTGAAACCGAAGGACTTAATCCCCATTTTCACACTGCGGAATCGGTAAAAGCAGCTTTGGAAAAGAACAGGGAATTGTGTGATCAATCTTCGAAAATAAGCACCATATATTTTTATGGTGCGGGATGCTCCAGCCAGGAGCGCAATAATATTGTACTGCTTGGTATCCGGGCCATATTCCCATCTGCACAAATACATATAGACCACGACCTGAAAGCAGCAGCATACGCCACGTATAACGGAACACCGGGCATAGCCTGTATACTGGGCACGGGTTCCAACTCATGCTTTTTCGATGGTACACACATCAGCGAGGTTGTGCCCTCTTTAGGCTATGCACTGGGCGACGAAGGCAGCGGCAGCTGGTATGGCAAGCACCTGGTGCGCCTGTATCTTTATCACAAACTACCCCCGGCTACACAGGCAGTATTCGAGACCCATTTCCCCGTTCAGAAAGAAGAGATTTTTCGCAGGATATATAAAGAACCTTTCCCCAATACTTACCTGGCATCTTTTGCGCCTATACTTACCCTAAGCCCCGATAAGGAGTTTATCCATGAGCTGGTGAAAAATGGTTTCAGGGAATTCTTTAAATACCATGTAGCCTGTTATGAGGGTTACCCCAAATACAAAACCCACTTTGTGGGCTCCATGGCATACCACTTCCGCCCCATATTGGATGAGGTGGCAGCAGAGTTTGGCACAGCCATTGGCACTGTAGATAAGCAACCCGTATATAACCTGCTGGCGTGGCACCTTAAAGGGGAAAATGCAGTAAATGCATAAAACTATGTTTGCTTATTAATTATTTACCATCTTTAACCTATGGCAAAACGCGCTGTTAAAATCGCTGTTATATCAGACGTACATCTGGGGTTCGTTGGCTGCAGGGCCAAGGAGCTCAACAGGTACCTGAAAAGCATAGAGCCGGAAATTCTGGTAATAAATGGTGACTTTATCGATATCTGGCAGTTCCGCACCTACTACTTCCCTACCTCCCACTCCAAAGTGTTGCAGCGAGTATTCAAGATGATGAGCAGCGGCACACAGGTTTATTACCTAACCGGCAACCACGATGAAATGCTGCGCAGGTACAGTGGACTAAACATGGGAAATCTGGTGCTGGATGACAAACTGGTGCTGGAACTGGATGGCAAGCTGCACTGGTTTTTCCATGGGGATATATTTGACATATCCATGCGCGGCTCTAAATGGCTCGCCAAGCTGGGCAATACAGGCTATGAACTACTGATACTTACCAATAAGCTGGCCAACTTCTTTCTGGAGCTGATGGGCAGAGAGCGGACAATGTTCAGCAAGCGTATAAAAGATGCAACTAAAAGCGGCGTAAAGAAGCTAAGCAACTATGAGCAAACAGCCGTAGACATTGCCGCAGAGAACAACTACAAATTTGTGATCAATGGCCATACCCACAAGCCTATCATCAAGGATTTTGCCACAGAGAATGGCACGGTGACATACGTGAACTCGGGTGACTGGGTAGAAAATATGACTGCCCTGGAATATGAAAACGGGGATTGGAAACTAATACAATACAAAGACCTGAAACTGGACGAAGATTGGCTGAAAGCCACATCCAGCGACCTACCTTAGACAAAAAAGCCCTGCCGGAAAAATCCTGGCAGGGCTTTTTTTATCGCATGAGTTGCTATTATCTAACCACTGCAAATTGCTTAACACTAAATGAGTTGTTAGTCTGCAACTTCAGGAAGTAAGTACCTGCAGGCAAATTGCTTGTGTTGTAAGCAATAGAGTGAACACCTGTATTCAGTCCACCTGAATAAACTTCTTTCACATTTTCGCCAAGGACACTAACGATAGTAGCTTTTACCACACCCGCCTCCAACAAATCGAACTGTACATTCATTTTATCCGAAGCCGGATTAGGGAACAGGCTAACGCCTGCAAACTTATCCGTAGCTTCAGTTATGCTGTTTGGCTCAACCGGCTCTTCGTAGCCAATTATCCAAGCCTGCTCCGCATTCAGAATTTCGCGTACCAAAGTAGAGCTTGTATACTCTTGCAGCACTCCTACGATCCTTACGTGGTTTGCATTCCATGCCGATGGCAGTACGTAACTGAAAGACTGGGTATAAGTACCGCCGCTTATTGCAGAATCCGGTACTACACCGCGAGAACCCCATGTACCTGCAAGGGATTTACGCAATAAATTATTATGTGGATAATTAGGTATACTACTTGGTGAACTATAGAACAGAGAGTTTACATCTTCGGCACCACAACCTGCACAGAAATAATTGCGCTGATTATATCCAGCACCTGTTCCTATAACAGAGTCCTCAACAAACATAAGGTTCATACCGAACTTGCTGTTTATATCAATCAAAAAATCAGCTTTTACATCAACTGTAACTTGGCGAGATACCGAATCATACATAAAGTTCTGAAAACTGACGTTTGCAGGTGTAGCCCAATCTTTGCGCTCAGTGAATATCGCTGCCCATTCGTCAGGACTGAATCCTCCATCAGGATTATCAAAAAAGTATAAGCGGTCGAAAGTAGCAGAAGGAAAACCTGATGCAAAGGAGCTTACTATAGAATCTCCTTCAGGAATTTCCATTTTATCGGCGGTGCTTCCACCTCCATTTCTGCTATGTACAGATATACCTATTACATCCGGTTCGCTTGCCATCAGATCTGCCATAGCTGTGTGTCCATCAGGGCAATATCCACACCATGCTCCTGTAAATTCTTCCATCACCACTTTCTTTTTTGCAGTTGTGGAGTAAAAGAAGGTAGTCTTCTTTACAGTATCATTTACACTATTAGAATCTATCGGAAATGCATTGATATCAGAAGCCCAAACTTTAAACTTATATTCTCCCGCAATGCCCGTGCTAAAAGAAGTGGCTGCTGTATAATCATAAGTATTGTAAGGGGTTATATTAACACCTGTGATATTTTGAGATACCACCGGCAAATTATTCACCTGATAATTCAGCTTAAAATTTTTCACCGTATCTATACCAAAATTTTGGATAATTCCCTTTGGTGTCCCTGTGGTACCAAGGTCATTGTGGCGATACAAATCTGTATTTAATACAGCCAAGTCGCTCTTTTTTGCTGCCTTTATAGTGATATCATCCAATATCAGTATCAACTGATCATTCGATACATTTCTCCATGCCAACCTGATAGTATCACCGGCATAATTCCCAAGAAATACACCATTTTCATTATAGCCGGCTGATGTTGCACCATTGCTATAAAGCACTGTAGTGAAAGAAGAAGGCAAAGAATCGGTAGTAGAAAGGCGAAGCTCATAACTCTCAAGGTAATTACCATTAGCGCTCAACGCGGCATACGACAAAAGTGCTTGAGTCGCAGAAGGTGGCAAAATAATTGGTTTACTTACCAACCAATCATCAGATTGCCCTGCAGGATCATAATACGAAGTGCTTACGGCAAATCTATTTGTAGTTCCAGTTATTATCCAAGCTTTATTACCAAAAGTAAGGCCATAGTTGGCAGCTACTTGCGGAGATACGACCAGACTATCCTCATTCCACTGCACCCATCCGGCGGGTAAATTGGAGGACGCATTAAAATTTTCAGAAAAGTAGGTTTGGGAAAATAAGTTAAGTGCAAACAGAAATGCACTAAAGAGAGTAAAGATTTTTTTCATTTAAATACAATAGTTATTACGCTAATACCATCAAAAGTAGGATTTATTGTAACTTCGTGTTGCATGTTCAACAAAATTTTTAAAATGAAATTTTTATTTACACTTTTTTGTACCTTGTTAATAATTAGTGCTCAAACAGTTATGAGCCAAGCATTCGTTTTCCTACCAAATGATACTATATCAAAAGATAGTACTTTACCACAATATGGCTCTGTACTTGAAGTATACGGATATGTTAAAAACACAACGGGTAATACCTTAACGCTAAAGTGGAAACGCACAACTAATAGCGGTACTCAATCTATTACACAGAGCTTTTGCGACAATAGCAATTGTTACAGCAATGCGTTTATACCAGGAATTAAAACTATGGATCCTATAGCAGCCGGGGATTCCGGTATCATGAGGTTGGATCTGGAAGCTAAATGCAACAATGTAAATGCACGTGTTCAAATATTGGTATGGGATGACAGTGATAGTGTCAATACTGCACAAACAATAACTTACTTTTCACGTGTTACAGCAGCTGCAGATTGCCTTACTGCTACTGCTATTTATGAAACGACCGCAATTCCTTCTTTTAAATTATCCCCAAATCCTGCTACAGAATTTATTACTCTAAAATTTAATGATATCAATATAATAAATGCCCATATAACAGACATCAATGGCAGGCTTATCAGAGCGATAGAGCTCAAAAGTGATGAAAAAATAGATATCAGAGATTTAAACGATGGAGTCTATTTCATTTGCCCAGCACATATTAATAGCGGTTTCAAACCAGTTCGCTTTACTAAATTTTAACTAGCTTCGAAACAACTCTACTGCCCGCAGTCAGGGTTTTTTCTGCAAATTAAACCGACTGATTTAATGAAAGTATTAAAGTACGGCATTTGTCTGGAGCGTGTGGAAGAACGGCATATAGAAATGATTCGTAATTGGCGCAATGATGGAAAAATAGCTCAGCACATGTTTTATTCCGGCCAGATTACTACAGAAATGCAACGGGACTGGTTTAACTCCATTAATAATCTCAGCAATTTCTTCTTTCTCATAAATTACGAAGAGAGGTCAGTGGGGCTTATCAATATTTCTGCTTTAGACAAAGAACAAAAAACTGCTTTTTCAGGACTGTATATTTACGACGATTCATTACTAGGGACAGATATTCCCGTAAGGGCATCTTTAGCCATGCTGGACTTATTTTTCAATTGTTTTGATGTAGAAAAGGTATTTGCCAAGGTGCGGGGCAATAACAAAGTAGCGCATAAATACAATACTGCTCTTGGCTTTAAAAGAACCAAAAAGATAGAATACGGTATTGGTTTCGAGTATGAGCTTGAAAAGAATAACTATTTTGAAAAAGCAAAAAAACTGCGTGCTTTTGCGTCCCGCCTTAGCTCAAACTTATCCGGGATTGAATTTAATGATACGGAACTCGATAGCGAAATTAAAACAGGCATCAGAGAGGAGTTTAGTAATAAACAGTAAAAAGTTGCTTTTAAATATTCTCTCCAAGGTTTCCTATTTTCTATCTTTCCACCTATATTCACCACGCAAAAAAAAAATATAAATGAAGAAAATCACCCTTTGCGCAAGTATATTCCTGGCCCTGGCTGTTTCTATCCAATCTTGTAAAAAAGAAACCCTTTATCAACCGCCAATTCCTGTAAATTCTATGCCGGTAGTTGGCAATCCATCCGATGCAAATGGTGTATTCAAAGCATCAGTAATGCATACCTCTACTAAGTCTGTGTATGGTAATGTTACCAGCTATCAGGTGGGATCCGCTTATGCCTATCTTACAGATTCTTTTTTTAATAAACTTAGCATAGGCGACATGTATGTATTAGATGATTACCTATACAAACAAGCTGACAATACCTATTCGGATGTAAAAAACGGTAATGTTCCCCAAGGAATATCCTTTCTTATTGATGAAGTAAACTGGTATGCTTCAGGTGACACCAACTCCAAAGTAGATTCCTTCTTCCTTGTTGATAATACCAAGTTCCCTACAGTACCTGTTATTTCAGATCTAAGCATTAATACAAAACAAAATTTTTTGCTTACTGCAAAAGATTCTATAATTGCGGACTCTACATTATTTGTTATAACAGGACCTAATGGAAAATTAAGCAAAACAAAAGGCCCTAATGCCAAATCATGTGCATTTACTGCAGATGAGCTTTCAACCTTAGGCACAGGCCGTGGTTTAGGTTTGATACAAATATCTCCTTATAACAGTGTTAGTGATACCAACCGTCTTGTAGGCAAAAAGATTTACTTTATAAAGCAGACTGTCGCCAGCAAATACATAGATCTGGAGTAAAACCTATATCAGAATATTATACAAAGGCAGCTCTGTGGAGTTGCCTTTTCTATTTATGCCATAAATCTTACCATATTTGAGATATGTCTTTATCCAACATTCATATAAAATACGATAGAAAAGAACTTAGTAATCAGGAACTGATTCATCTTTATACTCTCTTGGTAAAACCAAGAGTTATAGAAGAAAGGATGCTCAAGTTGCTGAGGCAGGGGCGTGTAAGCAAATGGTTTTCCGGAATAGGACAAGAAGCCATTGCTGTAGGTGTAACCGCTGCCCTACATGAAGATGAATATATCTGTCCTTTACATCGAAACCTCGGGGTTTTTACAACACGTAACTGCGACCTTCAACAATTATTCGAGCAATTCCAGGGAAAAATGAACGGATTCTCGAAGGGGCGAGAGCGCAGCTTTCATTTTGGCACCAATGAACATCATATTGTAGGTATGATATCGCATTTGGGACCACAAATGTGCGTAGCTGATGGAATTGCATTAGCTACCAAACTAAAGGCTGAAAATAAAGTAACTGTAGCATTTACAGGTGATGGAGGAACAAGTGAAGGCGACTTCCACGAAGCCTGTAACATAGCTGCTGTATGGGATTTGCCGGTAATACTATTAATTGAGAATAATGGTTATGGCCTTTCAACGCCTGTAAATGAACAATTTCGGTGCAATCAACTTGCCGACCGCGCACTTGGTTATGGTATAAAAGGAATAACCATAGATGGTAATAACATACTGGAAGTATACCATACTATCAGGGAACTATCAGAGGAAATGCGACAAAACCCGCACCCTGTATTACTTGAATGCATGACATTCAGGATGCGTGGTCATGAGGAAGCAAGCGGTACAAAATATGTTCCACAAGAATTATTTACAACCTGGGAGCAAAAAGACCCTGTTACCAATTACGAAAACTGGCTATTACAGCAAGGTATTATTACGGCAGAATTCGTAAACGATCTGAAGGGTAAATATGATACGGAAGTAAGGTCCGCATTTGACATGGCCGATAAGCAATCGGATGTCAATCCCGATACAGAAGCTGAATTAGCAGATATATTTGTACCCTATCAACAGTATAATAAAAATATAGAAAAAGGTAGCAGGCCATTACGATTGGTAGATGCTGTATCTGAGGGATTGAAACAAAGTATGCAGCAACATCCTAACCTGATAATCATGGGGCAGGATGTTGCGGAATATGGAGGGGTGTTTAAGATTACTGAAGGTTTCGTACAACAATTCGGAAAAGAAAGAGTGCGCAATACACCCTTGTGCGAAAGCGGAATACTGAGTGCCGCATTGGGTCTTAGCGTAAAAGGAATAAAGAGCATAGTTGAAATGCAATTTGCTGATTTTGTTTCAACAGGTTTTAATGCTATAGTAAATAATCTGGCTAAATCTTACTGGCGCTGGGGACAGAATGCGGACGTAGTTGTAAGAATGCCTACCGGTGCAGGAGTTGGAGCCGGACCTTTCCACTCACAAAGTAACGAAGCGTGGTTCTTCCATGTTCCAGGCCTGAAAATAGTTTACCCTTCCAGCGCATTTGATGCTAAAGGATTAATAGCTGCCGCTATTAATGATCCTAACCCGATAATGTTCTTTGAACATAAAGCCCTGTACAGGAGCATAGAAGATGCTGTACCTGAAGAATACTATGCTTTGCCTATAGGCAAAGCCGCTGTAGTACAAGATGGAAGCGAATTAACCATCATTACTTATGGCGCCGGTGTTCATTGGGCCAAAAATGAATTGCTTCAAAATGAACAATTGCGCAACATATCAATAGAAGTGCTAGACCTGCGCACTCTGTTGCCTTTTGATAAGGATGCAATAGAAAAATCAGTAAGAAAAACAGGTAAAGTGCTGATACTGCATGAAGACACACTAACGGGAGGAATAGGTGCTGAAATAGCTGCCTGGATTTCAGAAAAACTCTTTACTGTATTGGATGCACCAGTAATGAGGTGCGCTTCTATTGATACCCCTGTACCATTTGCGATACCATTGGAGCAGAACTTCCTTCCTCAAAAAAGGCTGGGAAGCACTATTCTTGAGTTATATAATTACTAATACCATGGCTATTATTTGGGGATTTGTGGCTTTATTTTTTGCATTGATTGTATTATCTCCTTTCATTTCTGCAATGCTTTTCCTTGCCCTGAATCCTTTTAATGCAATTAAAGATTTTATCAAAGTAAATAGATTGCATAAAGTTAATTCCGCGGTGCATCATGATTTCTTTACACGTACTTTTCCATATTACAATTTGCTAAATGCCGATGAGCAAGAAACTTTTATCCGCCGGGTAAATCTTATCTTATCAAAAAAAGCTTTCCATGGTCAATCGGGAGTAGAGATAACTGATGATATAAAACTGCTATTTGCCGGCACTCTCGTAAAGCTCACTTTTGGCTTATTCAACTATGAACTGTCATGGCATGGAACTATTATATTTTTCCCTTCCCTATTCGTATTTGGCAAAAACAGCCAAAGCATGAAAGGGCTTACTTTTTTTTCGGATAAAATTGTATTCTCCCTCCCTGACTTTTTACATGGAATAAAAGACCCTCATGATAAACTCGATTTGGCACTGCACGAATGTGCACATGCACTAAAAGCCAATCATGTAAGGGATATTAACCACCTTTTTGATAATGAATCCAGGGTTTCTGTTTTTTATGACTCTGGCAGCCTATTCGAGCAAAGGTTTATCTTATGGTATAATGTTGCCCTAAGTGAGTACCAGATAATGAAAGACAACGAAAACCAAGAGCATTTTTTCCGGGGATATGCAGCTACTAATATGGATGAATTTTGGGCCGTTTGTATTGAGCACTTTTTTGAAGCCCCTGTAGAATTCAGGGACAAACATCCAAAGCTATACCAGCATACCGCAAGTTTATTAAATCAGGATACTGCTGTGCGTGCATCCTTGTTAAGTCCGCAAGCATTTTACTGAAAGATATCTATAGCAGGATATCCTTTTAGCTGTATAGATTCCAGATCTGCCTCTTTCATTTTAAACAATCCTTTCAATAAAGATGCATATACAGCCCTATAATCGTACTGCATAGCCAGATTGTCATCTACGGTAGCATTACTCGGAATTTCAGGATTGCTACCAATCAGTCCACCCTTCAATCCTGCGCCAAACATAATAACCGGACCTGAAGATCCATGGTCGGTACCTGAACTGGCGTTTGATTTAATCCTTCTTCCAAATTCAGAATATGTCATTCCCACCACCTTATCTAATTTATCCATTAAGGTAAGGTCATCTACAAATGCCTCTATTGCCTCTGCCAGTTGAGATAATAATTTTGAATGTACACCTATTGTGGTATCATTTTTCTCTACCTGATTATGGTGCGTATCAAATCCTTTGATATTGGCCATATAAACCTTTGTCTGTAAGCCTCCGCCTATCAGTTGCGCAGCCATTTTTAACTGGTCTGCCAATGGATTTTTACCTTGCTTTGGATAACGTAATGACAGATTCTTTTGAGCTTCAGAAGATTTCTTTACCGAGAGCAGGTATTTTTGTGTTTGTGTTGCTGTCTGACTTATAAATGACAACTCCCTACCCCTTGGCGTATCCAATACAGAGGATTTACCTAGTACCAATTTATAAAAATCTGCTGTGCTATCCACTGCCATACCCATGCTTACTGAAGGGCCCAATAATGCCTGTGAAACAAGATTGCCTAACTGTATAGCTGGCGGGTCCGGAGATTGCTGATTAGGATAACTTTCAGGGAATCCGGGATACTTTTTATCCAAAAACCGCCCCAACCAACCCGAGCTAAATACATCCTTTGCTCCCGAAGCTGTATGCCATATATCAATGGCTCTAAAGTGTGAGAAAACCGGATCGGGATAACCCACTCCTTGGATAATAGATAATTTGCCCGTATCATACAATCGTTTCAATGGGGCCAAACTCGGGTGTAATCCTGTTGCTGATCCATTCTGCAACGCAATCACCTTTTTTTCAGGCACCATAATATCTGCACGAGAGTTGCTCAGATTAGAATATTGATCCAGAGGTATTACTGTATTGAGTCCATCATTACCTCCATCAAGTTGAATTAATACCAAAATCTTTCCCTGCTTTTCTTTTCTTAAGGCATCAGATAAGGATGTACAGCCCTGCAATGCGCCACCTAATAAAAAAGGTACAGCTGCCATCTGAGCACTTTTCGCTATAAACGCTTTCCTGTTCATACTGCTTACGTTAATTGAAATTCAGACCGCTGCATTATATATCTGTAAAAGAAGGATAACCTGCTGATTATAATATTCTTCTTTACTTCATCTTCAGGATCAGAGAGGTACTCATTCCAGGCCGCAGTCCAGTAATAATCCGCAGATTGATTTGATAATAAAATGCTTTTTAATGTATTTAAATGCTCCTCATCTAATGGCAACGCGCTAAGATACCTGCAGCTCTCTTCTATAAGCTTATTGCAATCTGCTGGCTCCGATAATTTCTTCACAAAATTCAATATATCAAAACCTGAAACAAAACCCTCTTGTGCCAATCCCTTTTCGGAAACCAGGCAATCCGTTGTCATATTTCTTTTTGTGAGGGTAGTAGAATTAATCCAGGCCCTGCTATACAATGGGTATTGGTGGTAAGCAGACCAACCACAAACATTTGGAGGATCACCAATTTCCATACCAATCACCAAAATCTGGTAGTAAATGTAATTCCATCTTTTGTGCTTAATGACAGCGTTCTCCTGCTTATCAATTTCGCCAAACTGCCTGAATGCGCCTATCAGCAAATCAGCAGGACTTTTTATCTGACATCCCATGCTCAGATCACTGAAAAAATGCTCACTACCAAGCAATACGCGCAAAACAGGCTTCAACTCAAAATTGTTAGCTATAAACACATCCGCCAATGGCCCGATAACCTTTAACTCAACTTGCTCATCTATTTCATAATAAACAAACCACCTGTAAAGATTGCGGCAAGTATATTTTGCCACCTCCCTACGTTTAAATATCATATCTATAAGCTCATCTGTTTCTGTCGCTCCATCCTGCCCATTTCTGCCTTTTATAACAGCATTATCATAGAAAGCAGAAAAATGCTTATCACCGGTGTCATGTTCTTCCGGCTTGAATTCACTGCCTACACCCTGATATTCCTTTATTTTCCATCCTGTTAGAACGCGTGCGGCTTCCTTAACATCAGATTCCGTATATTTCGAGTCAGGGCCTTTGCCTACAGTAAATAGCTCCTGTAATTCTCTGCTGTAGTTCTCATTGGGGGCAGTTGCAGTATTTACATTGGTATTCAGGTACTCCATCATACCGGGATTAGTTGTCATCTCCCGTACCAACTTCTTAAAATTACCAAGTGAATATTCCCTTAGCAATTCCACATAACTGTAATCTAGCCGCGCATCTTTCATCAGGCAAAACTGCGAGGCTAGAAAATTACTCCAGAAGAGTGTCATTTTCTCAGTTAGGGAACGATCCTGATGAATCATTAACCCTATCCACCATGATTTAAGGCTGAATACCCGTAAAGCATCCTGAGGCCCCTCAGGATCACCGAAAGGCGAGTGAACCCATGTTTTGCCGAAAGGAACTTCAGGATCTTTATATTGCTCGTTGTCATAATCATTTACAGGTGGTTCCGGTGCAGGCGATTGTGTCAATAAGATATCCAGGCTCTCCTCCAAAGTCTTCGCCGAAAAGAAGGCTAAGTCCTCGTGAGTAGCACCAAAAAGACACCTTCTAATAAGATGAAATTGCTGCGATTCTCCCCACTTACCTGAATAGGACTTAATACCATGAACCTCTGGCTTACCTTCAGCAGAAACCTTACCGGAGTTATCTTTTCTGTCCAGAATTCCTCCTGTCACTTTACTTATAAAATTCAGTCGAGATATACTGCCTTGCATTTCTTGATTAATAGCTTTGACATAATTACTGTTTTTTTTTGTCTTTTTCTTCCCTTGCCACTACACAACATATCTTCATAAAATTTCAGCGGCTAGTAAAAACTATAGCTTATTTAATATATTTACCATTATACTTTTCAGAAAAACATTAATCAAAATGAATAAAATACTCTTCATACTTTTCAGTCTTTCAATTGCTTCATGTAGTGCGCCTAAAACTGCTGCCACAACTGCAACTTCTACTCCCATAGCAGAAACTAAAGCAACTTCAGAACCGGTTACTAATAACAGTCCGCTTGTAGGTAGCTGGAAGCTTACCAATATCGAATTTTTGCATACTGCAGAACAGATTCCTGCAGATGACCTCAAAAAGTTTGGTGCTAAAATGGTGGAAAAGTATAAAGCAGACTTCTCTGCAGATTATAAATACCACTTTGTGACCGCTGAACAAGATGAGGATGGTGTTTGGTCTCAGGATGCTAAATTCAAAACTTTTTATACTACCTCAAAAGAAGGTACTGATACATTCCATATTCTTAAAGCTACACCGGAGACACTTAGTTTAAAGCTAAATTCCAAAGAGGGTAATGTTGCTAATTTTTCCCTTCAAAAAATAAAATAACGGCTAAAGCGAAGGCAAGCACTTCACTTCAAAATCCTCCATGCACTTGGGTAGCAGTTGTTTACCCTGTTCGGTATCACCTTTACCCAACCTAGTGGTACACCTTGGTATGTCAATAGGTGAAATCCCTTCTCCCCTTCAAGCTTTATCGTCTCACATTTCAGGTAGCGTATGGCAGTATCTCTATCCACCTCTATGCGGCTCACACCTTGGTGTATATTATTGCTCAGTGCCAGTTCATGCGCAGGTAGTGCATCAGTTCCTTTTAAGGCGCCCAATGCCGTGCCTATTTTCTTTAGGTTCAGGTGCGCCGACAAATGCGTTATCGCCTGTTGCAACACTTCAGGTGCAAAATGAAGCTCATTTTTAAACTGGAAGTAAAACCACTTGCCGTCCTTCAGCAAGCCCGATAATTGCGCAGGCACTTTTGTCTTCTCTACCACATCAAACTGCCTCCTTCTGCCGAATTCCCTCGCCGCGCCTTGTTCAACATCCTGAGCAGTCCCCTTCCTCAAAGCACCTATAAAAAATCCTTCCCCCTTTACCTTGTGGGGGTAAAATCGAAATGTATACGGTGCCATCTGCGCAATGCTTTGGTCTGTAGTAGCTGATTGCACATGCACCGGAACCAAATCCAGTTGCTCACCCGCCCATTGCATATTATGCTCATTCTCTGCTTCTTCAAAAGTGCAGGTGCTGTATATAATCACACCTCCGTTTTTCAATGCCGGCACCAGGTCCTTCAATATATCCCTTTGCCTTACGGCACATATCTCTACGTTCTTTTCGCTCCATTCCTTTATGGCGTCTTTGTCTCTTCTGAAAAGCCCCTCCCCGCTGCATGGCGCATCTATCAGTATCACATCAAAGAACTCGCCCAGCGCTCCAAAATCCTTGGTATCATTTTGAGTTACTACAGCATTGGCCACGCCCCATTTTGTCAGGTTTTCACGCAGCACTGCATTGCGGTTCTGTATCACCTCATTGCATACCACCAGGCTATCCGGATGCAGCAGGCTCAGCAAGTGTGTGCTTTTGCCTCCTGGCGCGGCGCAAGCATCCAATACCTTCAGTGGCTTCAACAAGTCAACTGATTGCCTCAGCACCTGCTCCAGGTACATACTGCTCGACTCCTGCACATAATATGCCCCTGCATGGAACAATGGGTCATACGTAAACGATGGCCTTTCTTTCAGGTATTTCCCTTTCTCTGCCCAAGCTACTTTTTCTTCATCAGCAAATACCTCCGATGGCTTATTCGGGTTCAATCTTACCGACGTCACCACAGGGTTATCAAGCGCTGCAAAGAATGCTTCTGCTTCTCCACCTAGTACCGCTACCATACGGCTTTTAAATGCTTCAGGCAATATGGTCTCAGGTGATTTCATTAACTGCCTTTTTGTTGGTATAAAATATGTTCATCAATACGCCTCCGATTACCAATGCCATGCCTATAAAGGTAAGCATACCATGTGTTTCCCCGAAAAAGAAATACCCGAACCCCAATGCATACAATATGCCTACATAGTTTAGTATCGACACATTGGCTATTGCAGAGCGGTGCAGCGACTTGGTCAGGTACAGCTGCCCAAGGTAGGTAAATACCCCTGTCAGGAATAAGTACACCCAGTCCATCCCCTTCGGCATCTTCCAGGTAAAGAAGCAGAAGAAAGCGCCTATAACAGCGCCCAATATCTGAAAGTGCAACAGCACCACTATCTCATGCTCCTTATGCTTCAGGCTGCGCACCATGTTGTAGGCAAAGGCCGATGCCACGGCTGACACTATGCCATATATCAGGTACTTCATCTCTATGCGGGTATCAAATCCCTTGATGCACAGCACCCCTGCAAAGGATATGGCAAAGAACAAAAACTGCAGCGGTTTCACCTTTTCATTCAGCAGGAATATGGCCACTATAGTGGTGAATATTGGCGACAGGTATTGTATCGTTACTGCACTCGCCAACGGCATATTCTGTATGGTTACAAAAAATGTGTACACCGCTACTGTACCAAATGCCCCCCTCAAAAACAACAGCCACCTGTTAGACCCCAGCCAGTCTATCTTCATCCTATAGCATTGGTACAGGGCTATCACCATTGCCAGCGAGCAGCGGAACATCATGATCTCTGTAGGTGGCAGGTGGCTCAACATCTTTATGCAGAAGTTCATAATGCCAAAGTAAAAAGTAGAAAGTAACATGTACTTAGCCGCTTCCGGCAATTCCCAACTCATAAGCACCAAACCTACTTTAATTTCTACTCCCTTTAGCCGCAAAAAGCGGCTACGATAATCTCGCAGCCGCTTTTCAGGTATTATTGATCAATAACTATTACTTAACCATTTTCAATAGCTCCTGCGTATTTGCATCAGCAGGGTCCAGCGTCAGTGCCTTTTCAAAAGTTGCCCTTGCTTCTCCTTTATTGTTGCTGTTGGCGTAGTACGAGCCTATGTACTGGTATGCTTCTATCAGTCCCTTCTTATTTTTCACCGGGTCTACTCCTGCTACTTCTACATATTTGGTATAGTGCGGCAATGCAGGGAATTTCAGATTATCAGCATCCAGGTCAGTTCTTGCAAGTGATTTGCCCCTCCACAGGTAACCTTCCGGTGTAGTTGGGGTGCGCGCTATAAATTGTGCGAAGCTGCTGTCTGCATTTATAAAGTCATTTGCGAAGTAGTAAGCACGGCCCAGGTTAAAGTAGTCCAATGGCTGCAATGAGCCGCATTTGCCTTCCTTAGCTTTGTACTGCGTTACAGCATCGCTGTACCTCCTTGCCAGGTACAATGTTTTAGCATACTCGCCCAGCACCTCGCAGTTGTTAGAATCTACAGCCAGCGCAGAGGTAAAGTACCCTATCGCCTGTGCAGTATCACCTACTTGGGAAGCAAGTTTTGCAGAGTAAGTGTAGTCAATCGTTTTCACCTTACGGTCAGGTATCGACCAGAATTTTTTAGTCGCCTCATACCCGTCTTTGTACCTTTTCAATTCAAAGTTGGCTATCGCCAACACCCTGTACAAGAAAGAGTTGTTAGGCTCAGCTTGCGTAGCCTTGGTAGCCTCTACTATTACATTCTCATAGTCCGCAGGCTGCTTGCTTTGCAATGCAGTTTCTATCAAAAAGCCAATGTACTTCGTACGTGCTTCAGGGTCTTCATTATTCAGCTCCACATATTTTTTGAACATAGGTGCCACTTTATCATACTGCTTGCTCAGGTAGTATGTTTCACCCAATTCTTTATATGCCAATGGCAGGTTCGGATCTGCTTTTATTGCATTCTCGTAGGCAGTTATCGCATCAGGGTATATTTTACCCGCACGGTTCACTTTCGCTACCTTTATATAAGCCATACCAAGCTTAGGGTCCAGGTCCCTTGCATTTTCATATTTGCTTAGTGCTTTACCTGCTTCGTTGTTTTCCAGGTAGGCATCGCCCAATGCTATAAAGTAGACAGCATTCTTAGGACTCAACCTTACTGCCTCTTCGTAGTTTTTTATTGCTTCTGTCAGGTTCTTGCCTGTTTTCTGCATATAGGCTTCGCCCACTTGATAGAACACCTCTGCATTCTTCATTTTAGAAGTTTGCAAAGCCCTGTCCAGGTTCAGCTTGGCATCTTCAGGCTTATTGGCAAACAATGACAAACGGCCGCTTGCCACATAGCTGTAGGTGCTGCGCGACTCCGGGTTCACTGCTGCTTTATAAAATATCTGTGCACTGTCTGCATCGTTGTCAAACAGGTAAGCATTGCCCAGGTAGTAGTTCACTGCACTTTTATCGCTTGCAGGGTCTGCCTGTAGCTTGCGCAATAGCTGCTTTGCTTTAAAGAAGTTCTCGTTGTTAATTTCCTTTACCGCATCTTGTATCGTCTGCGCACCTGCGGTCAATATAGAACCGGCTGCAAGTAGTATCAATGAAATTTTCCTCATTTGTTGTCGTAGTTTAATAAAGTAGAAATGCTTCCTGCGTTTCAATTTAAGTTTGCGAAAATAATTTTTAAGCCGTATAGCGCACTATTTTTTATTTATTTTTCCAGATTACCGGTATCTATCGATATCAGCCTTTCTGCAAAAACGGTAGGCACCAGCCCCTCTTTCAGGAACACCCGTGACGATTTCTGCTTGAACAGGTAGTTTACAAATCCAATGCCAAGTTCGCCTTTGTAGCCGATCAATACATAATTTATAGGTCTTATCAATGGGTAGTCTCCTGTTGCTATTGTGCTTTGTGTGGCGCCTATAGCCAGTGTTTCACCATCTTTCTTTACCTTAAAGTACATGGTAGAAATTTTTGCCAGCCTGTTCATCATCGTTTCGTTCTGCTCATCACTTATCACCGAGTAGGGTATAAATCCTATTGCACCCTTATGCTCCTGTACATATTCTATCACTTCATCCACATCTTTCAGGGCATATACATTTTTGCTGTTTTTAACGTTCAGCTCATTCATTACGTATGCTGCCGCTCCGCTGCTCTTTCCTTCAAATACCAACGGCCTGGCACCTGTGGCAAACAGGTTTTTCAGCCCTTCTATATCTATCAGCGTATCTGCCGTACCTTTTGCCGTTATCAGCACCAGCGCATCTTTGGCCATTATGTGTTCCTTTGGCTTCAGGTTATGGGCTGCTTCCAGGCTCTTAAACTCTGCCTGGGTCAGCCTGCGCTCAATGATGGCTACGCTGTTTGCCGTATCATACATTTGTTTGGCTGCATCACTTTCATCCAGGTAGCTTATTTCTATATCTGCATCCGGAAACTTGTTCTCAAATATCATTATGTGCTGGTTCATAATGCTCTCCAGCGACTTATCCGCTACCACCTTCAGCACACCTCTGTTGTTGCCCTCCAGCGATATGTCCGGCTTATCGTACTTGCTTATGTTTTCACAGCCTGCCATCATTACTACAGCAGCCATCCCAACCCACAATCTCATATATCCTTTCACTGTCATTTTCTTTCTTAGTTGCTAAAAGCATATTTCACAATATTCGCACCCATCCTCAGCGCTTTCTGGCGCACCTCTTCGGGGTCTTTGTGCACTTCTATATCCTCCCATCCGTCGCCCAGGTCACACTCGTAGGTATACATCAACACCAGCCGCCCTTCATATATCAACCCAAACGCCTGCGGCGAATGGTTGTCGTGCTCATGCACCTTCGGCAATCCGCTGTTGAAATCAAACTGCTGGTGAAACACCGGGTGCGAAAACGGCAGTTCTACCAGCTTCGTTCCCGGAAATATCTTATCCAGTTGCGGCCTTATAAACTTGTCCATGCCATAGTTATCATCTATGTGCAAAAATCCTCCTCCTACCAGGTACGCCCTAAGGTTATCCAGTTCCTGGCTGTTGAACACCACATTACCATGCCCTGTCATGTGTACAAAAGGATAGTTGAACAGCTCCGCACTGCCCACATCCACCGTACCCGGCTCTGCTTCTATGTTCATTTTCAGCGCACTGTTGCAAAACTTTATCAGGTTTGGCAACGAGGTAGGATTGGCATACCAGTCCCCGCCTCCGTTATATTTCAATAAGCCTATTTTCAGCGGCTTTTCATCCGGGGTAAACCCACACAAAAGCACAAAAGCAAATAGTACCAGTAACTGTTTCATCATCAACGAAAATATACTTTCAATAGCATTTATAAGAGGCCGGTTGGATTTATCCTTTAAATTGTTCATAAGCTGTCACCCGACTACCAATCTATACCAACCCAACCGGCCCCACTGTCCTTCCTTGCGGCGTGTATATTTTATCTCATAATACATAGACAACAGGGGTTTACTATGGTTTAATCCTGTGAAATGTTTGCCCGTTTTTGTCCCTGTACTGCACCAATCCCGCTTCGCCTTGTACCCAGGCTTCAATATAGTTTTGCGGACGTATGCTATCCGAATCGACAATATGAACCACATTAGGGTAAAGGACACCTCCAATAGTTGTGTCTCCTACTATATATAAAGCACCCGGCTCAGAGCTACGTACATTTTTCATATTGCACTTGCTCGCATCAATATCATCAAATGAGAGATAAAAGTAACTGGAATCATTTATACCGATAAACATCAATTTCTCTCCTATATGGTAACTAATTGCCCCTCCTCCGTTTGTCTGGTAATTAATATCCCAATATTCTATAGGGGCATGCGTACGGATAGGCATATTAGCTTTAGTGCATACACTTGTGCGCTCTCCCAATTGAAAAACCAATGTATCTCCCATACCATTTGCAAACCTGGATGTGGCATCACTAAGTAAGCAGTTATAGTTTTCACCAATTTTCCTGCACTCTTTTTTGCAAGAGTTAAGTGTAATCAAACAAAAAATCAGGAAACAAATCTTATTCATAAACATAGCATTTAGGGATTAATTATACTTCTATCGACTATTCATTTGCTACCGCCTTAAACCAATTCAACATGCTCATTCTATGGTTTAATCCTGTGAAACGTTTCCCCGTTCTTCTTTCTGTATTGTATTATGCCCCTTTCCCCTTCAATCCATAAATCTGAGATCGTTCTGGAAGAATCCCCATCATTCGGCTGTAGGTGCCATGTATTTTTGAAAGTTACCCCATCCAATACAGTATCCCCGGAGTTCCTTAAAATAAAATTGCTTGTCACCACCGGATTATCAAATGAACAGCTTGCAGCATTTACTCTATCCATCCTTACTGTAAATGGATTGCCCCCATTCAGGCTAAAGTAAATTCCCTCTTGCTGTATTGAGCTTTGCATATATTCCGTTCCGCTTACTTTCAGGTTTACAAATCTTACCTCGGTAGTGTTTTTTGTTGACCCCGGAACACATTCCGTTACATCCGCTTCCCGCAAATAGGTCAGCGTATCCCCACTTCCATTGGTATACTTTACAGCCCCTTCATTGCTCAGCAAGCAGCCATAGCTTATATCCATTTTCTTGCACTCCGGCTTGCATGCTGCCAGGGTTAAAAGGCAAAAGCCCATTATCAATGCTCTTCTCATAGCTTTATAGTTTACTTATCAAATTTCAGTACAGTCTCATAAATATATGTCTTGCCCAGCTGCCCGCTTATCCATATTTTCTCCCGCTTATCTATATCGCAGCTGTAGTTCATTACCACAAAGCTGTGCGCATCCACCTGCGCTATAGCCGCGTAGGCATTATCTCCCGTACTGGGAAAATCCAGCACTACCTCCATCTCCAGCGTTTCCTTGTTCAGCTTGTATAGTGCCGTTTTCTTTTTGGTAAAGGAATACCTTATCAGGTTACTCATCCTGCCCTGGTCTTCATTCTTGCGGTTCTTTACCCTGTCCATAGGCCCCGATGGGTTCCTGCGCGCTATCAGGTAAATGTCATCTCCGTGTTCAAACAGCAGCGCACTATCGTACTTATCCTTTGTGCGCTTGTACTTCCACACCTGTGGCTGGCAGTTATCGCCCTTGCATACCAGCGCACCATTGCTTTCCAACCTTACGGTGGCATACATGCAGCCTTGCTTGTCAAATATAAACTCCCCCTCCTCAGCATGGGCTATGTTTATCTGGGGCGAATCTGTCAGTGTATTCCAGCTGTTGCCATCCGCACTTTTAAATATCCTCAGGTCCGATTTGTGCTTCTTGTTGTACAGGTTCTTGCCGTAGTATGCCGAAAGATATATGCTGTCGTTGTGCACGCGCAGCCTCCATGGTACATAGCCATCCAGCCCTACATTATACGCATCTGTCCAACCCTTATTGCCCGTAGTTTTCGTCACCCTTATTTCCTGCGGCTCAAATTTGAATTTCTTATCCCCACCTATAAAAAAGTACATCATCAGCGAATCCTTATATACCACAAACCTTGGTTCGCGTATATCCTTCTGGTAGTTGAACTCCGTTTCATACTCCCATGTTTCCCTGTCGGCAGAGCTTACCACATACAGCACCGTCTCCTTCGAGGCAAAGTGCGTAGGCGCTGTACGGAATGCCCAATAGTACCGACCCTTGTAGTAGGCAAGGTCCAGGTTATTGTTAGAATGCTGCCTCACCACACGCTCCGGCAGCTTGCCATCACGCGTCAGGTTCTTCAGCGGGCTAAATGTCGGCTGCGCATACGTCAGCACCGAGCCATACAGCAATATAGCGCACAACACCCCCATCAATACAGCCTGCCTCCTTAAGTATCTATCTACCACCTTACTATTACTTTTTTTACCAAAACAAACAATCGTTTACCAATCGCGAAAGATAACGCTCCAACTCCCTTTTATTTTACTGTTCCATATTATTTAATTGCTAAAGTTGACAGGTAACAAAAGCTTCTGACGCAATCCGCCATCGCTAAATCTTGCGGTACTTTTCGCCCCAACGCATGCGGTACTTTCCAAGCCTGCAAAAAACCATCAAACACCCACATTACCAACAACTTCCATCATACACCGTTGCGTTATTTTCTGCGGTACTTTTACCGCCTCTCCACACCAAATCTTGCGGCAAGTCCAAACCCATCGGCCCAACAAGCAGAGCGCAGCGGAGCTTGTTCCAACCANNACCCTGTGGTCGTGTGTTATCACCGTACCACTCCTTTTCGGCTGCTAATGGCACTCCCTGGCGCACGCTTTAGCGAAGCGGTGCTTGGGCCTTGCGCTAGAGACCAACTACACTACAAGAAAAACCCCTGCACTTTTCACTTCCGCTGTCGGCTTCTCCGCACCGATTCTGTCGGTACTTTCACCTCATGTTTTTATCAGCTCTCTCGTTGAGCGGCTGTCGGTATAAATAACCTATCGGCTGTCGGCTTTTCCTTTCCCGAATTGTCGGCTCTTTCACCCTCCATCTTGTCGGCTTCTCCGCACCTATTCTGTCGGTACTTTCACCTCCTGTTTTCAACGGCAACCACGTTGAGCAGCTGTCGGTATAAATAACCTATCGGCTGTCGGCTTTTCCTTACCCGAATTATCGGCTCTTTCACTTTACATCTTGTCGGCTTTTCTACACCGATTCTGTCGGTACTTTCATCTCCTGTTTTCAACGGCACTCACGTTGAGCGGCTGTCGGTCTTAGTAACCTATCCGATGTCGGCTTTTTCTTACCCGAATTGTCGGCTCATTTACCTTCCATCTTGTCGGCCTCTCCGCACCAATTCTGTCGGTACTTTCACCCCATATTTTCAACGGCACTCATGTTGAGTGGCTGTCGGTATAAATCATCTATCGCCTGTCGGCTTTTTCTTTCCCGAACTGTCGGCTAAAAAATGCTGTTCGGGATGTTCCAAAGGGCATCCCGAACCTCAGACAAAAAGGGTTCTCTGAACCCGTTTCTATCTTTCCAACACACCAGCCAAACAAGCAGAGCTTGCTTCTTCCTACCCGTGGCCGCGTGCTATACCAACCCTCTCCTGCTATCTAAGAACGCTCCGGGTACAACTACCCACGCGCTAATCTAAATTCACAATGGCATACGACTCTAGCAAGAAAGGCGGCAAAATTTCTAAGCGCACCTAACCACATGATTATCAAGCCCATTGGCAGGTATTGAAAAAACGTTAACAGCATAAAATCATCCCGCTTTTGGTGGTGAAAAGATTTACCACCCACCAAGTCCTACTTCCCCTCCAGTATAAACCGCAAAACAAAACCTGCACACATTTAAAACAAAACCTACATCAATTTTAAAGCAGGTTTAATACCAAATTACATATTAAAGGCCTAAAAAACGATAGCCGCCCGAAGGCAGCTATAGCTAATTCTTTTTTCCAATAAAATTTCACATAGGGCTAAATAACTAAAGCCTTACTAAGAAGGACAGCAATAGCTTTTTCAACCTTAGCACCGTTAAGTTCAGCTGCGACTCTTAAATCTTTAAGTGCAATATCAATTGTGATGTCGCTTTTTTCAAGTGTCGTGTTGGGTAATGGAACTATTTTACCGTCAGTAGTCTGGGTTTCATCAGCATACCCATTTTTCTTCATTGCATTTTTAACAAGGTTGTGTTTTGATTCTCTTGCCGGATTTCCTGCTTCTAAATCATAAGTAAGTAAAACTGTATACATATATAATCCACGGTTTTATGTGGACTTAACGTAGTGCAACTACCTAACCAAACCACAGAAAAATAGACATTATGGCACATTTTAAACTATAAATTTAAATAATTCATGTTCGCTTTTTATTAGTGGCAGATTATTGAGGTATTAAACCCAACATGTGTTTTAAAAGTTCTGCCATAAGTGGTAACTACCATTCACCATCACTTTCAAAACTTATCTTACCACGGGGGTGCAGGCTGTTACGCTCAATGGCGAATATAAATAGGTTCCTTTTGGGGTTTACAGCTATGCGTAGTTCGTCGTATTCAGGTTTGCCCACCATATCTATGGTGTAGGCATCCAGAGCGGCTTTAAACTCATTATAAAACCGCCTTGTTTCTTGTTTTTTGTGTTCCTTATACCTTAGACCTCTGATTAAGGCCAGTATTTCTTCAAATATGGCTTCGCGCTTGTGTGCCTGGTAGGATTCAATATAGGCCATCAGCGGCTTTAGCCTTGCTGTGATATGTTCGTTAGCCATTCTTACCCTTTCGCTCCATGAAGTAACGGATTGCGGTCTGTTATGCTTACTTTCCTGCTTCACCGGTGGCCTGTAGTTGATAGCATTGTTGAACCCAGTAAACGCTTTGTAGATGACCAGGAACCGCATTAAAATGAAATAAACATATCTCAACAAAGTTAATCCACGTTACACATTCTACCCCATAAAAAAAGGCCGATAGCATTACACTATCGGCCTTTCTGTTATCAGTCGTCCTTCGGCTTATTTAGCTTCCGGTTCTGCTTTCTTTTTTCCCGGCTTTACCGCGGTTATTACCAGCTCCTGTGTTTCCTTGTTCAGGTCAAACTGGAATATCTCACCCGGCTTGGCAGTGCCTTTCAATATCTCTTCTGCCAACGGATCTTCTACATACTTCTGCAAAGCCCTGTGCAGCGGACGCGCACCATAAGCAGGGTCGTAGCCTTTCTCGCTCAGGAACTCCTTCGCATCATCGCTAAGCTTAATGTCGTAGCCAAGGTCTATTACGCGTTTCACCACGTCTTTCAACACTATATCTATGATTTTAAAGATAGCATCTTTCTCCAGTGAGTTGAAGATGATAACATCATCTATCCTGTTCAGGAACTCAGGGCTAAAAGTGCGTTTCAACGCTTTGGTGATTACACCTTTGCTGTAGTCGTCGCTCTGCTCGGTTTTGGTTTTGGTCGCAAAACCTACACCCTGGCCAAACTCTTTAAGGTCACGCGCTCCTATGTTCGATGTCATAATGATAAGCGTGTTCTTGAAGTCTACCTTCCTGCCCAATGAGTCAGTAAGTATACCATCATCCAATACCTGCAACAGTATATTGAACACATCCGGGTGGGCTTTCTCTATCTCATCCAGCAATACTACAGAGTATGGTTTCCTGCGCACCTTTTCAGTAAGCTGTCCGCCCTCTTCGTAGCCCACGTATCCCGGAGGCGCACCCACCAATCGGCTGATGCTGAATTTCTCCATGTACTCGCTCATATCTATGCGTATCAGCGAATCCTCACTGTCGAACAGGTATCTTGCTATGGTCTTTGCCAACTCTGTTTTACCCACACCAGTAGGCCCCAGGAATATGAACGTACCAATCGGCTTGTTCGGGTCTTTCAGTCCCACACGGTTACGCTGTATAGCACGGGTCACCTTTTTAATGGCGTCCTCCTGCCCTACTACCGAGCCTTGTATTTCGGTATGCATGCTCAATAGCTTGTTCCCTTCGGTCTGCGCTATTTTGTTTACCGGTATACCGGTCATCATGCCCACTACTTCGGCTATATCCTCTTCGGTTACAGGGTAGCGCTTGGTCTTGGAATCTTCATCCCACTGCACTTTTGCTTTCTCCAGGTCTTCCAGCAGTTTCTTCTCAGTATCGCGCAGCCTTGCAGCTTCTTCGTACTTCTGGCTTTTCACCACCTGGTTCTTCTCGTTCTTTATCTCTTCTACCTGTTTTTCCAGCTCTATGATGTTCTTAGGAACGTGGATATTCTTCAAGTGCACACGTGCACCCACCTCATCCATTACATCTATCGCTTTGTCAGGTAGGAACCTGTCGGTAATGTAACGGGTACTCAATCCCACACAAGCTGCTATAGCCTCTGCACTATAAGTCACATTATGGTAGTCTTCGTACTTAGGCATAATGTTGGTCAATATCTGCACTGCCTCATCCGGGCTTGGCGGGTCTATCATTACCCTTTGGAAACGCCTGTCAAGGGCACCGTCTTTCTCTATGTACTGGCGGTACTCATCCAGCGTAGATGCGCCTATGCATTGTAGCTCGCCACGTGCCAGGGCCGGTTTAAATATGTTGGATGCATCCAGTGAACCGGTTGCTCCACCTGCACCTACTATAGTGTGTATCTCATCTATAAACAGGATCACGTCCCTGTTTTTCTCCAGCTCGTTCATTATCGCTTTCATGCGCTCCTCAAACTGGCCACGGTACTTGGTACCTGCTACCAGGGCAGCCAGGTCCAGCATCACGATTCGTTTGTTGAACAATACGCGCGATACTTTTTTCTGAATGATACGAAGCGCAAGTCCCTCTACCACAGCAGTTTTACCCACGCCCGGCTCACCTATCAGTATCGGGTTGTTTTTCTTCCTTCTCGATAGTATCTGTGATACACGCTCTATCTCCGACTCACGGCCTACAATAGGGTCCAGCGTTCCTTCTTCGGCAGCATGCGTTACATCGCGACCAAAGTTGTCCAGCACCGGTGTTTTAGATTTGTTATTGCCCGGCTTTTTGCCAGCAGGTGGCTGGTTGTAGCCGCCAGAGCGTTTTTCGTCATCAAACTCATCTTCCGGGGAGTCGCCTCCGCTTTCCGATTTTATGTTGTCGTTTGTCTCGCCTGTAGCGTCAGATTTTACAGTTTCCAGCTCTGCCACAAACACATCGTAGTTGATGTCCTGTTGGTTCAGTATAGCGGTTACTATATTGTCTTTGTTTTTCAGTATCGACATCAGCAGGTGTTCGGTGCCTATCACATCGCTCTTCATCACTTTCGCTTCCAGAACGGTTATTTTAAGTACTTTCTCTGCCTGTTTGGTCAGTGGTATCGAATTAGGGTTAAATACCGCTTTCGCAGTCTTATCGCGGATAGAATCCTCCACGATTTTGCGTAGCATTATCGGATCCAGGTCCAATGCTTTCAACGTCTTAATGGCGAGGCTCTCGCCATCCCTTATTAAGCCCAGCATCAGATGCTCAATACCGATAAAGTCGTGATTCAATCGCAGGGCTTCTTCTCGGCTATAGCTGATTACCTGCTTTACTTTCGGTGAAAATTTTGCTTCCATGTGTTCTATATTTTCAACAACCGTACCAACTTTTGCTATATGTCAAAATGGCTGCTGTTGTTGTTTAATTTTTAATAAGAAGTTTAATAGTGCCGCTTAATTGCACGAATGTTATTAAAAAATTACTAATAAGCAATATCGCACTCCTATAACGGATATATAAGAATAAACAATCTAAAGGAGGAAAAGATTAAAATATGGACAATAAATTTTTGCCCCCTTTAATCAAAGGATACTTGTACTTTTTAGAATCTATGTTATATTCGGCAGGTAATTGTATATTTACTTTATAAATAGACCGGCGCAATGAAATTAACACTCGACAAAAAAGATAGGCTTTGCCATGTAAAACTACATGAAGAAAAGCTCCTTAGCACTCTTGCACCTCAGCTAAAATCTGAACTGGTTTACCTTAATACTGAAGGATACAGAAACATCATTCTTGATCTTACCGATGTAGTATATATAGACTCTTCGGGCCTTAGCGCACTACTGGTGGGCAACAGGCTTTGCAAAGAATCAAACGGAACTTTTGTTTTAACAGGTTTAGGTACCCAGGTTTCCAAATTGATTAAAATATCGCAGCTGGAGCCGATCCTGAACATAGTACCTACAGTAACTGAATCTGTGGATTATGTGATGATGGAAGAGCTGGACCGCGACCTTCGCGGATAAAAGTTTGACCTTACCGCCCCTTTCCGGGCATAGCTGGCACCCGATTTTCAATATTTAATACCTCATAATTGCAGTTTGAAGTTACCATTTTAGGAAGCAACGGTGCAATTCCTGCGTTCAACAGGCACCCTACTTCACAGGTAGTTACTTACAATGGCTCCAATTACCTGATAGATTGCGGCGAGGGCACACAGTTGCAAATGAGCAAATACGCTATAAAAAGGGGCAAGCTCGACCATATCTTCATTTCGCACCTGCATGGCGACCACTATTTTGGCCTTATCGGTCTTTTAACATCCTTCAACCTCAACTACCGTACTGCCGATTTGCACCTCTACGGGCCTACCGGCCTGGATGAAATAATGAATGTACATTTCAAATACGCTGAAACCAAGCTGAAGTACACCATCGTATTCCATGAGCTAAAAGCCGATGAACCGCGCATTATATTCGAAAACCGCTACTTTTCCGTAGAAACCATCATACTAAAGCATCGTCTGCCTACCACCGGCTTCCTTTTCAGGGAAAAACAGCCCCTGCGCAGGATTATAACCGAAAAAATTGCCGAATACGGTATACCGCAGCTTACTATTTTTGATATAAAGCATGGAGCAGACTTTACTACAGAAGATGGCCGCAGCATACCCAATGTTGAGCTTACCCGCGAGCCAAACCTGCCGCGCAGCTACGCTTACTGTAGCGACACCATCTACCACGAGGCTATTATTCCTCAGTTAAATGGTATAGACCTGCTTTATCATGAATCTACATTTGTAGACGAGCATGCCGACCGCGCCACAGAAACATTCCACTCAACTGCCAAACAGGCAGCTACTATAGCTAAAAAGGCAGGTGCACAGAAATTGCTGCTAGGCCATTTCTCTGCCCGCTACGAGGATTTAGGTATGATATTAAATGAAAGCCGTACCGTTTTTTCCAACTCACACCTCGCCATCGAGGGTGAAACTTTTCCTGTAGATATTAGGAAAATAGATTCTATTTAAACCTGTTTTTAGTATACTTGTCATAAAAGTGTAAAAACTGATGCAACAAGCGCAACGGATTAGCGTAAACTAACGTTCACTTAAAAGCATATAACAAACTTATATTTAGTAAGTTCATAATATTAAATGAAATCCCCTATAGGAGGAACAGATCACGGACGAGGTGTTTCTGCCCTTGAAACTTTTTCTGAAATCAGCAATCTGCTGCTACTGTCGAAACAAGCCCGGCAAAGTGGTTCGGAAGAATCATTTATGTATGCATTCCAGGCAGTAGAAAAAGCCAACCAGAGCAATCTTAGCGTTATGGCTGCCGAAGCCTACTTCGAGTTGGCAGCAAGTGAGCTAAAGCTGAACAACAGCTATAGCAATGCTTTGGCCTTCGGCCAAAAGGCCCTTGCGCTGGTTAAGGATGATGAGCATCCTTTTCTGAAAGCCAACATACTGAAGATAATAGGACTGTGTAACCACTACAATGCCAACTATACCCTGGCATTGGCCAATTACCGTGCCGCCCTGCTGCAGATACAGGATCAGAAAATTACCACACGCGAAGAGATAGACCTGAAAGCAGGCTTGCAGTACAATATATTCCAGATACAGAAGTTCATCTCTTTCGATGCCGAAAAGATAGACTTCCTGCTCGATACAATTAAGCTATACGAAGCCTGCGACAATAAGTCCGGCCAGGCCAGCTGCTACCGCATACTGGGCGAATACTATGCCGAAATAGCAAAGGACCAGCAACTGGCGCTCAAGAATTTTGAGCATGCCCGTATGCTGTTCGACAGCTATGGCAATGAGGTAGCCGCCTCTATGTGCGACATGCACATAGGCCTTACCATGTGCCAGACAGGCGATATAGAGGAGGGCTTTAACCTGATAGAAGAAGGCTTTGCTGTCATAGAGCTGCGCGGCTCCAAAATCCAACTGGCCCATGCCTATTCATTCAAGGCTACCGGTTATAAGCTGCGCAAAGATTATACATCTGCCATAGGGGCTTTTATCATGGCCGAAGAATTACTGATAGTATGCAAGAGTAATCTTGACCTGAATGCGCTCTACCAGTCATTTGCCGATGTGCTGGCAGAAAGTGGTGATTTCAAATCCGCCTTCGACTACCGCCTCAAATACGAATCGGTAAAAGACCAGTTGATGAACTTCGATAAAAGCACTGCCATAAACGACGCCACAACAGCATTCTCGTTTATGCTCAGCAACGAGGAAACATCCTCCCTGAAAAAGAAAAATGAGGAAATAGAGGAATACACCCGCCAGATGGAGCTCATGAACAATGAGCTGAAGCAGCTTGCCTATGTAGCCAGTCATGACCTGCGCGAGCCGCTGCGCATGATAAACAACTACTCCAAGCTGCTACACAATGAGATGAAGGATGTGCCGACCGAAGAGGACAAGCAACACGTAAGCCTTATAGGCCAGTCTGCACGCCGCATGTACGAGATGATTCAGGACATGATGAGCCTGAGCCAGAATCCTAAGATTGAACAACTGCAATCAGTAGACCTGAATGGGTTAATGCATGAAATGGAATTAATGCTGGCTGCTGTTATAGAGGATAAAGGAGCAAAACTCATTTATGGCAACCTGCCTATAATCAAGACAGAGCGCACGCTTTTCTACCAATTGTTCCAAAATCTGATTTCTAATGCGATAAAGTATAACAATAAGCCCGCTCCTCTCGTAGAAGTAAAATATGCCTACGCAGACGGCAAGCATTTTTTCACTATAGCAGACAACGGAATTGGCATTCCGCCCGCAGACAGGGAAAAAGTGTTCTACATCTTTACGCGATTGCACAGTACCGAAGAATACACCGGAAGTGGTATCGGGCTTGCAGTTTGTAAAAAAGCAATAGAGCGCATGCGGGGCAAGATATGGATAGAAGATAGTCACCTTGGAGGGGCAGCGTTTAAGTTTTATATACCTGATATACAAAGCATAGGAGATGAATAAGGACATACTTGTAGAGAGAGAATTCCGCGAACTGATACAGAAATCTGTTTTGCTTAGCAAGACACAGGTTCAGGGTGCCGAATTGGTAGCTCTGCAGGCATTGGAATTAGCCGAAAAGCACCACAAGCCGCTCCTTTCCGTAGAAGCGCACTACCAGCTTGCAGAGTACTATACCAAAAGCGCTGGCGATTACAAGCTAAGCGTAGACCATTGCAATACAGCCATCAAAATACTGGAAGAGCATCCGGATACCCTGCTGCTCGTTAACCTGCTAAAGACACTTGGTGTCAATGCCCACTTCATGGGCAATTGGGAAGACTCACAGGAGTACTACCTGAAAGGTATAGAAGTGGCCGAAGCCGCCCGCGAACTGACCATTCCGCTCAAAAATGAGCTGGGCTACCTATACCACAACATATCTGTACTACACAAAACATCGGAGTCCAAAGACTATCCTTTGCAGTGCCTGCACAAAGCATTCGACTACTTTCAGGAAACAGGCAACAAGCAAGGTCTGGCGCGTTGTTTCAACTTATATGGCAACCACCAGACCGACCTGCGCAACTACGAAGTAGCTGTAGAATACCACTTGAAATCCTACGAGCTGTTCACCGAACTGAATGAGATCTACTTTGCCTCTGTTATCCAAAATAACCTTGGCATTGTTTACTGCGAGCTTGGACGATTCGACGAGGGATTCAAGCACCTTTTCGCCTCATTGGCAGTTAAGGAAATATCAAACAACAAAAACGGGTTGTCTGCTTCTTATATCAACCTCGGCCTGGGCTTCATGCTCAAAAACGATCACGAAGAAGCTATCAAATATATGCACCTGGCAGAAGCCACACTACAGGAACTGGAAAGCAAATCTGACCTGAGCACGGTATACCAGCACTTGTCTGAGCTATACTCAAAGGTACAGAACTTCGAAAAGGCTTTCAAGTACCACCTCATCTACGACAAGAGCAAAGATGAGATGTTCAACTTTGATAAGGCAGCCGCTATCATGGATGCCAAGTCCAAATTTGAGCTGGAAAAGAAACGCAAAGAGGCAGAGCTGCTTCGCCAAAAGAATATTGAGATAGAAAACTACGCGCATCAGTTGGAGGTATCCAACAATGAGCTGAAGCAGTTTGCCCACGTAGCCAGCCACGACCTGAAAGAGCCGCTGCACATGATTTCCAACTATATCAAGCTGTTGGAAAAAAGGCTGGCAAACCAGATGAGCAGCGATGCCCGCGACTATATGGATTTTTTGAACGAGGGTGCAGAGCGTATGTACTCGCTTATCAATAGCCTTTTGTCCCTATCCAAGATTACATCCGAGTATACTACCGAGCAGGTAGATATGCACGCCATCATCAATCAGGTACAGAAAGAGCTGGGCACAAACCATACGGAAGACATAAGCGTTACCACCAGCGATATGCCGCTGATAGTAGCCAACACCAACTATATGATCCAGCTGTTCTCCAATCTTATCAGCAACAGTATCAAATTCAACCGGAACAAGAAGATAACCATAGATATCCAAGCCATTCGCACCGAAAAAGAAGTTACCTTCAAAATAACGGATAACGGTATTGGCATCTCACCAGAATACTTCGACAAGATATTTGTTGTATTCCAGCGTCTCAATGCCCGCGACGAGTTCCCCGGCACAGGTATAGGCCTTGCCATGTGCAAAAAGATCGTAGATGCCATGCGTGGCAAAATCTGGGTAGAGCAAAACCAGATTGGTGGCAGCACCTTTATACTCAGCATCCCACAGAGCTAGTCCTCAACTCATTTAGGTTTTTACTTTCTACCTGCATTCCGGTAGTGCATTTTCACGCACAAAACCTTGCTATTGCTACATCTGCATCATATCAGGATTTCAAGCAGCGACAGGCTCCTTTTCGCGTAACAAATCAACGTAACTCCCGTACAAAAGATTAGGAAAAACCGAATCTCTTAATCGTGAGCAACGCAAAAAAATCTATTAATGCAGGTAATGCTGCACCTGAAGCGCATAGCAATACAGCGCTTTTGGAAAATCTGTTGCACAGCTGCAAGCTGGCAAGAAACAACGACCATGCTACATGGGAAAAGAACGTTAATCAGCTAAGGACCCTCATAAATCAAAGCACTCCCCAACCGCTAAAAGCTAAGATATACCTGGAAACAGCCAACCTTTGGGCAATTGCAAAAGGCGACTTTAAAGTATCACTGGAGTTTTGCAACTCTGCCCTTGTTCTCATTGACAAGGATCAGGATGCCAACATAGCAGAATACCACACCCTTTGCGGAGTCAACTACTTTTATTTGGGCGAATACCACAGCGCACAAACGCATTACCTTAAGTCCATTGAGCATTTGGAAGCGCGCAACGACCAGACTGCCGAAAGCATTGAAACCATTGCTAAGCAGTATTACAACCTGGGTCTTCTGCATACCAACCTTGCAGACAAGGACAGTAGCGTAGACCACCTGATGAATGCCCTTAACCTATTCAGCCAGATTGGCTCCAAGGCCGGCATGGCGCGTTGCTACAATGCACTCGGCCACCATCATCCGGATTCGGCTACCAACTACGAAGTATCCATCAACTATTACCTAAAGGCCAGCGATAAATTCGAGGAACTGAATGACCTTGTAGGCCTTTCTTCTGCTTACTGCAATATCGGTAATAAATACGCCCAGAAAAGGAACCTGGAGCAATCATTGCTCTTCCTGAACAGAGGGCTGCACATACGTCTTCAGCTGGGCAACCCGAGCTCTATCGCATATACCTATATGTTTATCGGCAGGGCTTACTTCACACACGGGCAACTGGAAAAAGCCATAGAGTTTTTCCTGGAGTCCGAAAAGCTGTTCATAGAAACCAACACAGGCCACGACCTGCATCAGCTTTACGAAGAAATAGCCAACTGCTACGCCAACCAGAATAAATATGACCAGGCCTACGAGTACAGGCTGAAGTATATGGACCGCAAGGGCAATGTCAACAACTTCGACTATGCCACTACGCTCAACATGCAGCAGATAAAATATGTACTCGAGCAACAGGAAAAACTGGCTGCCCTGGAACTACAGAAACGCGAAGATTTGGCACAGTACATTACCCAACTGGAGCTCGTGCACATGGAGCTGAAGCAAATGGCCTATATAGCCTGCCACGACCTGCGCGAACCGATACGCCTTATCAGCAATTACTCATCCAAGCTTTCGGCGCTATACCCTGCTACCGAAGAGTTTGAGATACCGTTGCTGTTTTTGGCCGACATAAAAAAGATTTCAAAGAACATGTGGGGCATCGTAAAATCATTAGATGAATTCACAACTGCCGTAGCTTAACTATTATAAAAAACAATGCAAAAGATATATCAAGCAAAGCCTATCTCTTAACATTTTGAAAATTGAAGTATGACAAAGATTTCAGCACACATCAGAGCAGAAGAAGCAATACTGGACCTTCCGGAGGCAATTAATGCCGAACTGGAACAGATGCTCAGCAAGCTACGCCTCGGCAACCAGAACAAGGAGCCGGGCATGGACCTGCTTGCGGCCAACCTGCTCAGCAAGGCTCAGGAGGTACACAATAGCGTGTACGAGGCCGAGGCATTGCACGAGCAGGCCATCATAGAGCTGAATCTCAATTCAGACTTCGATGCTGCGCTGGAGCTGGTGCAGAAATCCATCACCCTGTTTTCTGCGGATTCCAACCCGATCCTTTTCGGGCGTATCAACAAAACACTGGGCATCATCTTCTACTACAAAGGCGTTTACTTCAAGAGCCAGGAGTATTATTTGGAGGCCGTGAAGCTGCTGGAATTCCTTCCCAAAAAACAACCATACCTTATAGAAGAGCTGGCCCGCATATACCACGGCCTCTCTATACTGCACGACGTTTCTCACTTCGAGGAGCTGCGCAAAAAGTACCTGGGCAAAGCCCTCGACTATGCCTTGCAGAGTGGTTCTAAACCTACCATTTCGCGCTGCTACAATGCCTTTGCCATTTACTACTCTGTAAAGAAAGACTACGACCTTTCCCTACAGTATTACCGCAAGAGCCTCGACCTGGCCATCGAAATGAACGACCAGAACATGATCTCTGTCTGCTACAACAACCTGGGCATCTGCTATGCAGATACAGGCAAGGTAGAAGAAGGCATGGACTTCCTGTTCAAAGCCCTGGAGTTGAAAAAGCAACTGGGCAAAGTGAACCAGATTGGCTTCACGCACATCCACATCGGCAAGGTCTACTTCGATATAGAGAACTACCGCGATAGCATCACGCATTTCTGCGAGGCTATCCGCTTGCTCAAGTCTATCAACAGCCAGCTGGAGATACACTCTTGCTATCTTTATCTTTCACAGGCCTATGCCAAGCTGAACGACTATAAAACAGCCTACGATTACCGCATACTATTCGAAGAGGCCCAGAGCGATTCCCAGAACTTCGACAAAGCCGCTGC
>DLGO01000126.1:0-3252 GCA_002482725.1 Bacteroidetes bacterium UBA7692 | reverse complement strand
TAGATGCACAGAACAAATTTGAGCTGGAAAAGCGCGACAAGGAAGCACAGCTTCTCCGCCACAAAAACATGGAGATAGAGCGCTATACCTATCGCCTGGAGTCATCAAACAAAGAACTAAAACAATTTGCCCATATAGCCAGCCATGACCTGAAAGAGCCTTTGCGCATGGTCAGCAGCTATGTTACACTACTCGACAAAAAGCTCAAAGAAAAGCTCGATGACGAAGAGCGTATCTACATGGACTTTGTGCTCGATGGCACCAAGCGCATGTACTCGCTTATCAACGACATCCTCGAGATCTCAAAGATCAGCGTGGAGTCTATATACAAAGACGTCAACCTGCACATGGTGGTAGAGGAAGTCAAACGCAACATTGCGCCCGAAGTCCGCTCCTGCGTAGAGATTGACATCCCTAAGCAGCTACCGGTTATTTCTGCCGACAGCACGCAGATGTTGCAGCTGTTCCAGAATATGATATCCAATGCGCTGAAGTACAACCGCAGCGACATACCAAGGGTGTCCATCAACTATACCGAGCACGACGGCTTCTACGACTTCAGCATTGCAGACAACGGTATCGGCATTTTGCCCGAGTACCGCGACAAGGTCTTTGTTATCTTCCAGCGCCTGCACTCGCGCAATGAGTTCTCCGGCACCGGTATCGGCCTTGCTATCTGCAAAAAGATAGTAGACAACATGAACGGCAAGATCTGGGTAGAAGGCAATGAGCATTACGGCTCTACCTTCCGCATCCTCGTACCCGTAAAACAACCCAACGAACGTTAGTCATCATGGATTTTTAATAACGGTTTAGTCCGAAGCCTGATTGTTATCAGCCTTCAAAAAAGAGAGCAACAAAAGGCGGTAGTGATACCGCCTTTTGTTGTTATATACTCTCCCATTTCTTCGGTTCACCCATACCCTTGTTCAGCATCACATATATGTGGTTATCGGTCCATTCGCCAAACTCATATATAAACTCCTTCTTCGTCCATTCAAACTCAAACCCGCACTGCTGCGCCATTTTTATCGAAAGGTAATTATCCGTATTAATCACAGCCTCTATACGCTTTAATCCCAACGCCTCAAATCCTATTTCCTGCACGGCACAGCGCACCGCCTCTACACCGAAACCCTGCTGCTGGTATTGGTTGTGTATATAGTAGCCAATCCATGCCCAGTTGTAATTTTCGCGCTTCACTATATGGAAATCTATATGACCCAGGTGCCTGCCTTCTTTATCAAACACCCCCACATGGTGCATTTCATCGCGCAGGCCCAATTCTTCCTGCCGCTTTACTATTTGTACAAACCTGTCCTGCGGCACTTCACTCCTGGTAAGCGGGCCGTTATCGTGCCTGCTCTGTGGCATGCGCCGGGCCTCGTGGCTGCTTATCCATGCCTCATAGTCCCCCTCATTATAGGGGCGCAGCACCAGTCTTTCTGTAGTATATGTTTTCATAGCTTATCAAAGAGAGGGTTTTGATATCAAATGAAACAGATGAAGCGGAAAAATTACCACTTCATCTGCCCGGTTATTCTTTTAATGCTTACCCAGCTGAGGTATCGCATGGCCTATCTTATCTATCGACTGCGACAAGTCCCGCTCCCCTCTTTTTATGTAGGCATCTATGTTTATGCTGTTCTTCACCTTTGTTTTCATCAGCGCAGCATCCAGCACTTCCTGCATGGTATTTACATACACGAACTTCACGCCCTTTATAAACTCCATATTTATCTCCTCCACATGGCGGCGGTTCTTTTCGCTCATGATTATCTCTTTTATACCCGCACGCTTGGCAGCCAGTATCTTTTCTTTTATACCGCCCACAGGCATAACCCTGCCGCGTAGTGTTATCTCGCCCGTCATAGCCATATATGGCTTCACACGGCGCTGGGTAAACAGCGATGCAAGGCTCGTAAGCAGCGTTATCCCTGCGCTCGGGCCATCCTTTGGTATCGCCCCTTCCGGCACGTGCAGGTGCACATTCACATAGCGGAACACCTCTGGGTTTATACCCAGCATATCAGCATGCGCCTTCAGGTAAGTAGTGGCCAGGCTGGCGCTCTCTTTCATCACATCGCCCAGGTTGCCTGTTATGGTCATATTACCACCACCCTGGCTAAGCGTTGTTTCTATAAACAGTATATCGCCACCCACAGGTGTATAGGCCAGGCCCACAGCCACACCAGGCTGCTGCTCCTCGCTGTATATACTCTTGTCAAATTTCTCGGGGCCCAATATTTTCAGCAGGTCGGTATTCTTCACCACAGGGTTATACTCTTCTTCCTCTGCCACCTTGCGGGCAAAGTTCCTCATCACCGCAGCCAGCGTCCTATCCAGTTCGCGCACACCGCTTTCTTTGGTGTACTCTTCTATCAGTTGTTCCATCACACCATCAGGTATGCTTATCTGCTTGGGCTTCAGCCCGTGGTTCTCCAGTTGCTTAGGCACCAGGTGCTTCTTGGCTATCTGTTGTTTCTCTTCTACCGAGTAGCCTTCCAGCGCTATTATCTCCATACGGTCGCGCAGCGCGGGCTGTATGGTTTGCAGCGAGTTGGCAGTAGCTATGAACAGTACTTTCGACAGGTCATACTCCAGCTCCAGGTAGTTATCATAAAAAGCATTGTTCTGCTCCGGATCCAGCACCTCCAGCAGCGCGCTGCTAGGGTCGCCACGGTAGTCATTACCCACTTTGTCTATCTCGTCCAGTATCATCACCGGGTTGCTGCTCTCTGCTTTTTTCAGCGAGTTGATGATACGCCCCGGCATAGCGCCTATGTAAGTCTTGCGGTGTCCGCGTATTTCCGCCTCATCGTGCAGCCCGCCTAGTGCCAGGCGCACATACTTGCGGCCCAGCGCCTTAGCTATGCTCTGCCCCAGCGACGTTTTACCAACTCCCGGAGGGCCTACAAAACACAATATCGGGCTCTTCATGTCGCCTTTCAGCTTCAGTACTGCCAGGTATTCTATTATGCGCTCTTTTATCTTGTCTATTCCGTAGTGGTCCTTGTCCAGTACCTGCTTCGCTTTCTTCAGGTTAAAGTTATCGTTCGTATGCACGCCCCATGGCAGGTCCAGCACTGTATCCACGTAGTTCATCACCACGCTGTACTCCGCCGCTGCCGGGTTCATACGCTGCAGCTTCTCTATTTCTTTTTCGGCAGCATCGCTTACCTTTTTTGGCAGCACACGCTTCGCCATCTTGTCTTTCAGGCGCTGTATATCTTTCTCGGTACTGTTTATGCC
>DLGO01000025.1 GCA_002482725.1 Bacteroidetes bacterium UBA7692 | reverse complement strand
TTTTTATTAAAGCTCTTGTCTTAATTGACAAGAGCTTTTTTTTTGCCCGGAAGGCTACGCATTCATTTAAATAGCGATTTACCATTAATACAATTGTATCAATAACAGTAAAGGAATTTTACCATAAATAGTTGTGAAAATCTACTCCGGAAAAGAATCCTCCGGTATATTATCATTATTCGCATCGTCCAGATTTCTCCTGTTGCGCTTGGTTGGCCTTCCCTGCTTACTCTTCCTTTTACCGGTAAAGTCGTAGAACACGCTTTGGTTTTTGGTTTCCGGATCTTCTTCGGGCGTTAGGTCTACATAATAATTTATAGCCTCGGAGTATTGCTTGCGCTGGTCCAGCAGGCCCGAAACTTGTACTACCCATTTGCGCGCCTCTGTTTTTATTTCGTACTGATCGCCCAGGCTTACTGCCTTAGATGCTTTTACATCCACGCCATTGCTCTTTACATTGCCCTTGGTTATTGCCTCGCTGGCCTGGGAGCGGGTCTTGAATACCCTTATCGCCCACAAATATTTATCAAGCCTTAATTTTTCGGTTGCTTTTTGCTTTTCCATTTATCTAAAAACACTGGTACAATTATAATAGTTCTGTTCTAGCACTCCGGTAGCGACAGTGGTATGGTAGTTGCCAGCCCACCGTCTGCCGTTTCTTTATACTTGCTGTTCATGTCCTGCGCTGTTTCCCACATTGTCTGTATTACCGCATCCAGGCTTACTTTGGCCTTGTCGGGGTCGCCCTGCAGTGCTAGTTGCGATGCCGTTATGGCTTTTATGGCGCCCATGGTGTTTCGCTCTATACAGGGTATCTGTACCAGGCCGCCTATAGGGTCGCAAGTTAGGCCCAGGTGGTGTTCCATGGCTATCTCAGATGCCTGCAGCACCTGATTGGGCGTGCCACCCATACATGCTGTAAGCCCGGCTGCTGCCATGGCGCTGCTTACGCCTATCTCTGCCTGGCAACCGCCCATGGCTGCCGATATGGTAGAGCCCTTTTTAAAGAGGCTGCCTATTTCGGATGCCGTAAGCATAAACTCCATTATTTTATCGTCGTTACGCCCATCGCAAAACAATATATAATACAACAGCACTGCGGGTATTACACCTGCTGCGCCATTGGTGGGCGCCGTAACCACGCGGCTGAAAGAGGCGTTTTCTTCATTTACGGCAAGGGCAAAACAGCTTACCCAGTTCAGCAGCTCGCCAAAGCTGGGCCTAGTTTCTTTTATGGCATCCATCCATTCCTCAGCCGAGCTGAAAGATTGGCCCTTCAGCAATTTCTTATTGATGTTGGCTGCCCTTCGGCTCACATGCAGGCCACCGGGCAGGGTGCCCTCGGTATAGCAGCCGCGCCAGATGCAGTCGCGCATTACGTGCCATATATTCAGCAGGTTTTTGTGGATGTCTTCTTTACTCCTGAGGCAGAGCTCATTTTCCATAACTATCTGGTCTATGGTTTTACCCGCGCGCATACTGTAGTACAGCAGGGTATCGGCATCCTCTATCTGGTATCTAAAATTTACTTGTTTTTTATCGCTTTTTTCCTCGCCGTCCTGCACCACAAAACCGCCACCTATGCTGTAATAAGTTTCTTCGAGATGCCTGCCATCAGTATAATCGGCAGTGAATTTTAATCCGTTTGGGTGAAATGGTAAGGTTTCTTTTTTCAGGAAAAGAAGATCTTCCTCGAATACGAATTTTAGCAATTGACTTCCACCCAGGTTTAGCTGTTGACTATCCTTTATGGATTGTATGGTACTGCCCAATAGGTTGACATCAAAGGTAACAGGGTCTGCACCCGAAAGCCCCATAATAACGGCTATGTCCGTACCGTGGCCTTTTCCTGTTTTGGCCAGGGAGCCGTATAGGAAGCATTTTACGTTGGTAACGGTATTGTGCTCTGCCGCCAGTACTTTTTTTACGAACTGCTCCGCTGCCCTCCATGGCCCCAGCGTATGTGAGCTGGAGGGGCCAATACCAATTTTGAAAATGTCGAAAACACTAATAGCTTCCATTGCCGTCTGTTTGAATGACATGTTGAAAGTAGTAATTGCCGGGTTAAGAACAACAATTTATCCGCAGTCTGCTTTCCATTATTTAAGACGTAGCGGGCTTTTCTATATTTTTAGAATACAGCTTATGTAGATGTGATTTAGATTTGTTGAACAATGGAACTGAATTATAAAGTTTTTGGAGAGGGGTTTCCCGTTATTATTCTGCACGGCCTGCTGGGCTCGCTGGACAACTGGCAAAGCATAGCAAAGGTAATAGCCGTTAGCTACAAGGTGTATATTGTAGACCAGCGCAACCACGGCAGAAGCGGGCATAGCGATGATTTTTCGTATAGCCTGATTGTGGCCGATCTGGAGGAGTTTTATGCTGCGCACAAAATAGAGAAGGCACACATAATAGGCCACTCTATGGGAGGCAAGGTGGCCATGCAGTTTGCTTTTAAAAATCCGGATAAGGTAGAGAAATTGATAGTAGTGGATGTAGCACCGGTGCAGTACGGAGACAGGCACAGCCACATTTTTAAGGGATTGCTGGGTATAGATTTGAGCAAGGCAGCAGAGCGTGAAGATGTGGAGGCGCAACTGCGGGATGCCACAAAAGAGGATGAAGGCACCATACAGTTTTTGATGAAGGGGCTTCACCGCAATGATGCGAATGAGTTTGAATGGCGGTTTAATGTGGCTGCCTTGTGGAAGGCCTACAATGCGATTTCAGATGAGGTATCCGGTGCAAGCTTTGAAGGGAAAACCTTATTTATAAAAGGGCAAAAGTCCAGCTATATCACGGCAGAGAACTATGGTGTTATCAGTGATTATTTCCCCAATAATGAATTGACAGAGATTGATGGCGCGGGACATTGGGTGCACGCCGAAAAGCCTAAAGAATTTACCGAAGAGGTGTTGAGATTCCTGAAATAAAAAAGAGCGGCTGTCAGATATGATAGCCGCTCTTTTTGGATATGATTAAGTTGCAGATTAATGCTGTACTATAAATCGCTTGGTAGTCATATTGCGGTTTTCGTCGCTGATTATGATGAGGTAAACACCGCTACCCATATTGCTTACATCCAGTTTTGCTTCTTTGGATAGCTCCATGCTTTTTAGCAATTCGCCCTGTACATTCAATACTTTGAGCGAGTAGATTTTAATGTTGTCTACCACTATTTGCAATGAATTATTAGCAGGGTTTGGAGCAAGGGAGATACTTGCTGCAATATTATTTTCTTCTATGCCTGTAAAGAACAATATCTTAGAAATGCTAGCAGAGCAACCCGTAGCATCTGTAACAGTAACCGCAAAGCTTGAACCCGGTACTGCAGCCAGGCTGGTAGAATCCGTAGAGCCATCCTGCCATGAATAAGTGAATGGTTTGATACCACCTGACAATGCCACTTTTGCTTTAAGGTCTGTAGCGGTAGAGCTGGCTTGGGATACACTACCCTCTAATGGGGTTATCCTCGCTTCATCAAAAAAGAATTTCGCGTTTGCGATGGCAGGTTGTGCGCATGAAGGGTGATTGAGGGTACTACTGATATTAAGTGTATCAATATCTGCTGTGCCGTTGGCGCGCATTGTGTCTATGGCTACTACAGCATTCAGGTAGTTAACCGCTTCATCGGCCAGGCAAAAATAAAGGCGCATAGGTGCATCCGGTTTCCAGTCATACACATTATTTGCGGCAAGTGCTTTTCTCAGGTAGTGGTTTGGGTCATTCCTGAAAGAATCCAATACGTTTGGTTTAATGATTGTGTTAGGTATAGCGGGCATTTTTCCATCGATATAGCTGGTTGAATAGTTGCCATCGAACAATGGGGGAAGCAGTGTGTCGTAGGGGCTAACCAATGCATCTGCTATGTTGTCGTAAAACTTGTAAATCCTGTTGTAGGAGAACAATACAAAGGGAAGATAAGAAGGGGAGGAATACGGAGTGTTACTGGTAATATACTCTGATTGCACACCGGATACATCATAAGGGCCACTCATAGGTACAGAGCGGGTTACGGTCATTTCGCCGGCCAGTTTTTCCTGTATCATTTTGTGCGTAGCCATAGCAGCATGCCCACCTTGGGAGTATCCCATCAGAAACAGTTGTGTATTCCATTTCATGCCAAGTGTTGGGGCTATTTCACGTGCTGCACGTATCATGTCTATGCTAGCAGTAGCTTCTGTTACGGCATGTATGTAGTAGTGGAA
This sequence comes from Bacteroidetes bacterium UBA7692, assembly GCA_002482725.1. GTDB lineage: Bacteria > Bacteroidota > Bacteroidia > Chitinophagales > LD1 > UBA7692. The sequence continues at coordinate 8,021 of DLGO01000025.1, read as the reverse complement.
ACCGGGACCATCGCCAAGGCCAAGGTAGTCCGGCTCTACACTTATGTAGCCGCTTGATGCACCAAGTATGGCTACCAATATTTCATCACCCTTTAAGCGGGATGGAGCATCGGTTTTTTTAGCGATAGTACCGTGGGCGTAGCTGAGGATTGGTAATCCGCACCCTGCATTATTTGGCACACACAAGAGGCCCGATGCAGTAATAGCTGAGCTGTCGTATGTTACCGTATTGTAAATAACCTTGTAAATATCTATGCCATAATTGGTGCCAACCAATGCAGGCGGTATGCTCCTGCTCTGCAGGAAAGAATCTACCTGGGACTTATTCCAGCTTTGCAACAAGGTTTTGGAAACAACAGTCTGAGCATTCGTGTTTTGGGACAGGAACATCGCGGCTACAAGCAACGCGTAAAACTTTTTCATTTTGTTTGATTTGAGCTATGAATGTACCTTTTGTAAATGTGTAATGAAAGTTATTTCTCATGTATTTTAATGTTAAAATGTATTTTAAGACTAAACGGTCTTATTGGGTTTTAGAATTGTACCAAAAACTTATCTTCGAACCTGTATAAATTAAGATTTTAATGAAACTACAATCACTATTGGCAATTTCCCTTTGCGCAATGCAAACCTTTGCCGGCCCGTTGGAAAACGGATGGACAAGCTTCAACAATAACAACCGGAGCGAAGCCAAAAAACAATTTATTGCCGCTGCGCAAGACCCCGCAACCAAAGCTGATGCTTACCTGGCACTGAGCATGGTATACAGGTCGTGCGAGCAGTTTGACAGTGCCTTTATTTCCTTCAAAGCTTTTTTCAAAGCATCGGGCAATCCCTACCCGCACACCTATGCACTATGGGTATCGGGCAATCTTTTTAGCGGATACGGAGTGAAGGGTGATGCCGAAATTGATTTCCTGAAAGACCTGACAAAGGACGATAAAGCAAACGGTACATTGAAAGCGATGTCGTGGTATATGCTGGGCAAGCATTATAAAGCAGTAAACGAGCAGAAGGACGCCAAGGCAGCTTTTGATAAAATCGGTGCGCTGGAAAACTGGCAGGCCGTAGGTACATTCGAAAATATTTCGGCGAGTGGGTTCAACAAGAGCTGGGGTCCGCTTGCGCACCCGGAGCCAACTGCTACTTTCCGTAACAAGGTGAATGCCGAAGTGCGTTGGTTCGATGTGCCTTATGTGCGCGACGACAAATGGTTTGACTTTACCTACAATTTTGCCACAGGCAATTCTATTGTATATGGACAAACTTTTGTAACCAGCAAGGAGGCAAAGGAAGCATTCCTTACTGCAGGTAACTCCGGCTCGCTTAAAATATGGCTGAATGATAAGCTGATAATAAGCGAAGAGGAAGAGCGCGATTGCGACATGGATATTTATACCTCTTCTATACGCCTGGCAAAGGGTGTGAACCGCATACTGGTGCAAATAGGAGAGAGCGATGTAGACAACTCCAATGTGCTGATAAGGCTTACGGATAAGGACGGCAACAACCTTCAGGATATTACCACTTCGCGCAAGTACGAGCCATACTCCAAGGACACGTCTTACACTATTACCAAAGTGGAAGTAGCAGCAGAAGATTTTTTTGAGGAGAGGTGCAAAGTAGAGCCTACACTGTTAGTAAGCCATATTTTGCTTGCAGAAACATACCTGCGCAACGATAAGATATACGAGGCAAAAAAGACGCTTAAAAAAGCCCGCAACCTGGCCCCGGTAAGCGGCTACATATCGCTGAAGCTGATAGAAGCCTACAACCGCGATGATAATGAAACAGAGCGCACCCGCGAACAGGAGTTTGTAAAGACCAACGATAGTCTGGGGCTATATGTACTGAACCTGAAAATGGGCGAAGAAGGGGAGAAGGAAAACTTCGACGAACAGGAAAAATTGCTACAAAAAATAAAGAACAACTATGGCACCTCTATGTACACAGAGATTGCTGACCTTAACCTTTTGAGCAACCGCAAACAAATAGATGAGGCAAAAAAGATGGTAGATAAGCTCTACCAGAAGTATCCTTACAACTACAGCATAATGGCGGCTAAATATGGCCTGGTGCTTAACTCGGGCAAGGACCTGAATGCCGGTAACCAGATACTGTACAACTACCAGAAAAAGCTACTGGACGACAATGTGAAAGTGACAATAGCGCAGAACCTGTTTAAGCTGGGCAAGGGCAACGAAGCCCTGGAGATATACAAAAGCAGGGTTACGGATTTCCCTCATGCCATACGCTATTACAACGACCTGAGCGATATCTACTTTGCACTGGAAGATTATAAAAACGCCCTTATCTGGCAGAACAAGACCCTGGAGTTTGCACCCGAATATGGCTACTACTACGATAAGCTGGGCAAAATACAGGAAGCCATGGGCGACAAAGATGCTGCCCGGGAATCTTATAAAAAAGCCATCTACTACCAACCTACCAACTACAGCGCCCGTGAAATCATAAGAAGGCTGGATGGTAAAAAAGAGCTGTTTGACCTGTTCAACAAAGTGGATGTGTACGATCAGTTCAAAAAAGCACCGGGAGCAGAAGCCTACCCGGAAGATAACAGCCTGATAGTGCTGAACGATATGCAGCGTATCGTATACCCCGAAGGTGGCTCTGAAGAGAAAGTTACCCTTGTGGTAAAAGTGCTGAACAAAGCCGGTATCGACCGGTGGAAGGAATACTCCATAGGTTTCAACGGCTATACACAAAAGCTTATCATAGATAAGGCAGAAGTACTGAAAGCCGATGGCAGCAAGGTGAAGGCCGAAACCAGCGACAACTATGCTGTGTTTACAGGACTGGATATCAACGATGGCATACACGTAACCTATCGCATACAAAACTATGCCAGCGGCCGCATGGCGCAGCAGTTTTGGGATGAGCACAACTTCAATACCTATATACCTGTTATCAATTCGGTATACAGCCTCCTGACCCCGGACAACCTGAAATACAATGCAGTAGTGCGCGGCGGAGAGGTAACCCCTGTTACTACTAAGTTTGAGGGCTACCAGCTAAAGAGCTGGGCAGGTGGCAAGCAGGATGCCATACACTCCGAAACCTATATGCCACCATTGGATGATGCAGGATTTCTTTTGGAGGTGAGCAGCATACCTGATTGGGACTATGTGGCCAAGTGGTACTCCGATCTTTCCAGCACCAAAGCAAAATCCGACTTCGAGCTGAAAGAAGCCGTAGCAGAGCTTTTCAAAGAAAAGATAAAGCTGACCCAACTGCAGCAGGCAAAGAAAATATACGAGTTTATAGAGGATAATATCCGCTACAGCAGCGTATCTTTCATGCAGTCTGCACTGGTGCCGCAAAAGGCTTCCCGCACTATCAGCACCAAACTGGGCGACTGTAAAGACGTAAGCACGCTTTTCGTGGCTATGTGCAAAGAGGTAGGCATAAAAGCCAACCTGATACTGATAGACACACGCGATAATGGCGACCTCGACTTTACTGTGCCAAGTGTTGCATTCAACCACTGTATAGCTACTGCCAGCCTGGATGGCAAGCAATATGTAGTAGAGCTTACCGACCAGAAGCTGAGCTTTGGTGTGCTGCCTTATGAGCTTACCAATGCCATATCGCTGGTGATACCGCGCGAAGGCGATACCCTGCAGGGCAGGTTGAAGCCGCTGAAAAGCAATATCCGCACAAACAATGGTGTAGTGCGCGAAACTACACTTAGCTTCGAGAACAATGACATGACGCTGAAGCGCACTGTGTCGCGCATCGGGGCTTATGCTTCCTACACCCGCAACAGCTTTGCCGACCTGGGCAAAGAAAAGCAGGAGAAAGAAATGACCGAATCGGTTAGCGGAGATTTCAGCAATCCTGTTAAGCTGGTGAGCCTTAATTTCAGTGACCTGAAAGGCCTGAAGGATACCGTGAAGTACGACTACACCTACAAAATTTCTAATGAGGTGAAAGAGATCATTGGCATTAAGATCATTAAGCTGCCATTTACAGATGCCTTTACCTCGCTTGATTTCGTGAGCCTGGAAACACGTAAGTACCCTTTCAATATATGGCAGTACAACGCTATGGAGTTTGCCAAAGAAACCATAACCGTTAATCTGCCTGCCGGCAAGTTGCTGGCTGAGACCCCTGCTTCGGTATCCTATAGCTGCGGTGTGTACGACTACTCGCTTACTTACAAGGTGCTGCCTGGCAAACTGATAGCTACCCGTACCATGAAGCAGAAAGCTGACGTACTGCCTGTCGCAGACTATGCGGCCTTCCGTACGTTTTGCCAGAATGTAGCTGCTGCAGACACCAAGCAGATAGGCTTCAAATAATACAATCCCTACCTTACTTTTATCAGGCAGCGGCTACCATTTGGTGGCCGCTGCTTTTTTTGTTTGGGGCAAATCCTCTGTGCTTTACACTTCTTATTATATTCGGCATTCTATTTACAGACAATGAAGAAATTATTAGTAGCCAACAGGGGGGAGATTGCATTGCGTATCATGAAAAGTGCGCGCGAAATGGGCATTGCCACTGTAGCTGTTTACTCCGATGCAGACCGTATTTCACCTTATGTGCTATATGCCGACGAGGCTATTTACATAGGTCCTGCACCTTCCAAAGAATCTTACCTGCGTGGTGATTTCATCATACAGAAAGCCCTTGAGGCAGGTGTTGATGCCATTCACCCGGGTTATGGTTTCCTGAGCGAGAACGCTGGTTTTGCGCAAGCGGTAAAGGATGCAGGCATCATATTCGTTGGTCCTACTCCCGAGGCCATAGAGGTAATGGGCAGCAAGCTGGCTGCCAAAGAGGCTGCCAAGCAGTTCAACATACCAATGGTGCCGGGCAGTGCAGGCGCTATAACTACAGTAGACGAAGCTATAGAGGTAGCTAAGCTTACAGGCTATCCCTTACTTATAAAAGCCAGCGCAGGCGGTGGTGGCAAGGGTATGCGTGTAGTTACCGAAGAATCCGAGCTGGGCGAGCAAATGCAGCGTGCACAAAGCGAAGCCCTTAACTCTTTCGGCGACGATAGCGTATTCATAGAGAAGTACGTTGGTTCACCTAAGCACATAGAGGTACAAATACTGGCCGACTCACATGGCAACATAGTACACCTTTTCGAGCGCGAGTGCTCTGTACAGCGCAGGCACCAGAAGGTAGTAGAAGAAGCTCCGAGCAGTTGCCTGAACGAAGAGCGCCGTGCTGCTATCGGTGCTGCGGCTGTTAACGTTGGCCGCTCTTGCAACTACCTGGGTGCAGGTACGGTGGAGTTCCTGGTAGATGAACAATTGAACTTCTACTTCCTGGAAATGAACACCCGACTGCAGGTAGAGCACCCTGTTACCGAAATGATTACCGGTATCGACCTTGTAAAAGAACAAATCAAAGTAGCAAGAGGGGAGAAGCTTTCCTTCTCTCAATCCGACCTTATTATCCGTGGCCATGCACTTGAGCTGCGTGTATATGCCGAGGATCCGTTGAACAACTTCCTGCCCGATATTGGTCGCCTGGAGCAGTACCGCAAGCCCGAGGGCGTTGGTATACGTGTAGACGATGGCTACCGCGAGGGTATGGATATTCCTATTTACTACGACTCTATGCTATCCAAGCTGGTGGCTTACGGCAAAGACCGCAACGAGGCTATAGAGCGCATGGTGCGGGCTATACACGACTACAAAATTGTAGGCGTTAAAAACACCCTTGCCTTTGGCCGGTTTGTGGTTACCCATCCCGATTTTGTCAGCGGCGCTTTCGATACGCATTTTGTAGCTAAGCACTACAAGCCTGAATACCTGAAAGAAGATACCGAAGGCGAAGCTATAGTAGCTGCATTGCTTGCTGCCGTAGCTTACGAGGCCGATGGTCTTAAGGCTCCCGTTGCCGGCACTTCCGCTGCACCTGTTAGCAACTGGCGCAAACGCTAAGCGATTTTCGGCTCAGTTTTTATACTGTTTTATGCAGTTTCTGTTTTGAATTCCGAGTTCAAATGGAACTGTATATCCGGGTTATTGTCCTGCTCCATTTTCAGGAACCATTCACTAGGGGCCAGGTACACCAGGTTATCATCTTTGTCGCGCACTATACTGGTGCTTTTAAAGCGGATAAACTCCTCCAGTTTCTGCGGATTTTCACTGGTAAGCCAGCAGGCGCGGGTCATGTTTATAGCCTGAAAACGGCACGATGCACCATACTCGTGCAATAGCCTGTGTTGTATTACCTCAAACTGAAGTTCGCCCACAGTGCCTACAAACTTACGGTTGCCGGGCTGCTGTGTAAACAGCTGCGCCACACCCTCGTCGGTAAGCTGCGATATGCCTTTTTCCAGTTGCTTGGTTTTCATCGGGTCGGTGTTTATCAACTCCTTGAATATCTCCGGCGAAAAACTCGGTATACCTCTAAAGTTCATTTGCTCGCCCTCTGTCAGCGTATCACCTATTTTAAAGTTGCCGGTATCGTATAGTCCTACCACATCACCCGGAAAAGCCTCATCTACTATGTTCTTGTCCTGTGCCATAAAGGTTACCGGCGTGTTAAAGCGCAGTTCCTTGTTCAGGCGGGTGTGCTTGTAGTATTTGTTCCTTTCGAATGTTCCGCTTACTATGCGCAAAAACGCTATCCTGTCCCTGTGCTTAGGGTCCAGGTTGGCGTGTATTTTAAATATAAAGCCCGTTAGTTTTTTCTCGGTAGGCTCCACTTCGCGCTTGTCCGTTTCGCGGCCGCGCGGTGTAGGCGCTATTTCTATAAAGGTGTCCAGCAATTCCTGTACACCAAAGTTGTTTACCGCACTACCAAAAAATACCGGGGCTACGTCGCCTGCCAGGTAGTCGTTTACATCAAAGTTGTCGTACACCGATGTTATCAGCTCGGCATCCTCGCGCAGCTTGTTGGCATCGCGCTCGGTTATCAGCTCGTTTAGCTTAGGGTCGTTTATATCGCTTATCTCTACTATTTCGTCCGATACTTTGGTAGAGCTGGGGCGGAAAAGGTTCAGCGATTTCCGGTGCAGGTTATACACCCCTTTAAAGGTGCTGCCGCGGTTTATAGGCCACGAAAGCGGAAATGTAATAATCTTCAACTCTTTTTCTATCTCTTCCATCAGCTCAAACGGGTCCTTGCCTTCGCGGTCCAGCTTGTTCACAAACACTATTACAGGGGTTTTGCGCATGGCACATACCTCCATCAGCTTGCGGGTTTGTTCTTCCACGCCCTTCACGCTGTCCACCACCATTATTACCGAATCCACGGCAGTAAGGGTGCGGTAGGTATCTTCGGCAAAGTCTTTGTGGCCCGGTGTATCCAATATATTTATCAGCTTGCCACCGTACTCAAAGCTCATTACCGATGTAGCCACCGATATACCACGCTGCTTCTCTATTTCCATAAAGTCACTCGTAGCGCTCTTCTTTATCTTGTTGCTCTTTACAGCACCGGCCACCTGTATGGCGCCACCAAATAGCAGCAGCTTCTCCGTCAGGGTAGTTTTACCTGCATCGGGGTGACTTATTATTCCAAATGTCTTGCGTCTGTTCTGTTCTTCAATAAAATCCATGGCCCGCGAAGATAGCAATTAGCTGATTTGTTGTTTTATAATATTGTTTTTTCATTTTTTATGCCGCATTCATTTGTTCCCTTATTCTAAAACCATTACTCTCCGCTCTCTTTTTCCGCTCTTTTTTTGGGCGCGTCCTCCGCTGCGCTGCGGTCAGGCTATCCACTGCTAGTCCTCGCTCCGCTGTGGGCTATTCGTTCCTATCCTTCGCGCTTGGCCCATACGCCACGCTCATACCTCATGGCACATTCACTCATCATTTCAAAGAACATTCCCGGTCATAGACCATATCTATCTGGCGAAGGCTTTAGCGCAGCGGTGCCTGTGACCTCGCCTCCTGTATTCGCGGCTGCTCCGCTGTTCGGGATTTTCTGCAAGGAATCCCGAACCCCAGATAAAAAGGGTTCTCCGAACCCGTCTCCTGTATTCCGGCTGCTAAAAAATCCGTGTTATTCCGTGTAATCCGGAGTTGGAA